>CASFJB010000069.1 GCA_949294945.1 uncultured Eubacteriales bacterium
ACAGACAGAAGTAAAGAAAAACCACGGGCAATGCCCGTGGCGGCCTGTAAAAAAACCTCCCCTGTCCGGCGGACAGGGGAGGCGGTTGTTTCGGATTTGAAATTTTAGCGTGGGGCGGAGACTTACTTGCTCATGTTCATCTGAGCGGCCACTTCGGCGGCAAAGTCCTCTTCCTTCTTCTCGATGCCCTCGCCCTTCATGAAGCGAACGGCGTCCACGAACTTCACGGAGCCGCCCAGAGCCTTGGCGGCGCTGGCGATGTACTTCTCCACGGTCATGGAATTGTCCTTGACGAACTCCTGCTGCAGCAGGCAGTTCTCCTCGTAGAACTTGTTCATCTTGCCCAGGACGATCTTCTCCTTCACCTGCTGGGGCTTGGAAGCCATCTTGGGATCCTGGTCCATGAGGGCCAGAGCGATCTTCTTCTCCTCGTCCAGAACGTCCTGGGTGACCATGCTCTTGTCCCAGAAGCGGGGATTGAGAGCGGCGATCTGCATGGCAACGTCCTTGCCGATCTCGGTGGCGTCGATGCCGCCTTCAACGGCCAGGTTCACCAGCACTCCGATCTTGCCGCCGGCATGGACATAAGCCACGCTGGTGTTCTTGTCGAAGCGGACGAAGCGGCGGATCTGCAGGTTCTCGCCGATGGACATGACCTTCTCGGGGAGGGTCTCAGCAACGGTGAGCTCGCTGCCGGGGTACTTGCAGTTCATCAGGGCGGCCACGTCGGCGGGGGCGTCCTTCAGGACCACCTTGCAGATGTCCTTGACAAAGGCCACGAACAGGTCGCTCTTGGCGCAGAAGTCGGTCTCGCAGTTGACTTCAACAACGGCGCCCACGCCGCACTCGGGGCAGACCTCGGCATAGGCCATGCCTTCGGCAGCGATGCGGCCGGCCTTCTTGGCGGCCTTGGCCAGACCCTTCTCACGCAGCCACTCAACGGCCTTGTCCATATCGCCGTCGGTCTCGGTGAGGGCCTTCTTGCAGTCCATCATACCAACGTTGGTCATCTCACGGAGAGTCTTAACATCCTGAGCGGTAAAAGCCATTTTAAATATTCCTCCTGTAAATAATCTCAAGAAAAGGGGCGCGGGCGAAAGCGCCGACGCCCCAGGATTCTGTTATATTACTCCTCCACGGGAGCTTCGGCCTCGGCCCCCACGGGAGCTTCAGCCTCGGTCTCGGCCTCGGCGTCAACGCCCTGACGGCCTTCCTGAACGGCATTGGCCATAGTGGCGGCGATGAGACGGATAGCGCGGATAGCGTCGTCGTTGGCGGGGATGACGTAGTCCACTTCATCGGGGTCGCAGTTGGTGTCAACGATGGCCACGATGGGGATGTGGAGCTTGCGGGCCTCGGCAATGGCATTGTGCTCCTTGCGGGAGTCCACTACGAACAGAGCGCCGGGGAGCTTCTTCATGTCCTTGACGCCGCCCAGGTACTTCTCCAGCTTGGCCATCTCGCCCAGGTGCTTCATGACTTCCTTCTTGGGCAGCATGTCGAAGGTGCCGTCCTCCTGCATCTTCTTCAGCTGAGCCAGGCGGTCAACGCGGGTGCGCATGGTCTTGAAGTTGGTGAGCATGCCGCCCAGCCAACGGGCGTTAACATAGTGCATGCCCACACGGCTGGCCTCTTCCTTCACGGAATCGGTGGCCTGCTTCTTGGTGCCCACGAAAAGGATGGACTGGCCGTTGGCGGACAGCTCACGGACGAAGTCGTAAGCCTCTTCCAGCTTCTTCACGGTCTTGGCCAGGTCGATGATGTAGATGCCGTTGCGCTCGCAGTAAATGTACTCGGCCATCTTGGGGTTCCAGCGGCGGGTCTGGTGACCGAAGTGGACACCGGCTTCCAGCAGCTGCTTCATGGATACTACTGACATTTGATTTCCTCCAAATTTTGTTATTTTCCTCCGGGAGCTTCAACCCCTCCACCAAGCCCCGGAACCGAAGCCACATGGGGGAAAGTCCACTCCCGTGCGAAATGCCTTGATATAATACCAGAATTATGTACGGATTGCAAGGGTTTCAGCCGTGTTTTTCTTAAATTTGCAAAAAAATTTTCTGCACCCCGGGGGAAGGACGGGCATTCATTGACTTTTGGCCCGGGGAATGATAAACTTCAGACAGTTAAAAATTTTAAAATATGAAAGGCAGTGATAATATGCAACTTACAGCCGAGCAGCAGGCGCTGCTGGACGGAGCCAAGGGCGAAGTGATGGCCAAGGTGGTCAAGACCCTGGTGATGTACGGCGAGACCTTTGGAGCGGAGCGCATGGTGCCTGTCACAAGCCAGTACGGCCATACGGTCATCAGCTTCGGCCTGAAGGTGATGGCCCCGGTCTACGACATGTACGACCAGCTCATCTCCGCCGGGCTCACCGCCGGACAGAAGTTCACCGCCGACCCCCGGCCCCTGGACAAAAATGTGCCCAGCTCTTTTCTGGAGAATATAGTTTTCAACAAGATAATGTACACCCAGCAGCAGCGCTATGAGGAGCAGATGCGCAAGCTGGGCATATTGGACGACGATGCCTACAGCTGCACCTGCTACGTGGACCAGATGGGCAACAAACCCGGCAAGGGGGACGTGCTCTCATGGGCCGAGTCCTCCGCCGTGGTGTATGCAAACTCCGTGCTGGGTGCCCGCTGCAACCGCAACTCCGGCATCCTGGAGCTGATGGGCTCCATAGCCGGCTTTGTCCCGGAGTTCGGCCTGCTCACCGACGAGGGCCGCAAGGCGGACTGGATAGTGGAGGTCCGCTGCGAGAAGAAGCCGGAGGCCCAGCTGCTGGGCTCCGCCATAGGGATGAAGGTCATGGAGGACGTGCCATACATAAAGGGTATGGAGAAATGGCTGGGAACGGAGCTAAACGAGGAGAACTGCACCTACCTCAAGGACTTCGGCGCTGCCACCGCCTCCAACGGGGCTGTGGGTCTCTACCACATCGCAAACCTCACCCCCGAGGCCAAGGAGCTGGGGGAGAGCCTTATCAAGGAGGACGCCCAGATCTATGTCATCGACGACGCGGAGCTGGAGCGGGTGAAGGCAAACTACCCCGTCATCTGGAAAAATCCCGAGGCAAAGCCCCAGCTGTGCTTTGTGGGCTGCCCCCACATGACCCTCAAGCAGATGGAGGACTGGGCCGATGCCATAGAGGCAAAGCTCCGGGCAAACTGCCTGGACAAGGTCACCGTGCCCACGGTATTCACCGCTTCCCCCGCCGTTATTAAGGAGATGAACAAGACCGCCTGCGCCGGGAGACTGGCCAGCTACGGCGTGGTTGTCAGCTATATATGCCCGCTGATGTACATGAACAATCCCCTTTGCAAGAAGAAGGCGGTCATCACCTCCTCCAATAAGCTGCGCACCTACACCAGCGCCAGATACTATACCGACAGCGAGATACTGGACATCATCACCAGCAAGGAGGGGAAGATATGAAGCAGTTCAAAGGCCGCGTGGTAGTGCCCGGCACCTGCACCGCCGAGGCCCTGGTGAGCCGGGGCGGCTTCAACACCCTGGCCAGCTATCAGATGGCCATAATGTTCGGGGACAAGCAGGTGAAATGCGGGGACCAGAACAACCCGGACATCTATAAAAAGCCCATGCTGGGCAAGGCCCTGTGCCTGCCCATGACCATAGGCTCCACCACCGGGGGCATGGTGCTCTACACCGTGTGCTCCCTGGGCAAGCAGCCCGCCTGCATGCTCTTCAGCCTGCCCATAGACTCCCTGGCGGCCTCCGGGGCCATCCTGGGGGACGTGTGGACCGAGGCCAAAATGCCTGTGGTGGACAGCCTGGGAGAGGACTTCCTAAGCTACGTCCAGACCGGCATGACGGTCACCGTAGGGGAGGACGGCCTGGTCACCGTGGAGTGACAAGGCCTGACCCTACAAATGCAAGAAAATACTGTGCTGAGCTAAAGCCCAGCACAGTTTTTTAATGTTCCCGGCACCGCCTCAGGGCCAGCTCATGCATGGAGGCCATCAGCACCAGGATGAGCAGCAGGTACAGGGGCAGCAGGGAGATGCTTATGCGGTTGGCTATGAGGCCGAAGAGAGGCGGCATCAGGCAGTTGCCCAGGTAGGCGCT
Organism: uncultured Eubacteriales bacterium; assembly: GCA_949294945.1. Taxonomy (GTDB): domain Bacteria; phylum Bacillota; class Clostridia; order Oscillospirales; family Oscillospiraceae; genus Limivicinus. The sequence continues at coordinate 4,093 of CASFJB010000069.1, forward strand.
GGCCATCAGCACACCGATAACTGCCTGGGAGCGCTCCGCCCCGAAGCGCTCCGGGGTGGCGTGGATGATGCTGGGATAGATAGGGGCGCAGCCCAGGCCGATGAGGCCCAGACCGATGAGAGCGGCAATGTCTCCCAGGGGCAGCAGCACGGCGGCAATACCCAAAAGGATGATGCCGAAGCCCGCCTGGGTCAGCCGGGTGTCGGAAAATTTCAGGGTGAAAAAGCCGTTGAGGGCCCGGCCCAGGGCTATGCCCATGTAGAAGAGCCCGGCAAAGGAGGCGGCCAGCTCCGGAGCCATGCCCCGGTGGAGCACCAGATAGGAGCCCGCCCAGAGGCCTACGGTCTGCTCCGTGGCGCAGTAGCAGAAGAAGCTGAGAAGCATGGCCTTCACCCCGGGGATGCGGGAGACCTGCCGGAGACTTAAAGGCTCACGGCTTTCCGTTTCGGTATTGTATGCGCTCTTTTTCCACAGAGGCAGGCTCAGCAGCAGCACGGCGGTGAGGACTATCTGGATAAGGCCAATGAGCTGATAGCCCCGGCTCCAGTGCCCCCCGGCGGTGAGCACCGCGCCCATTATGTAAGGCCCGGCGGAGGCGCCTATGCCCCACATACAGTGGAGCCAGCTCATGTGGCGGCTGGCGTAGTGGAGGGCCACATAGTTGTTGAGACAGGCGTCCACGCTGCCGGCCCCCAGGCCGTAGGGTATGGCCCAGAGACACAGCTGCCACAGGGAAGTACAGGAGGAAAAGCCCATAAGGGCGGCGGCGGTCATGGCCACGCTGAAGGCCGTGACCTTCCCCGGCCCCAGCTTCAGGTTCAGCCTCTCGCTGAGAAGGCTGGAGGCCACGGTGCCGGCGGAGATTATGATAAAGACCATGCCGGCGGCGGATACCGGGGCTCCCAGCTCGCCGTACATGCTGGGCCATCCTGCCCCCAGCAGTCCGTCGGGCAGGCCCAGGCTTATGAAGGACAGGTATATAAGAGCAAGCAGCAGATGTACCATGGCGGCACCTCCGAAAACAATTCCTTTGAATGCCCACAATTATAAGGCCGCTGCGGGCAAAAAGCAATAAAGACAGCAGGGAAGAGGCCTACTACAAAAAACAGTAGGCAAGAATAAAAAGTTCAGCAGCTTATTTCACAATGGCGTGGAATGCTCCGTGGTTTTGTAGTAGACTTATGCTATAAGTCTTTCAAACGATTGATGTGTTGAGGTGAAAAATGATAATAAGGGAATACCGATCCTCAGATTGCAGGGAGATTGCGGAGCTGTTTTACAATACAGTACACACGGTCAATGCCGCAGATTATACAAAGGAACAGCTGGACGCATGGGCTACAGGACAAGTGGATCTGGACGCATGGGACCGCTCCCTTCGGGAGCACTACAGCCTGGTCGCTTTTGAGGGCAGCACCATGGTGGGTTTTGGAGACATAGACGAGACGGCCTATCTTGACCGCCTGTATGTACATGCCCATCATCAGAGGGAGGGGATAGCTGCGGCTATTTGCGACCGTCTGGAAGAGGCGGTGCAGGGGAATATTTTGGTTCATGCCTCAATTACGGCAAAGCCCTTTTTTGAGAAGAGAGGATACAGAGTGATAAAGGAGCAGAAGGTGGAAAGACAAGGAGTCTTTCTCACAAACTTTGTCATGGAAAAAGAGAGATAATTTTCCATTATTACTACAGAATGCTTTGGCAAGAGCCTGGAAAACCAAAGGTTTTCCAGGCTCTTGCTGCAGAAAATTCATATTAATTATGACTTAAGTTGCCAGGAAACTCAGCTTCCGGCCTTGGGGGCGGGGAGAGAGTACTTGCTCATAAAGCGCATATAAGTTTGCCGGTAGTCCTCGCTGGTGTTGCGCAGCTGCCGCTGGGACTCGTGGAGGTGCATCTCATAGTGGGACATGTCGATGATGCAGCCGGCGATGTTGGAGCAGTGGTCGCCGGTGCGCTCCAGGTTGGTGAGAATGTCCGACCAGATGAAGCCCGCCACGCTGGAGCACTCCCCCTGCTGGAGCCGGAGAATGTGGCCGGTGCGCAGCTTCTCCTTCAGGTAGTCTATCACCTGTTCCAGAGGCTCCACCTTCAGGGCCAGGCCCAGCTCGTCCTTTTCGAAGGCCTCCAGGGTCAGGTCCAGTATCTCACAGACTGCGGGGATGATAACGGACAGCTCTTCCCGGGCCCGGCCGGTAAACTGGATCTCCTTACTGCGCATCTCCTCGGCGGACTCCACCAGGTTCACCGCGTGGTCGGATATGCGCTCGAAGTCCCCGATGACCTTCAGAAGCTTTGCGGCCTCGGCGCTGTCGCTCTCGCTTATCTGCAGGCTGCTGAGCTTCACCAGATAGGAGGAGAGGATGTCCTCATAGTGGTCGCTTTTGTTTTCCTTGTCCCGAACCTCGGCGGCCAGCTCCGGGGTATAGAACAGCAGGCAGGAGAGAGAGGATTTCAGGGCCGTGACTGAGGTCTCCGCCATCTCCGAGGCCACCACGTGGCAGCGCTCCAGGGCCATGGGGGGAGTGGTGAGCAGGCGCTCATCTATCTCGGTGAGCACCTCCGCCTCCGCTCCGTCGGGCACCAGGCGGTGCACCAGCCGCTCCAGCATGTCGGTCATGGGCAGCAGAAGGATGGTGCAGAGGATATTGAAAGCGGAGTGGGCTATGGCAATGCTCACCAGGGAGGCGCTCTCCCCCAGGATAGCGGGAGCAAAGACGGCCTTGACTATGCAGAAGACCGTGAGCCACACGGCGGTGCCGATGACATTGAAGGACAGATGTACCAGGGCTGCCCGGCGGGCGTTCTTGTTGGTGCCTACGGAGGATATCATGGCGGTGACGCAGGTGCCTATGTTCTGGCCCATGATGATGGGGATTGCGGCTCCTATGGTGACCTGGCCGGTGGAGGACAGGGCCTGGAGTATACCCACAGAGGCGGAGCTGGACTGGATGATGGCGGTGAGCACCGCTCCGGCCAGCACGCCCAGGAAGGGGTTGTGGAACATGAGGATTATCTGCTGGAACTCCGGCACGTCCCGCAGGCCGGACACGGCGGCGGACATGCTGTCCATGCCGTACATCAGCGTGGCAAAGCCCAGGAGAATGAGGCCGGTGTCCTGCCTCCGGGACTTCTTGCTGAACATGTAGAAGATTATACCTATAAGGGCCAGCACCGGGGTAAAGGAGCTGGGCTTTAAAAGGGAGACGAAGAGGTTGCCGCTGTCTATGCCTGCAAGGCTCAGTATCCAGGCGGTGACGGTGGTGCCGATGTTGGCGCCCATGATGACGTTTATCGCCTGCTTCAAGGTCATAAGCCCGGAGTTCACAAAGCCCACCACCATAACCGTGGTGGCGGAGGAGCTCTGGATTATGGCGGTGACGCCAAGGCCCGTGAGCAGGCCTGCCATCTTGTTGGTGGTGAGCTTGCCCAGAAGGCTGCGCAGCTTGCCGCCGGCCCTGCGCTCCAGGGCCTGACCCATGATGTTCATGCCGAAGAGGAAAAGACACAGCCCTCCGATAAGGCTGAGTAGATCGAAAATATCCATGGCTTTACTCCCGTATCATACAGATTTGACCAAAATGAACTATAACCTACAAAGATAAAATCCATTACCGGCTCTGTGTAAAATCCGGGTAAAGTGGAGGCTGCCTAAGCGGGCCGGAAAACGATTGCTTTATATCCGCCTTTAATGTAATATGTAGATATGAGAATATCGGGCCGAAGGGAGAGATAGCTATGGCGGCAGGGACAAACCCGGAGCTTCAAAATCAGGTGATATATTCCGTATACCTGAGAAACCACACACAGGAGGGCAGCTTCCTTGCCCTGGTGCCGGACCTGGACAGGATAAAGGCCCTGGGTACGGACATCATCTGGCTCATGCCCATACATCCGCTGGGGCTCAAAGGCAGGAAGGGCAGCCTGGGCAGCCCCTATGCCAACCGGGATTACCGCAGCGTGAACCCGGAGTACGGCAGCCTGGAGGATTTTAAAACTCTGGTGGAGGAGATACACCGCCGGGGCATGAAGTGCATCATAGACGTGGTGTATAACCATACCTCGCCGGATTCGCTGCTCTATGAGCAGCACCCGGACTGGTTTTACAAGCGGCCCGACGGCAGCCCCGGCAACCGGGTGGGGGACTGGACCGACGTCATAGACTTGGATTACGGCAGGCGGGAGCTCTGGGACTACCAGACAGAGAGCCTGTGCTTCTGGGCCGGGATAGTGGACGGTTTTCGCTGTGACGTGGCCTCTTTCGTGCCGGTGGACTTCTGGCTGAAGGCCAGGGCGGCAGTGGAGAAGGTTCGCCCCGGCTGCATCTGGCTTGCCGAGAGCGTGCACCTCAGCTTCGGCAGCTGGGCAAGGCGCAGCGGATTGTACTGCGCCAGGGATACGGAGCTCTTTGCCGCCTTCGACATGGAATATGAGTACGACATCCGGGAGAGCTTTGAGGCCTATCTCCGGGGCGGCCTGCCCCTCAGCGCCTATACCGGACTGCTGAATTTCCAGGAGGCCATGTACCCGGCCAACTACAATAAACTGCGCTTTCTGGAAAACCATGACCAGCCCCGCATAGCTTCGCTGATAAAGGAGCCTGAGGCCCTTTTGAATCTCACTGCCATGCTCTATTTCCTCAAGGGGACGACTCTCATATATGCCGGGCAGGAATTCTGCGACGAGCATCTGCCCAGCCTCTTTGACAAGGACGTATTCAACAGGGATACCGGCCGGGATATAAGCCCTGTGCTGTCCCGCCTCCGGGAGATAAAGAGAGGCTTCGGCAGCGGAGACAGCTTCACCGCCTCTGCCGACGACGATCTGGATATCGCCCTGATGGAGCGGGAGAGCGAAGGAAGGCGCAGCCTGGGAGTGTTCAGCCTGAAGGCCAAGAGGGGAGATGTGGCCCTGGATCTGGCCGACGGGGAATATACGAACCTCGTTGACGGCAGCACCGTGAGCGTCAGGGAGGGCAGGCTCCGCTGGGATGGCCGGCCCGTGATGATCACTGTGGAGACATGACCCGGAAGGGTTTTTGTTGGAAGAAGAAAATATAGAAAAATTTGGAGGGAAAACCTATGGCAGAAAATCGCCGCCCGGAAAACATGGAGAGAATCACCACGCCTGAACTGGCTCAGGCCTTTATCGATGAGCAGCTGGCCGCCCTGCGCAGCCGGATAGGAGACAAGAAGGTGCTGCTGGCCCTGTCCGGCGGGGTGGACTCCTCGGTGGTGGCCGCCCTGCTCATCAAGGCAGTGGGCAAGCAGCTGACCTGCGTACACGTGAACCACGGCCTTCTCCGCAAGGGCGAGCCGGAGCAGGTGATAGAGGTGTTCCGCAACCAGATGGACGCAAACCTGGTGTATGTGGACGCGGTGGACCGCTTTTTGGACAAGCTGGCGGGAGTGGCCGAGCCGGAGAAGAAGCGGAAGATAATCGGAGCGGAGTTTATCAGAGTGTTTGAGGAAGAGGCCCGGAAGCTGGAGGGCATAGAGTTCCTGGCCCAGGGCACCATATATCCGGACATTCTGGAGAGCGGCCCGGTGAAGGCACACCACAATGTGGGCGGCCTGCCGGAGGACATGAAGTTTGAACTGGTGGAGCCTCTGAAGTTCCTGTTCAAGGATGAGGTACGGGTGGTGGGCACGGCTCTGGGCCTGCCGGACAATATGGTATACCGTCAGCCCTTCCCCGGCCCCGGCCTGGGCGTGCGCTGCCTGGGGGCCATCACCAGGGATAGGCTGGAAGCTGTGCGCCAGTCCGACGCCATACTCCGGGAGGAGTTTGCAAAGAGCGGCCTTGCTGGCAAGGTGTGGCAGTATTTCACCGCAATTCCCGACATGAAGACCGTGGGCGTGAAGGAGGACCACCGGGTGGAGGAGTGGTTCGTCATCATCCGGGCGGTGAATACTCTGGACGCCATGACCGCCACCGTGGAGGAAGTGCCCTACTCCGTGCTCAATACCGTGACCAGGCGCATCGTCACCGAAGTCCCCGGCGTCTGCCGCGTGCTCTACGACCTGACCACAAAACCCACCGGCACCATAGAGTGGGAATAAGCAAAAAGTGGATATGAGGACCTAAAAACCCTTGAAAATACTGACTTTTTGATTTTCGGATCCCAGCTTTGACGGCCGCCGTCAGACAGACAGCAGCAGATGGTTTCCGGCCCGGCCGGCCATCAGTGACCGGCCGGGCCGCTCCATCTTTTTGTCCCCGAAGCCGGCGTGCCGTTTCAGAAAAGGCCATGCCGGGGGCAGGGGCTTTTACCTGCCTCCGGGGAGCTCCGGGGCTTGGGACGGCGCCGGACAGGGGAGGACCGGAAGACGGGTAGAATAAAGGTCACCGTTAGTTAAATTCACTACAAAACAGGAGGAAAGAATGAAGAAACTGATCACACTGCTGCTGGCAGCAGCTATGCTGCTGACCCTGGCTGCCTGCGGAAACAGCAGCGCCCCTTCCACCGCTCAGGACAGCACCGCATCTCAGGACAGCGAGGCTGCCACCGACGGCGAAGCCGGCGACACCTTCAAGATCGGCATTGTTACCGGTACCGTGTCCCAGTCTGAGGACGACCGCCGCGGCGCCGAGGCATTCCAGGCCATGTATGGCGAGGACCGTGTTGTCCTGGCCACCTACCCCGACAACTTCACCGATGAGGTTGAGACCACCATACAGAAGATCGCCGGTCTGGCCGACGATCCCGACATGAAGGCCATCATAGTCAACCAGGCTGTGCCCGGCACCACCGAGGCATTCCGTCAGGTCAAGGAGCGCCGCCCCGACATCATCTGCATTGCCGGTGAGGCCCATGAGGACCTGCCCGAGATCGGCTCCGCTGCCGACCTGGTGTGCAACAACGACTTTGTTGCCCGCGGCTACCTGATAATCCGCACCGCCCACGAGCTGGGCTGCACCGATTTCGTGCACATTTCCTTCCCCCGTCACATGGCTTATGAGACCATGAGCCGCCGTGTGGCAGTCATGCAGAAGGCCTGCGAGGAGTTCGGCATGACCTTCCACCAGGAGACCGCTCCCGACCCCACCTCTGACGTCGGTATCGCCGGCGCCCAGGCTTACATTCTGGAAAAGGTTCCCGAGTGGGTCCAGACCTACGGCACTCAGACCGCTTACTTCTGCACCAACGACGCTCACACCGAGCCTCTGCTCAAGCAGCTGTTTGAGTACGGCGGCTACTTCATCGAGGCCGACCTGCCCTCTCCTCTCATGGGTTATCCCGGAGCTCTGGGTCTTGACCTGACCGAAGAGGCCGGCGACTTTGAAAAGATCCTGGCCAAGGTTGAGAGCGCTGTTGTTGAAGCCGGCGGCGCCGGACGCTTCGGCACCTGGGCTTACTCCTACGGCTACACCACTTCCGCCGGTCTGGCGCAGCACGCCATGAACGTCATCAACGGCGAGAGCGACCTGACCGATATGGACGATATTGCAAAGGCTTACGAGGTATTCTCTCCCGGCGCTGAGTGGAACGGCTCCGGCTACACCAATGCAACCACCGGCGTTAAGGCCGAGAACATCTTCCTGGTGTACCAGGATACCTACATCATGGGCGATCCCGGATACTACATGGGCTCCACTTCCGTTGAGGTGCCCGAGGAGTACTTCACTACCGCCTGATTAATTTCTCAAAGGATTCATTCAAACAGCAGGGGGAGGCATTCTCCCCCTGCTGTTTTCAAAGCAAGAGAGGTGTAGAATAACACGATGGAAAAAAACAAGGGGCCCTTGCTGGAAATGCGCAATATCAAGAAGGACTTCTTCGGCAACCAGGTGCTTACCGACATCAATCTCAGCCTGAGACCCGGCGAGGTGCTGGGCCTGGTGGGTGAGAACGGCGCCGGAAAGAGCACGCTGATGAAGATCCTCTTTGGCATGGACGTGATCCGGGAAACGGGCGGTTACGAGGGGGAGATCCGTCTTGACGGCCAGGCGGTGAATTTCTCCACCCCCTTTGAGGCTCTGGCAGCCGGTATAGGCATGGTGCATCAGGAGTTCTCCCTGATACCCGGCTTTACCGCCGCCGAGAATATCATCCTCAACCGGGAGCCCACCAAGCGGAACATCGTCTCCGAGATCTTTGGGCCCCGGATGGACACTCTGGACTATAAGGCAATCGCCCAGAGCGCCGACAAGGCCATAGACAAAATGGGCGTCAAAATAAGCGCCGACATGGTCATCAGCGATATGCCCGTGGGCCACAAGCAGTTCACCGAGATAGCCCGGGAACTGAGCAAGGAGCATCTGCGGCTGCTGATACTGGACGAGCCCACCGCCGTGCTTACCGAGAAAGAAGCGGAAGCGCTGCTGGCTTCCATACGCAGCATGTCCCAGCAGGGCATCGCCGTCATATTCATCACCCACCGCCTCCAGGAGATACTTTCCGTGTGCGACACGGTGGTAGTCATGCGTGACGGCTATGTGGTGAAGGAGAGCCCGGCCAAGGAGATCGACATTCCCGAGATCACCCGCTGGATGGTGGGCCGGAAGGTGGAGACCTCCACCGTCAACGAGGCAAGAGAGCTTCCCGATGCCAAGCCCATCATGTCCATCCGCAAGCTGTGGGTGGATATGCCCGGCGAGACGGTGCGCAACATCGACCTGGACATAAAGGAAGGGGAGATATTGGGTATCGGCGGCCTGGCCGGACAGGGCAAGCTGGGCATCCCCAACGGCATCATGGGCCTGTACGAAGCAGGCGGCACGGTGGAGTTTGAGGGCAAGCCCATTCCCCTCAACAATCCCCGGAAGTGTCTGGACGCCTCTCTGGCCTTCGTCTCTGAGGACCGCCGCGGAGTGGGCCTCCTGCTGGACGAATCACTGGAGTGGAACGTGGCATTCTCCGCCATGCAGATCCACGATAAATTCCTCAAAAAGATCGGCCCCATCTCATGGCGGGATGAGCGGGCCATCCGCGAAGTGACCAAGCGGTATATCGATGAATTGCAGATCAAGTGCACCGGCTCCAGGCAGAAGGCGAAAGAGCTCTCCGGCGGCAACCAGCAGAAGGTGTGCCTGGCCAAGGCCTTTGCCCTTCAGCCCAAGTTCCTCTTCGTCTCCGAGCCCACCCGCGGCATTGACGTGGGAGCCAAGGCTCTGGTGCTGGAAGCTTTGAAGCGGTTCAACCGGGAACACGGAGTCACCGTGGTCATCATCTCTTCCGAGCTGGAGGAGCTGCGCCAGTCCTGCGACCGGATCGCCATCGTCTCCGGCGGACGCATCGCCGGCATCCTGCCGGCCACCGAGTCCTCCGAGGCTTTCGGCACGCTGATGGTCAGCCAGGTGGTATAAGGAGGAAATCATGGAGAATACATTAGAAAAGAAAAACAGGGTCAAAGACCTGCTGGACAGCTATGGCCTGCCCCGGTTGATAATCACCTGTTTCGTGCTGCTGCTGTTCATCATGGCGCCCATGGTGGGGGCAGATCTGACCATGCAGATAGGCAACGTTATCAACCGCTTCAGCTGGAACGCCGTGCTGGTCCTGGCCATGGTGCCCATGATCCACTCCGGTTGCAGCCTGAACTTCGGCATCCCTCTGGGCATTATTGCCGGCTTGCTGGGTGGCACTCTGTCCATACAGCTGGGCTTTACCGGAACGACCAGCTTTTTCATGGCCATACTGCTGGCCACTCCCTTTGCCCTTCTGGCCGGCGGCGGCTATGGCTGGCTGCTGAACCGGATAAAGGGCGGCGAGATGATGATCGCCACCTATGTGGGCCTGGCTTCCATCTCCTTCATGTGCATGATGTGGCTGCTGCTGCCCTATACCAGCCCCACCATGGTCTGGGGACTGTCCGGCCAGGGCCTGCGTACCACCATCTCTCTGGACGGCTTTTACGGAGGGACGCTGGCCAATTTCCTGGCCATCCCCATAGCTCCGGATAAGGGCCTGTACTTCCCCACCGGCGCTCTGCTGTTCTTTGCTCTGCTGGCTTTTGCCATGTGGGCGTTCTTACATACCAAGACCGGCACCGCCATGACTGCCGTGGGCTCCAACCCCCAGTTTGCCCGGGCCTCCGGCATCAGCGTGGACAAGATGCGTCTGCTGTCCGTTGTCATGTCCACCTGGCTTGGAGCGGTGGGCATCCTGGTGTATCAGCAGGGCTTCGGCTTCATGCAGCTGTATATGGCGCCAAACAATATGACCCTGCCCACAGTGGCGGCCATACTTATCGGCGGCGCCGCAGTCAACAAGGCCTCTATCCCCAACGTGATAATCGGTACCATTCTCTTCCAGAGCGTGGTCACCCTCACACCCACAGTGCTCACCGCCATGATACACATGGACGTGAGCGAGGTCGTGCGTATCATCGTCTCCAACGGAATGATCGTCTATGCACTGACCCGTAAAGTTAAGGGGGGTGCAAAATGAAGCAGAAACAGCGTACAAAGTTCAGCCTGAAGCGGCTGCTGCAGGACAACTCCGTTCCCATAATGTTCGTGCTGATCTGCGCCATCTGCTTCCCGCTGGCGGGATATTCTCCCTCCTACCTGATAAATGAGCTTATCACCCGAATGGGGCGCAATACCTTCCTTATCCTTGCCCTTCTGATCCCTATCATGGCGGGCATGGGCCTTAACTTCGGCATGACCCTGGGGGCCATGGCCGGTGAGATCGCCCTCATACTGGTGGTGGACTGGCAGATCTGGGGCATCCCCGGCATCATCCTGGCCATGATCATTTCCATACCCATCTCCATCCTCCTGGGCGTGTTCTGCGGCAACCTGCTGAACAAGGCCAAGGGCCGTGAGATGATAACGAGCTACTTTATCTCCTATTTTATGAACGGCGTCTACCAGCTGGTGGTGCTGTTCCTGATGGGCCCCATCATCCCCATCGTCCATGCCAGCCTGAAGCTGCCCAGAGGCTACGGCGTGCGCAACACCGTCAGTCTGCTGAGCATGCGCCAGTACCTGGACAACCTTCTGGCAATCAACGTGAACGGCGTTAAAATACCCGTGCTCACTTTCATCATCATCGGAGTGCTGTGCCTGTTCATAATCTGGTTTAGGCGCACAAAGCTGGGTCAGGACATGCGTGCCGTGGCCCAGGATATGGAGGTGGCCCGGGATGCAGGCATAAACGTGGACCGTACCCGTATCGTCGCCATCGTCATATCTACTGTGGTGGCCGGTTTCGGTATGATAATCTATCTGCAGAATCTGGGCAACTTCCCCACCTATTCTGCCCATATGCAGATCGGTACCTTCAGCATTGCGGCGTTGCTGGTAGGCGGAGCATCCGTGGAGAGGGCCTCTATCGGCAATGCTTTCCTGGGAGTCATCCTGTTCCATATGATGTTCATCCTGGCCCCCGAGGCCGGCACTGCCATCACAGGAGACTCCATGATCGGCGAGTATTTCCGCACCTTCGTCTCCTACGGCGTTATCACCGTCGCCCTTATCATGTATGAAACCAGGAAACGCCGGGTCAAGAGCATGACCGGCCATCTGCTGGCTCAGGCCCAGAAGGAAGAGGAGGCCAGGTCGAAATGAACAAACGCAGACTAGTTTTCCAGCTTTTGCTGGTCCTTGTCCTGGCGGCCATTGCCGGAGTGATGATGCTCATCGGCCGGGGCCACACCGTCTATTTTGACAACAAGCCTCTGGAGTACCAGGGAACCAGCTACGAATCGCCTTATAAGATAGAAGTCCACGTGGGTGACAATGCCGACGGCGATGCCATCTCCAAGCTCTATGAGGGTGAGCGTACCTCCGCCACCCAGATCGGCCAGGAGATAACCATCACTCTGATCATCACCCGGGAGAAGGGCGGAGACGAGGAGGCCCCTGTCACCTATACCATCCCCCTGCCCTACAATATGGACGGCCCCATCATCAACCTGCCAGCCTACCTGGCCGGACTGCCTGAGGAGGCCTATCTGTCCGAGTTTGTACCGGTGATCACCGAAGAGCCTGTCGACGAGGAGATAGTCATTGACGACGGCATGAGCCTGGGTGATTTCTGAGGGCAGCTGAAAGCAACCCATGACCAAACTGAACAGGCTGAGAGATTCTCAACGGATCTCTCAGCCTGTTTTTTCGTTTTGGGAATTTCGCCGGATGCGGCAGCCAAGTGAATCTGCAAATGGCAAATTTTATTGCAAATAAAAAACCATGATGATATACTGTTTTTATTATCGGCAAATGCGTTTAGCCTTCTGGAGGCGTTGGAATGAGAGCTGGAAAAGGAATAAAGATATTCGTTGGAGTCCTGGGCGTGGTACTGGTAGCCTTTCTGTGCCTGTCCGGACCGGTAAGAGAAGGGGACGGCTCGGTGCGGCCCCTTTTCGGCACTGTAAAAGTCCAGCTCTCCTCCGGGCGCTACGATGTGGACAGCAAAACTCTCACCGCCGTTCTGGAGAGCGGGGAGACGGAGTATCTGTATCTCTTTGACAAACTGGAAGCGGCGGACTTCAGCGGCAGCAGCTGCTATGAGGAGATAGCCGCCTGGGCCCGGGAGAACCCCCAGGTCAGCGTGAAATATACTGTGGACCTTCCCGACGGCAGCAGATACGACAACAGTGTCAACTCCGTGGACCTGTCGGCTCTGCCGGCAGGGGCGGCCCAGGAGGCGGCCAGGGCCCTGAATTGCCTGCCGAATCTCCAGACCGTGAGCCTGGGCAACGTGGGAGGGGACGGTTCGGGCCTTAGCCTGGAGGACGTGGCCACCCTGCGCATAGCCCTTCCGGAGGTGGGCTTTGACTTCACCCTGGACCTGCTGGGACAGAGCGTGGAGCCGGACACCCGCAGCGTGGACCTGAGCGGCCTGAGCTCGGACCCTGAGCAGCTGATGGAGGCCGCAGCGGTGCTAGCCTGCCTGACGGAGCTGGAGGAGGTGGACCTGGGCGCCCAGAGCGTCAACGCTCTCAGCTGGGACGATATAAACATGCTGGCAAAGGCCTGTCCCGGGGCGGTGCTGAACTATGACTTCAGCCTTTACGGCCAGGAGCTGAACCTAAATGCCGTGAGCCTGGACTTCAACCATACCTCCATATCCGACGAAGGCGCAGAAATACGCAAGATTCTGCCCCTCATGCGCAACTGCACATATCTGGACATGGACTATTGCGGAGTATCCAATGAAGCCATGGCCGCCATCCGGGATGAGAACCCCGGGGTGGAAGTGGTATGGCGCATTTGGTTTGGAGAAAACTACAGTGTACGCACGGATGTGGAGCGTATCCTGGCCTCCAAGCCCACGGTGGGCGGCATGATATATGACGGTTCGGTGCTTCAGTACTGCACCAAGGTGAAATATCTGGACCTGGGCCATAACGACGATCTCAGCGACATATCTTTTGTGGCTTCCATGCCGGATCTGGAAGTGCTGATAATCGCCATGACCAATGTCAGCGACCTCAGCCCCCTGGCAAACTGCCCCAAGATGGAGTATCTGGAGATACAGGAGACAAAGATAAGCGACCTCAGCCCCCTGTCCGGGCTGACCAATCTGGCCCATCTGAATATCTGCAATCAGGAGACCGTCACGGACGCCTCGCCTCTCTACGGACTGAGCAAGCTGGAGCGGCTGTGGATAGGCTGCAACACCCCCATCCCTGAGGAGCAGCTGGCGAAGCTTAAAGAGGCTCTGCCCAACTGCGATATAAATACCACCACCTATGATCCCCACGGCGAGGCCTGGAGATATACGGCCTACGACCCGGATATACCCAAGTATTACTGGACTCCCCGCCACGAGCTGCTGAGAGAGCAGCTGGGCTACAACTACCAGGAGTACAGCTTCTACTGGCTGGACCCCAAGTGCGGAGACGAGGCCCCGGCGGAATATGCCGGCATGTACGGCAAGGAAGTGTACGGCCTTGAGTGACACAATGACAGAGCCTAAAAAAGGAGAGCCCCGGCAGAACATGCCGGAAGCTCGGCCGAGCTTTGTAAGACGAGGTAGAAAAATGCAGAAGAGATTGTTTGTTGTAATAATGGCTGCCGCCCTGGTGACGGTACTGAGCCTGGCAGGCTGCCAGAGGATAATAAATGGCCCGGAGCCCACTCCTATGGAGTTTGAATCGGGGACTGTGGAGCCGGACGCTTTGAGCGTGACCATGGTCATCACCGCCGAGGAGATATCCAAGCTGGACCAGCTGGAGGGCCTGGTGGCTGCGGACCTGCGGGGCAGCGAATGCTACAGAGAGATATATGCCTGGGCCCAGGCCCATCCGGAGGTCTCCGTGCGCTATACCGTGCCCCTGCCCAACGGCAGCTCCGTCACCAATGAGATAGCGGCCCTCAACATGTCGGAGCTGAAGCACGAGGACGTGGCGGCTCTGATCGATGCGGCCTCCTGCCTGCCCAACCTCAGCAGCATAGAGCTGGGCAAGACCAGGGAGGGCTTCGGCTGGGAGGACGTGGCGGAAATCTGTGAGGCCTTCCCGGAGCTGAAGATAAGCTACTTCGGGGATGTGTACGGGGTGGAGGTCTCCATGGACGAGACCGAGCTGGATCTGAAGTACATTCAGGTGGATGACGGCGGGGCGGCTGTAAAGGCGGCGATGCGCTGCATGCCGGAGCTGGAGTCCCTGGACATGGACAGCTGCGGACTGAGCAATGAGGAGATGGCCTCCATAAGGGACGAGTTCCCGGAGGTGAATGTGGTGTGGCGAGTCTGGTTTGGAGATAACTACAGCGTGCGCACGGATGTGGAGCGTATCCTGGCTTCCAAGCCATCCTCCGGCGGGATGCTTACCCCGGAGAACTCCCAGGCGCTGAAATACTGCACCAAGGTGAAATATCTTGACCTGGGCCATAACGACGCTTTGACGGATATCTCCTTCGTGTCGTATATGCCGGAGCTGGAGGTGTGCATCCTGGCCATGGACTTCTTCAGCGACCTCAGCCCCATATCCGCCTGCACAAAGATGGAGTATCTGGAGATACAGACCACCTATATCTCGGACCTGAGCCCTCTGGCCAATCTCACCGAGCTGGAGCACCTTAATATCTGCAACCTGACCCAGGCGGGAGAAGTTGACCTGAGCCCCCTCTTCGGCCTTACCAAGCTGGAACGGCTGTGGATAGGCGGCTGGACCAGGGTGGACAGGGAGCAGGTGGAGCAGCTCCAGGAGCTGCTGCCCGACTGTGAGATAAACACCACCGCCGGAGACCCCACTGAGGGCCGCTGGAGGTATGTGGATCTGAACCTGGACACCTGGATATTCGAGCAGCACCCCAGATACATCGAGCTGCGCAAGCAGTTCGGCAACTATGCCGACAGCGCCTATTCCTTCTACTGGAACGATCCCCTCTATCCCAGTTGGATGGAGTGAGGTCCCGGCAGAGATAAGATACAATACTTGAGGAAAGAGAGAAAGTATGGAAAATCAGAAGATCCTTATACTGGACTTCGGCGGCCAGTACAATCAGCTTATAGCCCGCCGGGTGAGAGAGTGCAATGTCTACTGCGAGGTAAAGCCCCATGACATGAGCCTGGAGGAGATAAAGGCCTTTGATCCCATAGGCATCATCTTCACCGGCGGCCCCAACAGCGTGTATGCGGAGAACTCTCCCCATCCTGCCAAGGGCATTTATGAGCTGGGAGTGCCCATCCTGGGCATATGCTACGGCTGCCAGCTGCTGAGCCACGAGCTGGGCGGCCTGGTCACCGCAGCCCAGGACGATTCC
>CASFJB010000070.1 GCA_949294945.1 uncultured Eubacteriales bacterium
CCCACCAGGGTGATGACCTCGGACTCGGCAAACACCGTGCACTGGGCCGTGATGGGGATCACGTTCTTTGCCGTCAGGCTCAGCTTGCTGAACTCAGGCAGGCTCAGCTCAAAGCTCCGGGCCATAGCCTCGAAGAAGCGGCCGGTACCGGCGGCGCACTTGTCGTTCATGGCGAAGTTCTTCACCGTGCCGTCGGTGTCTATGGAGATGCCCTTTACGTCCTGGCCCCCTATGTCTATGATGGCCTTCACGTCCGGGTTCGTCACATGCACGCCCATGGCGTGGCAGCTTATCTCCGAGATGTTCTCGTCGGCAAAGGGCACCTTGTTGCGCCCGTAGCCCGTGCCTATCAGGTAGGCCAGGTCCTTGCTGTCCTTCAGCCCCGCCTGCTTGCACACCTCTTCCATTGCCGCTATTGCGCTCTGCTCTGAATTTATCTTGCTCCTTATGGTGGTGTCCGCCACCATCTTTCCGTTCTCGTCCAGTATCACTGCCTTGGTATAGGTGGACCCTACGTCGCAGCCGCCGAAATATTTCATTTTGCTTTTGCCTCCATGTAATTATTTCAGTTTTTTAATCAGACCTCGTACTCATAAGAGGGATACTTATCCATGTCATAGGGGGCTTTCAGGGTATCCGCCCTGTCCATGTTGTCGTAGTGCTTTTTCAGCAGCGGCTCCACCACGTTGAAAAGCAGCTTGCCGTCCAGGTCAAAGAAGAAAACTATAAACAGCGCCACGTTGCCCAGCACTACCAGGCCCAGCAGCTTCAGAGCCAGGCGGCCCAGCCTGCAGCCCAGGGAACATTTGCAGCATTTGCCTTTTTTCATCCTATCTCCTCCTTACCAGCCCATGGAATCGTCGAAGTCCAGCAGGGACGGATCCAGGGGCTCCTCGTGCATGACGGTGGTCATGTAGTCGTTTACGATGCGGCGTATCTCCGCACGGCTCACGGTGCGGCTGTCCGGCAGGGCGTGGGGCATCCAGATGGCCGGCACGTTCCTGCTGCGGAACTCGTCCTCAAAGAGGCCGTGGACGCCCTGCATGCCCTTGCACTGGAGCTGGTCGTACATCATGACGAAGTCGCAGTTGAACTTCTCCATGTACTCCCACAGCTCGAAGATGTGGTGCATGCCGCCCACAGCCATGCGGCGCATGGGGGCCCACATGTGGTAGGTGGCCATGTCGTCCAGGCAGTGGTCGTAAGTATCGGTGCGGATGGACATGTCGAACATGAGGGAGTCCATGTTGATTATCACGTTCAAGCCCCAGCAGTTATAGGCCCAGGTGCACCAGTGGGAATAATACAAAGGCGCGCAGGACCAGGCGATGACCCGGTGGCGGGTCTTGGGGAAGGTGTTTATCTTCTTGCTGACACACTTCTCCAATATCTTACGCACCTTTTTGTCGCAGAAATGCCAGATGGGCCGGTCGCCGTCCTGGCTGTAGTAGATACGGTAGAGGGCCTGGGCCACGCCGTTGATGGGATAATAGGGGGTCTTGGCGGCCACTTCCCACTTCTCCCGTTCAAACTCCTGCAGCTGGTTCTGCTGCCGCAGCTTCTTCACCAGCTGGTCCCAGTTGAAGGGCACGCCGGTCTGCTCCTCTATAAACTTCCAGCACTCCTCTATCTCCCGGCGGCAGTGCTGATGCACCAGGGGATCGTCAAACTGCATGGGCTGGGGCATTGCAAACAGGGGCTTATCATAGAACCAGTCCTGAAGGATGGAGGTGGCCACGGAGGCGTCGCAGGCCTCGTTGGAGGTTATCATAAAAGGTGCATAGTCGGGCATGTCGTCCAGCACGAAAAGTCCGGACTCCGCCTGGCACATGGGGCAGGGGTCGCCGGGCAGACCGATGGACTGGACGGCGTCGATATAGTTGTGGACAGTATGGGAGTTCACGTGGCAGGTGACGAAGTAGGGTATCATCTCCATGGCCACATTGTCGAAGTGGTCGCTCCAGGGATAGAAGATGCCGCCCCACACCGTCTCGTTGTGGGCCATGGTGTGGTACCAGGCGTCGGTCTTCTTGCCGCCGTGGAGCTTGGTGTCCGCCGCGAACATGCGCTGGAACTGGCGGATGGTCTCGTTGACCATGCCTCTGTAGTGCCAGGCGGAGGCTCTCAGGGCCTCGCCCCGCATGCCTTCCATGCCCCGGTCGAACCAGTGGAGCACCGGCAGATAGGTCTGGCCCACCCAGCGGTAGCGCCACACGCCCTTGGCAAAGTTTATGGGGCCGCCCATCTCCATGATGTCCTTCACCATGAATATGTAGTTATACAGCCATATCATATAGAAGTAGTACAGAGTGTCCTTCACTCCCCGCCACTCCCTGTGCTTATAGAGGCCGGTCTTGTCCTTATACAGCTCCCCCAGACGGCGCTCGCCGTGGGGCTTGCCATGCCAGAAGTCTCTGGCAAGCTTTTTGATGTCTGCTTTTTTCTTAGCCATTTTACTTGCCCTCCTGGATCTTCTTGATCTCCACACTTTCAACGAAGGCCTGGAAACGGGTGCGCAGCTGGCCGGAGGCGGAATTTATATACTCCTTTTCTATGGAGCACACCGGGATGCCGAAGTCCCGCTTCATGACCACAGTGTCAATAACACGCTCATAGCTCCAATACTCGCAGAATTTGTTGGAGGCAACAATAAGGCCGTCGGCCTTGTATTCCTTCACCAGTTCCGCCAGACGCTGCTTCCGCTCCCTCATGATATTCTGAGGCATGAAGCGGGGGCAGTTGCTGGTGTCCAGATAGTGGCGGGCTATGGCGTCCAGGGGATCCTGCCCTTCCTTCACCACTATGGGTATGCGGCTCTCCACTGCGCCGTAGCAGTAGCGGTCCGCCACCACCTCGGCCCCGCAGCCCTCTATGAGCTTGGTGAACTCCGGGTCGTCGTTTTCCGAGCCCGCCAGCACCACCTTGCAGCGGAAGGGCCAGCGCTCGTCCGGCTCTCTGGTCTTCATCTCCTCCGCCGTCTCCCGCAGGTAGGGCAGTATCAGCTCCTTGGGGCAGGCCAGGCTCACCAGCTGTATCACGTGGAACTCGTAGCCGGTGATGGTGGGCTTATCCAGCTTGCGGTAATCCCCTATCTGGTTTATCAGGCGGCAGACCTCGTTGTGCTGCTCTATGGCCTTCATTATGGCCTCATCGGAGGTGTCTATGCCGAAGTGCTCCCGGAGCTTATCCAGCACATGGTACCTCAGCTGCTCCTTGTAGTGCAGGTAGCTGTTCTCCGTCTTTTTAAAGGGAACGTCGATAAATTCGCAGAAGAAATTGTCGTTCTTGATGACGTCCATATCCGCCACGCTGTCCAGGTTCTTCTTCTGCAGGTGCTCCTGGAACCGGCAGGTGACGGTGCAGGTTTCCGTTGCCATCTGAGCGTCCAGGAAGTTATAGCCCCCCTCCAGGGCCCGCTCAAAAAGGCTGCGCCCGTAATGGCAGACACGGGCGGACATGTAGTAAGTGGCGATATCCGGGGATGTGCAGCGGGGCGCTCTCAGTCGCACAGAGAAGCAGCCCGGCAGGTCGAGAAGAACTTCAGGCATAAAATAGCAGGTATAGCCAACAGCATATTTTCCATCGGCTCTGGCCTTCTGTACCAGCTCATTGTTGGCTTCCTGAAGCAGATTCTCAAAGTAGATCAGGTGCTTGAGATCTTTCACAGACAACCCTCCAAATTCCGATTTTCCGCATTGGGCCCCAGGCCCACTCTCACGTACATATTTTATCAAATCGTTAATGTGCTGTCAATGAACTTTTGTGCACTTTTACGGTTTTTCCTGGTAATATTTTGGAGGCAATTATACATAATGACAAGCTTTGTCTAAACGAATGTCGGGTCTGTGAACTGTTCTCTTTCAAAGGCCTATAAAGGAATTTATCTGAAATCCTTCTCCAGAGCGGAGGCTATGGTCCGGGCGGAGGCGCAGGCGCTGCCCTGGATCATCCTGGGCTTGCCGCCGCCACGGCCCTCTATCAGGGCGTTCAGCTCTTTCGCCCTGGCTTTCAGGTCGACGTTCCGGCTGCCCATGATATAGCGGTAGCCCCTCTCGTCGTCTCCCGAAAAGGCGGCGGCTATGCCCTGGCATTTTTCCATCAGCAAATTCACCAATTCCCTCAGGGCTACCTCGTCCAGCACATTGTCAAAGATGCAGATGTTCCCCTCCGTGTATTCCCGGGCAGCGGCCATATGCCCCGCCAGCTCCAGGCTCAGGGCGGCTATCCGCTCCTTGCTCCTCTGCTGCTCCCGGAGCAGCCGCTCCACTGCGGCGGCGGTCTCATGGCGCTTTGCGCTGAGGGCCTGGGATATGGCGGAGATATTCTCCTGCTTTGTGCGATAGTCTTTCAAGGCCAGCATACCGCAGGCCAGGTTCAGCCTCACCCCGCCCCGGTGGCGCTCCCAGTCCAGCACCTTTATGAGACCTATCTCCCCGGTGTGCTTCACGTGGGGAGCGCAGCAGGCGCAGCGGTCCGTGGCAGGTATCTCCACTATGCGCACATTTTCGGTGAGCTCCAGCTTGCTGCGGTACTCCAGGCTCTTCAGCTCCTCCGGCTCCGGGAAAGAGCAGAGCACCGGCAGATCCTCCCTTACCGCCCGGTTGGCCAGAGTCTCTATCTCCAGTAGCTGCTCCCGGCTCAGCTCCCGGTCGAAGTCAATGGTGACGAAGTCCTCCCCCATGTGAAAGCCCACGTTCTCGCAGCCGTAGAGCTTGTGGGCAAGGCCGGAGACCACGTGCTCCCCGGAGTGGTTCTGCATACGGGTGAGGCGCTGCTCGGCGTCCAGCCGGCCCTCCACAGTCTCCCCGGGCTTCAGGGGCCTGTCGCAGTAGTGGAGTATCTCCCCGGCCTTTTCCTGCACGTCCAGGACCTTTGCCACCCCCAGGCTGCCGGTGTCCGCCGGCTGGCCGCCCCCCTCGGGGAAGAAGGCGGTCCTGTCCAGGATGATGGCCGGGCCCTTGGGGCTCTCCCGGCATTCCAGGACCCTGGCAGTAAATTCAAACATATGGCTGTCTCTATAATATAGTTTTTCGGTCTGCATATCATCTCTCCTTTTATGCCTAGGATAACACCGCCGGCCCGGATACACAAGAAAAACCCGGGGCCGAAAGGCCCCGGGCCAGCTTGTCGAAGAAGACCAAGTCTTCTTCGACAAAAGGGATTGCACTTCGCTCCATGCCTCGGTTGTACGCCGAAGGCGTACAATTCAACACTTCGCTCCGTGAGAAGTGTTTTCTGCGACGCACATGTCGCCGCAGAAAACGATTGAATTTATTTTTTCGCTGCGGCGAAAAAACTCTGCGAGGCTTTTTGACAGTCTCACCCGGGGCCGAAAGGCCCCGGGTGAGACTGTATATACTTCAGCGCATCAGGTGCCGGGCTTGCCCAGCATGCGGAACATGTTCTTCTTATAGGCCTCCACGCCGGGCTGGTCGAAGGGATTGACCCCGGACATGTAGCCGGAGATGGCGCAGGCCACCTCAAAGAAGCACACCAGAGCGGCAAAGCCCTCCTCGTTGCGCATGGGCACCTCGATTATCATGTTGGGCACGCCGCCGGAGACATGGGCATCCCGCACGGCGTCGGCGGCCACGTGGCCAACCTCGGAGATATCCCGGCCGGCGATGTAGTTCAGGCCGTCGGTATCCTCCGCCTCATAGGGGAAGGTGTAGGTGCGGCGGCTGTGGCTGAAGCGCACCACGGTCTCCATCAGCTTTCTGGGGCCGGACTGGATGAACTGGCCCATGGAGTGCAGGTCGGCGGTATATTCCACGGAGGCGGGGAAGATGCCCTTGCCGTCCTTGCCCTCGCTCTCGCCGTAGAGCTGCTTCCACCACTCGGCCATGAAACGGAAGCTGGGCTCATAGCAGGCCAGGATCTCTATCTCATAGTCCTTGGCGTAGAGGTGCTGGCGGGCGGCGGCATACTTCCAAGCCGGGTTCTCCGGGGACTGGAGGGAGAGGGCCTTCAGTTCCTCTATGGCCGCGTCGATGACCCGGCGCACGTCTATGCCGGCAACGGCCATGGGCAGCAGGCCCACGGCGGACAGCACGCTGAAGCGGCCGCCCACATCGTCGGGCACCACAAAGGTCTCCCAGCCCCGGGCATCGGCCAGGGACTTCAGCACGCCCTTGTGGGCGTCGGTGGTGGCAAAGATATGCTCGTCGGCCTTGTCGCCGTACTTCTTCTCCAGCAGCTCCCGGAAGATGCGGAAGGACACCGCAGGCTCCAGAGTGGTGCCGGACTTGGAGATGACGTTCACGTCAAAGTCCATCTCTCCCAGCCTATCCAGAGTGTCGCAGAGGGTATCGGCGGAGAGCATGTTGCCTACGAAAAAGATCTGGGGATCGTCCTTGCCGGGCAGGGGCTTCAAAAGCTCTATGGCGCCTCTGGCGCCCAGGTAGGAGCCGCCGATGCCCACTACCACCAGGGCCTTGGAACGGCTGCGTATCTTCTCGGCAGTGGCGATTATCTCCTCCAGCTCCGTCTCCTTGATGCGCTGGGGCAGCTCCATCCAGCCGGTGAACTCGCTGCCCAGGCCGCTCTTCTCAATGAGCTTCTTGTGGGCAAGCCCTGCCAGGGCGTAATCGGGGCCGGCACTGGTGAAAAACTGGGCAGCGCCGGACAAATCTACTTTTACCATATTTCCTCATTTCCTCCTGTTTATCTTATAGTTTGCGCTCTTGTATACCTGCCTTTTATTATATACTTTTTCCCATATATTTCAACAAAAACTTAAGTTTCCTACAGGGCAAAGAGACTGGCCCCCAGGCGTTTGAACAATCCGAAAAAGCCCACTCGCTCCACATCCTCTCCGGCCCGCAGGGGCACCCGGGCCACGGTCTCATCCCCCAGACGCACCGTGAGGTTGCCCAGCTCATCCCCCTGCTTCACCGGGGCCCGGACGCTGCCGGGGAGCTCCAGCTCATACTCCGGTCTTTGTCCCTTCCCCTCCACCAGGGCATAGGCCTCGCCCCCGTACTCCAGGGCCACCCGCTCGCTTCTCCCCAATTCCACCTTCAGCTCCGGCAGAGGCTCCTCCATGGTCAGCGGACACAGGGAGTAGTTGGCAAAGCCCACGTCCAGCAGGGTCTGGGCGTCCTTGTTTCGGCTGTCGCTGCTCTCGCCCCCCAGCACTACGGCGATATACTCCACCCCGTCCCGCTCCGCCGTGGCGGACAGGCAATATTTGGAGGTGGAGGTGTAGCCGGTCTTAAGCCCCGTGCAGCCGGAATACCAGTGCACCAGCTTGTTGGTGTTGCTCAGCTCAAATTCCCCGCCTCTTATGCTGTCCATCCAGATGGTGGTGAAGTCCTTTATCATGTCGTGCTTTATAAGCTCCCGGGACATGAGGGCCACGTCGTAGGCGGTGGTATAGTGGTCCCCGTCGTCAAAAAGGCCGCTGCAGCTGGTGAAGTGGGTGTCCTTCATGCCCAGCTCCTTTGCCCGGCGATTCATCCTGTCCACAAACAGGCTCTCGCTGCCGCTGATATGCTCGGCCATGGCCACAGCGCAGTCGTTGGCGGAGACTACGGCTATGCACTTGAGCATGTCGCTGACGCTCATCTGCTCCCCCATCTCCAGATACACACAGCTGCCCCCAAAGGAGGCCGCCCTCTCGCTGGCAGTCACCGTGTCCTCCAGGCTCAGCTTCCCGCTTTCAATATCCTCCACTATCAGCAGCATGGTCATCACCTTGGTGACGCTGGCGGGAAAGCGCCGCTCATGGGCATTCTTTTCATATATCACCGTGCCCGTCTCCTTCTCCATCAGCAGCGCCGAGGGTGCCTGGATGGCTATGTCCGAGTCCTTCAAATATGCCTCGCCATAGGCGCAGTCTGCCAGGCCAGATACAAATGCAGCAAATATGATTACAAAACAGAGTATACGTTTCATAGGCCCCTCCCTCAGGATATCTTGTTTGAGCCTATGAGTTACAAAACGGTTCTATGAGTTGGTTTACATGATTATGAATATTTCGACACTTTTCCTCTTTTTATTCACAAGTCCCCCCGGCCCGGGATTCCCACAATCAAAGGAGTTTTGAACATTTCCAACATAGTTTTCAACAGCTCCTTATGAATGTTTCTTTTTTATCCGCCCCACTTTAGTTTACATAATAACATTACAAGCTTTGTAACAGTTTTGCCCAAAAAAGTTCATAAAATTTACAGCTTAGTCATTGACGCCGGTTGGGCCTAATAGTAATATAAAAATGTTGGATTTTTCTCTGCGAAGCTGTGGGAGGGATTATATGAGACGGCCGTTCAGGTGGGACAAAAAATATCTTTATTGGGGCATAACCGCCTTCTGTGTGATCGCGGCAGCCATAGTGTTTTACATGGCTCTGCGCTTTCTCCCTTCCCTGGGCTCGGCTCTGTCCACCCTTCTGGGCATACTCAGCCCCTTCATCTGGGGCATGGTGATATGCTACCTGCTGGCTCCCTTCATGCGCATAGTCGAGAGGAGGCTTTTCAAGCCCCTGGCGGGCAAGCTCTACAAAAAGAGCAAAAAGAGCGACGGCTCCCACTTTGCCCGGGCCATGTCGGTGCTGCTCAGCGAGCTGGTGCTGCTGGCCATACTCACCGCCCTGGTCTTTCTCATCATCCCCCAGATATACAGCAGCCTCCAGACCATAGTGGCCAGCTCCTCCATGTACATGGACACTGCCGGCCGCTGGCTCCAGCAGCTGCTGGAGGACTTCCCGGAGATAGAGCATTATGCCTCCCAGCTCTTCGGCGAGGTGAACACCAGCCTTATGAACTGGATACAGCAGACCGTGCTGCCGGAGCTGGGCAGCCTTATCTCCAACGTCACCTCCGGCGTGTATTACATACTGCTGGGCATATATAACCTGGTCATAGGCATCATCGTCTCCGTCTATGTCCTCAGCAACCTGGAACAGTTCGGGGCCAGCGCCAAACGGCTGCTCTACTCCGTCTTTTCCGTGGAGATGGCCAAGAAAATAATGGAGGGCCTGGACTTCACCGACCGCACCTTCATGGGCTTTATAAACGGCAAGCTCCTGGACTCCGCCATCATCGGCCTTATCTGTTACATAGTCTGCGCAATACTCCAGATGCCCTATGCCCTGTTGGTGAGCGTCATCGTGGGCGTGACCAATGTCATCCCCTTCTTCGGCCCCTTCATCGGCGCCATACCCTCATCCCTCATCATCCTGCTGGTGGACCCCATAAAGTGCCTCATCTTCGTTATCTTCGTCATTCTCCTCCAGCAGCTGGACGGCAACGTCATAGGCCCCAAGATTCTGGGCAACTCCGTGGGCATCAACGGCTTCTGGGTCATGTTCTCCATTATCGTAGGCGCCGGTTTCTTCGGCTTCTGGGGCATGCTACTGGGTGTGCCGGTGTTCGTGGTCATCTACGCCGCCATCAACAGCAGCGTCAGCCGGAAGCTGAAAAGAAGCGACCTCCCGTGGGAGATCGCCGATTACAAGGATATAGATTATATAGACCCGGTGAGTTACCAGCCGGTGAAAAAAGACCGGGAAGATCAGACATGAGCCAGGCGCTCCCGGGCGTCCCGCAGTCCGTCCCGCAGAGCGTATATGTCCTCCTCCGTGGTGAAACGGGAGAGGCCGATGCGTATGGCTCCGTCAATGACTTTCGGCTCCAGGCCCATGGCCTCCAGCACATGGCTCCGCCCGCCCTTCTTGCAGGCGGAGCTTTTTGATACGTATATCTCCCGCTCCTCCATGAAGTTCATCAGCACCTCGCTGCGCCAGCCGGGCAGGGATATGCTGAGTATGTGGGGAGCTCCTCCGCCCCCTATCACCACAAGCTCCGGTATCTCCCTTTGCAGCTCCTCTATGGCCAGACTGCGCAGGGCGGCCATGCGCTCCGTATTCTCTTTAAAGCCCGCCTTTGCAGCGGCGCAGGCGGCTCCGAAGGCGGCTATCTGGGACATGGCCTCGGTGCCCGCCCGGCGGCCCGACTCCTGAGAGCCCCCTAAAATAAAGGGCTTGAGCTTCAGGCCGTTTCTGATGTATAATGCACCTATGCCTTTGGGGGCATGGATCTTGTGGCCGCTTATGCTTATCATGTCCGCCCCAAGGGATTTGGCCGTAAAGGGCAGCTTCATGAAGGCCTGCACCCCATCGGTGTGGAGCAGGACCTGGGGAGCCGCTTTTTTAATTGCCCTGGCTATGGCGGCGATATCCGTCACGGCTCCGGTCTCGTTGTTCACCAGCATCAATGACACCAGCACCGTGTCCTCTCTCAGAGCCTCCAGCACCGACTGTGCCGGTATTGCTCCGGTCCTGTCCGGCCGCAGCCGGGTCACCTCAAAGCCCCGGCGCTCCAGCTCGTCCAGAGACTTGAGCACCGCATCGTGCTCCACCATGGAGCTTATCACATGCTTTCCCCGGCGGTGCATCAGCTCCGCCCCGTTCAGGATAGCCCAGT
>CASFJB010000071.1 GCA_949294945.1 uncultured Eubacteriales bacterium
GGACAAAAGGCCATACTTTTTCATGATACGCAGAATAGTTTTCGGATTTCGGTGAATGCCCTGTTTCTCCAGCCACAGGTGCATCCGGCGATAGCCGTAGGTGTGAAAGCACCGTTCCTGCTGCTTCCGAAGCAACCCGGCGAGCGATGCATCTTTTTCGGGGCGCTGCAGCCGCTTCACATAGTCGTAATAGCCGCTCCGGGACACCCCGAAGAAGGTACACATCACCGATACCGGATACGCCTCCCGGTGACGAAAAATCACTTGATACTTGAAACTGGCTCTCACTTCCTTCCTACAAGCCAGAGAAAATCCCGAAGCAGTTCATTTTCCATCTTAAGCCGCTTGTTCTCATACTTGTATTCCTGTAAGGTCTTGGCTGGCTTCCTGCCTCTCTGTTTTGGTATGCCCTGTACGTTCTTCTTCCTTTCCCGCTTGAGTAAGTTATGGATGGGCCGGTCTCCTTCCAGCCCCAGGGCCTCCGCTACCTCCCGCTGGCTCATTCCGCTGTCCAACATCCGCGTACTTTCTGATACTTCCTTGCCATATAGCAATACCCCCCCTGATGTAGTTCTATTTTCCTACATCAGGGGGGATTTTGTCTATTGTCCGTTTTTTCTGGTTCAGTTCACTTGGCGTTTCTCATTATTTTATTCCCAGGTCTTCCAGACCTCGGGGCAATAGCCTACGGTGGCCTGTTTGCCGTTGCGGACTATGGGTGTCCTTATAAGGTAAGGCACCTCAAACAGCTTATCCAGCCTGGCCTGGTCGGAAGCCAGGTATTTATAAATGGGATAGTCCTCGTCCTCAGTGTTCACCATGGCCTCCAGGCCCACGGCATTTTTCACGGAGCTGAGTTCTCCCCTGCTCATGCCGAATTTGATGATGTCCACGAACTGGTACTTTATCCGCCGCTCCTTGAAATAGCGCTCCGCTTTCTTGGTGTCAAAGCACTTGGCCTTGCCGAATATCTGGATGTTCACGGCCTCACACCTCGGTTATCACCGGCAGGATCATGGGGCTGCGGCGGGTGGTCTTGTACAGATAGCCGGAGATATTGTTTTTCACCCGGCTCTTTATTGCGGACCAGTCGCTTATCTTGTGCTCCTCGCAGGCCATCACCGACTCGATGGCAACCCGCTTCAGCTCCTCCATAAGGCCCTCGGCCTCTTTCACGTATATGAAGCCCCGGGTAACTATCTCCGGCTCGGAGATGAGGGCATGGGCGTCGCTGGAATAGGGCAGGATGACCACCACCATGCCGTCTTCCGCCAGCTTGTGCCGGTCTCTAAGCACCACGCTGCCCACCTCGCCGATGCCGCTGCCGTCCACCATGACGGCTCCGGACTGGACGGACTCCTCGCACTTGATGCTTTTCTTGGTAACTTCGATTACCTTGCCGTTTTCGGCAATGACGATGTTCCTGGGCAGCACTCCCATGAGCTTGCCCAGCTCGGCGTGCTTGACCAGCATGCGGTACTCGCCGTGGACAGGGATAAAGAACTTGGGCTTTACCAGGCCCAGCATCATCTTCTGCTCCTCCTGGCAGGCGTGGCCGGAGACATGCAGGTCCGTGTGCCGGTCATAGATGACTTCGGCGCCCTTGTGGAACAGCTCGTCAATGACCCGGCTGATGGTATTCTCGTTGCCGGGTATGGCGGAGGCAGAGATGATGACCCGGTCTCCCGCGTCCACATTCACCTGCTTATGCTCGGAGAAGGCCATGCGGTACAGGGCGGACATGGTCTCGCCCTGGCTGCCGGTGGAGATGATGACCACCTGGTTCTTGGGCAGCTTGTTCAGCTGCTCGATGTCCATGAGCACATTTTCCGGTATCTTCATGTACTCCAGCACCGTGGACACCCGCAGCACGTTTTCCATACTGCGCCCGGTGATGCCCACTTTGCGGCCATACTTGGCGGCCACGTTTATGACCGTCTGGAGGCGGTGGACATTGGAGGCGAAGGTGGTGATGATTATGCGCTTGTCACAGCCGTTGAAGAGCTTGTCAAAGCTCTCCCCCACCTTTCTCTCCGAGTCGGAATGGCCGGGCTTCTCCACATTGGTGGAGTCGCTGAGCAGAGCCAGAACGCCCTCGTTGCCCAGCTGACCCAGGCGGGGAATGTCTATCATGCCGCCGGCGATGGGGGTCAGGTCTATCTTGAAGTCGCCAGTGTGGATAACGGTGCCTATGGGAGTCTTGATGGCCAGGGCCACCGCATCAGGTATACTGTGGTTCACATGGATAAACTCCACAGTGAAGCAGCCCAGGCGGAAACTGGAGCCCGCCTTCTTGGTAAATATCTGGGTATTGTACAAAAGCTCGTGCTCTTCCAGCTTCAGCTCCACCAGAGCCGCCGTAAGAGGGGTGGTGTAGATAGGCATATCCAGCTCCTTGAGCACGTAAGGCACGGCGCCGATATGGTCCTCATGGCCGTGGGTCAGGATCATGCCCCGGATCTTCTCCGAATTGGCTTTCAGATAGCTGATGTCCGGCAGGACGATGTCCACGCCGTACATATCCTCATCGGGGAAGCCCATGCCGCAGTCCACCACGATGATGTCTCCGCCGAACTCGTAGGCAGTCATGTTCTTGCCGATCTCGCCCAGACCGCCGAGGGGAATAATTTTCAGTTTAGATACCATAATCTCTCCATTCTTTTTTATCACATCATTTCGTTTTTTTAGATTTCCGTTATGTACCACCCTTGAAGTATAGCCGCATTCCAAGGGTAATTATACTCACAGTTCAGATGGGAAGGACAAGCTACATCTCCGTGCGTCCTTCCATGGCACGGTTCAGTGTGGCGTCGTCGGCAAACTCCAAGTTGGAGCCCACAGGAATGCCGTAGGCGAGACGGGTGACCTTCACGTTGAAGGGTTTGAGCAGGCGGGAGATATACATGGCCGTGGCCTCACCCTCGGTATCGGGATTGGTGGCCATGATGACCTCTTCCACTTCGCTCTCCGCAACGCGCACCAGCAGTTCTTTTATCTTTATATCGTCCGGGCCCACATGGCTCATGGGGGACAGGGCCCCGTGGAGCACATGGTAGCTGCCGTTATACTCATGGCCCCGCTCTATGCTCAGCACGTCCCTGGGCTCGGAGACCACGCAGATGGTGCCCTTGTCCCGGCGGTCGCTGGCGCATATGGAGCACAGCTCCCCCTCGGTGAGGTTCTGGCACACCGGGCAGCAGTGGACGCTGGCCTTGGCCTCAAGGATGGCATTGGCGAAATCCTTTGCCTCCCCCTCCGGCAGCCCCAGCATATAAAAGGCCAGACGCTGGGCGCTCTTGCGCCCTATTCCCGGCAGGGATGCAAATTTATCTATCAGGTTTTCCAGGGATGCAGGAAAAAAGGACATATATGCTCTCCCGACCCATTGGGTCCAGACAAAATTATTTTGCTTTCAAAGCGGCTATAGCGGCAGCTCTGTCCGTCTTGCCAAAGACGGCACTGCCGGCCACCAGGACATTGGCTCCGGCCTCCAGCGCCAGAGGGGCGGTCTTTTCATCCACACCGCCGTCCACCTCTATAAGGCAGCTGAGTTTTTCGGCATCGATAAGGCTTCTCAGCCTGCGGACCTTGTCCAGCTGGTCCTCCATGAACTTCTGGCCGCCGAAGCCAGGCTCCACGGTCATCACCAGGACCAGGTCCACATCCCTGAGATAGGGCAGCAGCGCCTCCACAGGCGTGCCCGGTTTGAGAGTGACTCCGGTCTTTTTTCCCAGCTCCTTGGCCAGGGCTATTGCAGCGGCTATGTTTTCCCCGGTGTCCGACTCCACATGAAAGCACAGCAGGTCCGCCCCGGCAGCGCAGAACTGCCTGGTGTACCTGATGGGCTTTTCTATCATAAGGTGTACATCCAGAAACATGTCCGTGGCTTTCCTCAGGCTCTTCAGCACCGGGATACCCATGGAGATGTTGGGCACGAACATGCCGTCCATCACGTCATAGTGCAGCCACTGGGCGCCTGCCGTCCTGACCTCTTCAGCCTCCTGGGCCAGCTTTGCAAAGTCGGCTGAAAGCACCGACGGAGCTATGACAGTCATATTCCTGCCTCCTCTTTCCCGCTCCCTTTTACCCTGCGGTCCGGAATTCGGGCATATCCTGGGGGCGGTCAATATACATTATCTGGATATTCAGTTTATTATACTATGCAGAAAGCCCGTTTGCAAGTATGAGTTTTCTCCCCGATCCACACTTTTCAAAGAGGCGGTAAGAACATTAATCCCCTTGACGCAGAGCCGGAATGGATATAAAATGTTAGGATAAGAAACGATATATTATACGCAGTGAGCCAGTCATCCGGCCGCGCTTTCAGACGGAAAAAGAGCGGCAAAGGTTTAAGCTGTTTCCATATATCGGATTTGGAGGAATCGCCTTGGCAAGACATAATAAAAGAAGGAGGAAGAAGGACTTTCTTCCCTATTACAGCTTTGCGGGAGCGTGGCTGATCTGCGCCTGCATTCTGCCCCTGTACAGAGTCTGGGCCATGTTGATCACCATCGTCCTTGCCGGCGCCTGCGCCTACTTTGTCAGCCGTCGGGGCGAGAAAGATCAGGAGGAGGATACTCTCCCGAAAAAGAAGGCAGAGGCCAAAAAAGCCCCCGAGGAGAAGAAGAGCTATGGCCCGGAGGTAGACCCCATCCTGGAGGAGGGCGCCAGGGCTCTTGGAGAGATGGCCCGCATCTATTCCTCGGTGCAGGACAAAGAGGTGCGCCGGAAGATAAACGAACTCATGCGCATCACCGACAAGATAACCCAGGACGCCATAGCAGACCCGTCGGATATCCCCCAGATAAAGAAGTTCATGAATTATTACCTGCCTACCACCATCAAGCTCCTCAACGCTTATGACCGTATGAGCGCCCAGGGTATAGAGGGCGAGAATCTGGACAGGAGCATGAACAGCATAAACGAGATGCTGGACCAGGCAATAGTTGCTTACAAGAAGCGGCTGGACTCCCTGTTTGAGAACCAGGCCCTGGACATTGAGACGGATATCGAGGTCATGAACCGCATGCTGGCCAGAGAAGGGCTCACCGGCGAAAAAGACTTTGACCTTTGACTTTGCATCCAGAAAGGACGATATAAATGAACGAAGAGAAAAGCTACATTCCTTCCCTCACTCTGGACCCCCAGGCCGCAGCGGCGGCGGAGCAGGCCCCGGCCCCGGAGGAGCAGAAAGCCCAGATCCCCCCTGAGAAGCTGGAACTGGACAAGCTCAGCGACGCCGAGCAGAAGGCCGTGCGCAGCTTTTCAGAGCAGATAGATGTCACCAATGCCGAGCAGATACTTAACTACGGCGCTGCCGCCCAGAAGAATCTCTCCGAGTTCTCCGACGCAGCCCTCAGCAGTGTCCGTACCAAGGATCTGGGTCAGGTTGGCGACATGCTGGGCAGCCTGGTAGTGGAGCTTCAGGGCCTCAACTTTGAACCCGAAGAGAAAAAGGGCTTTCTTGGCCTGTTCAAAAAGGCGGGCCAGTCCATTGCGGAGATGAAGGCCCAGTTTGCAAAGGCTGAGACCAATGTGGATAAAATAGTAGAGTCCCTGGAAAAGCATGAACTGGTGCTGATGAAGGATATCAGCATGATGGACAGGATGTACCAGCGCAACCAGGAGTACATGAAGGAGCTGACCATGTATATCCTGGCGGGCAAGCTGAAGATAGAGCAGCTGCGCAGCGTGGAGCTGCCGGCCATGCTGGAAAAGGCCAGGGAGACGGGGCTGCCGGAGGATGCCCAGGCGGCCAACGACTTTGCCAATCTCATCGGCCGCTTTGAGAAAAAGATACACGATCTGGAGCTGACCCGCACCATCTCCGTGCAGATGGCTCCCCAGATACGCATGGTCCAGAATAACGACAGTCTTATGGCCGAAAAGATACGTTCCTCCATAGTCAACACCATCCCCCTGTGGAAAAACCAAATGGTCATGGCCATGAGCCTGTACCACTCGGAGCAGGCAATGAAAGCCCAGCGCAAGGTCACCGATACCACCAATCAGCTGCTGATGAAGAATGCCGAGATCCTGCGCCAGGGCAGCGTGGGCGTAGCCCAGGAGTCGGAGCGGGGCATCGTGGATATGGAGACCCTGAAAAAGACCAACATGGAGCTGATAGCCACTCTGGACGAGGTGCGCCGCATCCAGGACGACGGCCGTGCCCGCCGGGCCCAGGCCGAGGAGGAGCTGGGCCGCATCGAGGGCGAGCTGAAACAGAAGCTGCTGGAAATGAAGGGCTGAGAGGCCTGTAAGGAGTCGCTATGAAATTTTTCAAAAAGCCTTCAGTGGCAGTTTTCCTGAGCATCCTGCTGGTCTATATCTCCACAATGACCTCCATCAGTGTGAAGCTCACCGACAAATGCATAGATGTCACCGACGGATTTTATGACGGCGTACGTGTGGAGGGCGTGGATTATCCCGCCACTTATGACTCCGTCAAGGAGCTGTGCTCTATTTCCGACGAGATCATCCTCATTGCAAAAAATTACGGTATCGACACCGAGGAGTTGAGCTACGCTCTGGATGGCCTGGAGTCCGCCATGATATATTCCAGCGAAGATATATCTTATATAGGCTGGTGCTACGACGACTTTATCCAGCAGCTGAAGCTGGTGGATGGCCAGCTGGGCAATACCGGATTGAGCCAGCGGCATACCGCCGCCATGGAGGAATATTCCGCCCAGATGAGCTCCGCCCTTGAGGCCACGGAGAAGAACAGCGCCGCCTATAATGAGACGGTTCGGGCCTTCATCCGGGAGTATGACCGCTTTCCCATCTCCACCTGGGCCAATCTCACCGATACATATTTCCCCGGATATTTCGGCAATATGTAAAAAATTATAAATAATACAAGAGGTAAGAAAATGTCCATTGAAAAAGGCCGCGCCTATTTCCGGGCGCTGGGTATCGAAGACAGAGTGCAGGAATTTACCGTCTCCTCCGCAACGGTGGAGCTGGCCGCCCAGGCCCTGGGCGTGGAGGGAGCTAGGATAGCCAAGACCCTCTCCTTCAAGACCGATGAGGGCTGCATGCTCATTCTTGCTGCCGGCGATGCCCGTATCGACAACCACAAGTTCAAAGGCAAGTTCCACATGAAGGCCAAAATGCTCTCCGCCGACGAGGTACTGGAGCTGGTGGGCCACCCAGTGGGCGGCGTTTGTCCCTTTGGCTGCAACGAGGGTATCCCTGTATATCTGGACGAGAGCCTTAAACGCTTTACAACGGTGTTTCCCGCAGTGGGCAGCGCCAGCAGCGCCATTGAGCTGAATCTGGATGAGCTGTTCAAATACTCCAAGGCTCTGGAATGGATAGACGTCTGTAAACTGCCTGAGCAATAAAAACACGGCCAGCTTATAAATCTCACCCAATAATGAAGGGTCCCGGCGGAAAACCGCCGGGACCCTCTTTTGCTTTTCATATCGGGGCCTGTGGGCCAGACCCCTCTATGTAACTATGGCTTCATGCCAGTTTGGTTTTATACCAGTTTCTTGAACTCGTCTGCCACAAACTGCACCTTGGGTCCGATGATTATCTGCACGGCAGTCTTGCCCGGGCGGATGACGCCGGCGACGCCGGTGGCCTTGATGGCCTTCTCATCTACCAGCAGGCGGTCTTTGACCTCCAGACGCAGACGGGTGATGCAGTTGTCCACGCTCTTGATGTTGCCCGCTCCGCCTACGGCAGCCAGCAGGGCCTTGGCCAGCTCGGCATAGTTGCTGTTGGAGAGCTCTATCTTAAGCTCGGCGGAGTTGTCGTCATCCTCACGGCCCACAGTCTTCAGATCCATCTTGACAATGATGATGCGGAAGATAAGGAAGTAGACCACGAAGAAGGCCAGGCCGATGGGTATCAGCAGCAGGGGATTCATGGCAAAGGGGGCCTTGAAGGACAGGAACCAGTCAACAAAGCCTGCGCTGAACTGGAAGCCCGCACGTATGGGCAGTGCCGCCACGATAGCCACGGAAATGCCGGTGAGAACGGCGTGGGTGAAGTAGAGGACAGGAGCAAGGAACATGAAGGAGAACTCCAGGGGCTCGGTAACGCCGGTGAAGAAGGAACAGAGAGCGGCGGAGAGGAGTATGCCTCCGGCTACCTTCTTCTTGGTGGTTTTGGCAGTGGTGTACATTGCCAGAGCAGCAGCGGGG
The DNA here is from genome assembly GCA_949294945.1 of uncultured Eubacteriales bacterium. Classification (GTDB taxonomy): domain Bacteria; phylum Bacillota; class Clostridia; order Oscillospirales; family Oscillospiraceae; genus Limivicinus. Next base: position 8,154 of record CASFJB010000071.1, read on the forward strand.
AGACCAAACATCATCACGGGGAAGAAGCCCGCCTGATACATACCGGTCTGGCCAAGGACGCCGCCTTCAACAGTACCCCAGAACTTGCCGATATCGCTAATATTGGCCACGTCAAACCAGAACACGCTGTTGAGGGCGTGGTGGAGGCCGACGGGGATGAGCAGACGGTTCAGGAAGCCGTAAATGCCGGCGCCTATAGCACCCAGGCCGATGATGCTCTCGCCCAGCCACACCAAGGCATTGTAGACAACAGGCCATACGAAGTAGAGGGGGATACAGGCTATCAGAGTGAAGACCACCGTCATAATCGGGACGAAACGGCGGCCGCCGAAGAAGCCCAGGAAGTCTGGCATCTTGGTCTGATAGAACTTGTTGTAGCACCCGGCGGAGATAAGGCCGCAGGTGATGCCTATGAACTGGTTGTTGATCTTGCCGAAGGCGGCGGGGACTTCCTCGGCGGGAACACCCATGACCACGGACAGCACGCCGGCGCTGAGCATGGTCTGGATGGTGAGCCAGGAGATTATGGCCGCCAAAGCGGAGGTACCCTCCTGGTCCTTGGACATACCCACGGCAACGCCAAGGGCAAACAGGATGGCCATGTTGTCGATCAAAATGCCGCCGGCTTTGATAAGCAGCATTGCCAGAACGCTGTTGGCGCCCCAGCCTGCGGGGTCTATCCAGTAACCTATACCCATAAGTATGCCGCCTATGGGCAGGCAAGCCACGGGAAGCATCAGGGACTTTCCAAGTCTCTGCAGGAATCTCATCATTTGATTGTTCCTCTCTTTCCTAAATAATTATAATTTATTGTCTCTCAGGTCTCTCTATTCAGCAGGGGCAGGCCGGCCCACAGCCTGCCCGTAATGCTACAGAGTATTTTCTTACAGGTTGGCCTTGAGGAAAGCTTCCATTGCCTGAGCGGCGGCGTCCTCCTCCGCTCCGTCAAAAGTCATGCTTATCTCCATGCCCTGCTTTACTGCCAGTCTCATAACGCCCATTATCCGCTTTGCGTCCACGGCATTGCCGCCGCCCACGGAGATATTCACTGCGCAGGGGAATTTGGCCGCCTCTTTCACCAGCAGCCCGGCGGGACGGGCATGTATGCCCAGAGGGTCGGTAATTGTGTACTTTATTTCCTTCATATTTTCATGCCTCGCTTTCGCAAACTTTTTTTCTAAGCGCCAAGATCTTGCTCGGGGATACGGACAGCTCGTCGTAGCCCATCTCCAGGAAGGCATCCGTCAGACTCAGGTCTGCCCCCAATTCTCCGCAAATGCCGGCCCAGATTCCCTCGGCGTGGGCGTTTTCCGCTATGGTGCGCAGCAGGGAGAGTATGGCCGGATGGTGGGGGTCATGGAAGGCCTCCAGCTTGGCGTTCTGGCGGTCTATGGCCAGAGTGTACTGAGTCAGGTCGTTGGTACCCACGCTGAAGAAAGATACCTCTTTAGCCAGCTCCCGGCTGATGATGGCGGCGGCTGGGGTCTCTATCATAATACCCAACTCCACCTCGCCGAAGGGGATGTTCTCAGCATATAGCTCGCTCTGTATCTTCCGGCAGAATTCCTTTATCTGCCGCACCTCGTCCACAGAGATTATCATGGGAAACATAGCGCTCACCGGCCCATGGACTGCGGCACGGTAAATGGCCCGCATCTGGGGTCTGAATATATCCTCCCGGGTGAGGCAGATGCGTATGCCCCTGTAGCCCAGGGCAGGGTTCTCCTCATGCTCCAGGCCAAAGTAGTCGGCCTGCTTGTCGGCGCCTATATCTAGAGTGCGTATCACCAGGGGGCGTATTTGACAACCAGCGTCAGGAATTCGTAGAAGCATACTGCCACAAGTCTCCCCTCAAACGCATGGCCCGCCCCGAAGAGATGGCTCCGGCCGTAGCCTTTTTATTATCCGACGAAGCCAGTTTCATCACCGGCCACAATTTAATGGTCGATGGCGGCTGGACCGCAATATAAACTATTACAAAGAAGAACCATGGAACTATCAATGCCGATCAGTAGCATTAAGCGACTGACAGGTCGTCAGATAGATACGTTATTTATGGGAAGTGCTGATGACAATAGCTTAATAGACCACTACATTCAACAAGCAATCATTCGATGTGAGCAATGCTTTAGTCGAACCCCCAATAAATACTATCAAAAGAACGGCACTCCTTATTTCAACCCTTACCACTCTGTCCAATATATGATATATCTATATTATTTAGCCAACAGTATATATCAAGAAAAGGGTTGCTGCGCCACATGTGATAAACTATACTATTTAAACAAAGTACTCAATGGACTAGATCTATTTTATGCGGTTCAGATGCCTGATTTTTTTATGGCAGAGCATCCGGTGGGAAGCGTTATCGGAAGAGCAACCATAGGTAACGGTTTTATGTTTTACCAAAATTGTACAGTAGGAGGCTTTCACTTACCCGATAAAACAATAGCCTACCCAACAATAGGGAGTAACGTAAAAATGTTCGCAGGTTCATCTATTATCGGTAATTGCCACATTGGTAATGAAGTCAATGTTGG
>CASFJB010000072.1 GCA_949294945.1 uncultured Eubacteriales bacterium
CGTCCTTGATCTGCACTACGACCGAACGCTCCTCGCCGTGTCCGGTGCCGGGTATGGCCTGCTCCAGCAGATCCATTATTCTCTGGGCATAGACGCCGTCGGCGGCAATATAGTCTTCCTCGCTCATATTGGCCAGGTCCTCGTCGTCATAGACGCCAAACTCCCCCAGCACCTCCACGAACACCTGGTCAAACTGCTCAGGGCTCAGCTTGGTCAAGGTATCTATGGGGCGGAAGCTCACCTCTACGGCGTAATTTCCGCTCTCCAGCTTGGTGCAGGACTCCACCGTGTAGTCGCTGTAGCTGTAAATTTCGGCATAGATATCCATGAGCCTACTGGTGCTCTCTTCCGTGGGGTATTCGATATAGCCTATGGCCATTTCAAAGAACTGGGCCTCCGCCCTCAGCCCGCCTTCATATCTCTCCTGCATATCCTCCTCCGTCAGGTCCAGTTCCTCCATATAATCCTCGTTGAACTGCCCTTTGTAGGTAAGGTCCAGATAGCCCTGGATATAGGCGGCTATGCGGTCGGATTCATCGCCCAGTAGGTCCCAAAGGCCGCCGCAGCCGGTCAGGGACAGCATGAGCGCCAAACTCAGCAGTATCAGCAGCACTTTCTTCATTTTCCCGGTACTCTTCATTTTTTTACCTCTCCTTCTTCATACTTTCTTATTTCCAATTCTCATCCCCTGAATTTTAAGCTCCGGTTTTTCAAACTATTCCTCTGATTTTCAGCTTCATTATAGCATAGGCTCCTTCTCCTGTATAGCCCCCAGGGCAAAAAGGGTGAGCTATAACGAAAATGAATTGTTAACACAAAATTCAAATACGGCCCGGTCAAATTCAGGGAGCTTTCAGGAGCAGGTCTTATATTAAAAATGTACTGAAAACTATCTGTACGGCAAGGAGGAAAAAAATGATATCCGTTGAACACCTGACGAAATGCTACGGAGATTTCGTCGCCGTGGACGACCTGAGTTTTGAGATAGACGAAGGCCATGTATACGGCTTTCTCGGCCCCAACGGCGCCGGGAAGTCCACTACCATGAACATCATGACCGGCTGTCTCTCCGCCACTTCCGGGCGCGTGCTCATCGACGGCCACGACATCTTCGAGGAGCCAAAACTTGCAAAAAAGCTCATAGGCTATCTGCCGGAGCAGCCGCCGCTGTACATGAGCGAGTCGCCCCTGGAGTACCTGCACTTTGTGGGCCAGGCCAAGGGACTGCGGGGCGAGGAACTGCAGCGGCAGATACAGGAGGTCATTGACCAGACCAAGATAGCCGAGGTGCAGCATAAGCGCATCTCTGCCCTCTCCAAAGGCTACCGGCAGAGAGTGGGCATAGCCCAGGCCCTGCTGGGCAAGCCCAGGGTAATCATCCTGGATGAGCCCACAGTGGGTCTTGACCCCATCCAGATAATAGAGATAAGAGAGCTTATCCGGGAACTGGGGCGCAGCCACACCGTTATCTTCAGCTCCCACATACTCTCCGAGGTGCAGACCATCTGCGATGAGATACTGATGATAGCCCACGGCCATCTGGTGGCCTTCGACGAGCCGGGCAAGCTGGAAAAGCGGCTGCTCAGCCCCGATGAGATAAGCCTGGTCACCGACGCCGGAGCGGAGCTTTGCCAAAAGCTGCTCTCCCCCATCCAAGAGATAAGCTCCATGAACTGCAGCCCCATGGAGGGCGGCAACCTGAGAGTGGAGATAAAAACCGGCGGCGGCGATATCTACGCCGTGTCCCGGAAGATTTTCAATGCTTTCAAAGCCGGCGACAAGGTCCTGCTGGAGATGAGCCTGAAGAAGGCCAACCTGGAAGACCTGTTCATCGAACTCAACGAGGGCGGCGCCGGCCAGGCCCCGGCTGAGGAAAAGGAGGAGGATGAAAAATGATCGCCGTACTGAAACATGAGCTGCACATCTACTTCCGCTCCCTCACTGCCTATGTGTTCGGAGCCTTCCTGCTGGCCTTTGTGGGCCTGGGCTCCATGCTGTATAACCTCCAGGCCGCCGTGAGCAATTTTGAATTCGTCCTCAGCTTCGGCTGCCTGGTCTTTGTGGTCATCGTCCCCATACTCACCATGAGGGTCATCGCCGAGGAACGGAAGCTGAAAACGGACCAGCTGCTCTATTCCCTGCCCGTCTCCACTACGGAGGTCATCCTGGGCAAGTACCTGGCGCTGCTGGCAGTGTACCTGCTGCCCCTCTGCCTTATAAGTCTCTATCCCCTCTTCTTCTCCCAGTTCGGCGACGTGTACCTGCCCACCTCCTACGGCTCTATCTTTGCCTTCTTCCTGCTGGGAGCCGCCCTCATCGCCGTGGGCGTGTTCATCTCCTCCCTCACCGACAACCAGGGCTTTGCCGCAGGCATAGGCATCGCCGTCATCCTCTTCAACTACTACAGCGTGAGCCTGTCGGAATATGTGTCCTCCTCGGCTTTGGGTTCCCTCATCGCCCTGTGCGTCATCATCTTTGCCCTGGCACTGATAATCCGCTACGTCACCAAGAGCGACTCCGTGGCCTACGCCTTCTGCATCATCCTGCTGGCAGGCCTGGCCATACTCTGCTGGGTGGACACCGGGGCTCTGGAAGGCCTGCTGCCGGAGATAATGACCAAGCTCTCCCTCTTTGAGCGCTTTTATGTCTTTGTCAACGGCATCTTCGATATGACGGGCATCGTATATTACCTCAGCGTAATAGTGTTCTTCCTCTTCCTGTCCGTCCAGTCTCTGGAGAAACGGAGGTACAACTGATGAAAGTTTCCAAACTCTTCGAGGGGCGGGAAAACAAAAAGGAAAGCCGCCTGGCCTTCCGGGCCGGCTCCTATTCTCTGGCTATCTCCGCCCTGGTGCTGGCCATTCTCATAGTGGTGAATGTCTTTGTCTCCGCCCTGCCCAGCTCCATGACCAAATACGACATCAGCGCCACCAAGCTCTATTCCATAACCAGCAACACCAAGGTGGTTGTCAACTCCCTGGAGCAGGATGTGAACATCTACTGGATCGTCCAGTCAGGCCAGGAGGACGATATTATAGAAAACCTGCTGAGCAAGTATGAGGCTCTCTCCGACCACATCCATGTGGAGAAAAAGAATCCCGACGTCTACCCCACCTTCGCCCAGCAGTACACCAGCGAGACCGTTATGAACAACAGCCTTGTAGTTGAATGCGGGGACCGCAGCCGCTACATCGGCTACGACGATATCTACCTCCAGGAGGCGGACCTGTACTCCTATTCCTACTCCACCTCCTTTGACGGCGAGGGAGCCATCACCTCAGCCATCGACTACGTGGTCAGGGAGGAGCTGCCCCAGGTCTATGTGCTGGAGGGCCACGGCGAGGCCGAGCTGCCAGCCACCTTCAGCGAACAGATAGAAAAGGACAACATCGAGCTCAGCTCCCTGTCCCTGCTCACCGTAGACAAAATGCCTGAGGACGCAGCCTGCCTCATCATCTACGCCCCCCAGAGCGATATATCTGAGGAAGAGCTGAATATGCTCTCCGACTATGTTTCCGACGGCGGCAAGCTTCTGGTGATGTCCGGCCCGGTACAGGACGGCAGTCTGGACAATCTCAACTCCCTGCTGGAAAGCTACGGCGTCACCGTTACCGACGGGATCGTGGTGGAGAGCGACCGGGAGCACTATGCCTTCCAGGCCCCCTATATTCTGCTGCCGGATATGAGCAGCCACCAGATAACCGACTCCCTCATTGAGGAAAACTATTTCGTACTCATGCCCATATCCCAGGGTCTCACCGTTGGAGAGAGCAGTAAGGGCACAGTCACCGCCCTGCTCAGCACCTCCGCCTACTCCTACAGCAAGGCCGACGCCTACGATCTGGAGACCTACGAAAAGGAGGAGGGCGACACTGACGGTCCCTTCACCCTGGCCGTATCCATTGAGGACAACAGCGGCGGCGGTATAGTGTGGTTTGCCTCCTCCAGCTTCCTGGAGGATATGTACAACGCTTTCTCCTCCGGAGCAAACGGCGATATAGCCATGAACGCCCTGTCCTCCCTGGTGGGCGAGAGCGAGGCCATGGCCATACGCAGCAAGTCCCTCAACTACAATTACCTGACTATCAGCGAGGCCACTTCGTCCCTGCTCAAGACCGTTATGATAGGGGTATTCCCCCTGGTCTACTTCGGCATAGGAGTTTATATCGTGGCACACAGAAGGAGGCTTCAGAATGAAAAGAGCTAAAAAACTCTATATACTGCTGGGGGTGCTGGCGCTGGCCTGCATCGCCACCTTCATCCTCACCAGGATGGAGGAGGAAAAGGAGCAGATAAAGGCCAGCGGCGAGACCATACTCAGTCTGGACCCCTCCACGGTCAGCTCCCTCAGCTGGCAGTACGGCGAGGAGAGCCTGGCCTTTCACAAAGATGAGGTCTGGCTCTACGATGAGGACGACAGCTTCCCCGTCAGCGAGGACAAGATAAACGAGCTGCTGGGCGCCTTTGAAAATCTGGGCGCCGCCTTCACCATAGAGGATGTGGAGGACTACGGCCAATACGGCCTGGAAGGGCCCAGCTGCACCATAGATATCCAGGCCGGAGATGACACTTACCAGATAAAGCTGGGAGATTTCAGCCAGATGGATTCCCAGCGCTATCTCTCCCTGGGTGACGGGAACGTGTACCTGGTCACCTCCGACCCCATGGAGCTCTATGAAGTCACCATAGAGGACATGATAGAAAACGACACCATTCCCACCCTGGAAAATGTATCTAAGATAAAGGTGGAGGGCGTGGACGACTACACCATAACTTACGATGCCGACAGCCATGACAGTCCCTGCGAGGATGACGTGTACTTCACCACTCTCAGCGGCAGCGTTCTTCCCCTGGACACCTACAGGGTGGAGAGCTATCTGGACGTGCTGGAGGGCCTGGAACTCACGAACTACATGACCTACAAGGCCGACGGTGTATTCCTGGAGAGCTATGGTCTGGACGATGCGGAGCTCACCGTCACCGTGGACTACAGCTATGAGGACGACGAGGGCCAGGAGATCTCCGACAGTTTCAGTTTCGCTCTCAGCCGCAGTCCCGAGGATAGGGCCGCCGCCGAGGCCGAGGAGGCCGAGGAAGCCGAAGCTGAAGAGGCGGAGGAGGAAGATGAGGACGAGGCCCAGATCCCCGCTTACCTCCGGGTGGGAGATTCCCAGATAATCTATCAGATCTCCCAGGAGAAGTTTGAAGCTCTCATGGAGGCCGGCCGGGACCAGCTGCGCCACACCGAGGTCTTTACCGCCGACTTTGACCAGCTCACCGGCATGGACATCAGCCTGGAGGGCGAGAGCTACTCCCTGAGCTGTCAGAAGGCCGGGGACGAGGATGAGGAGGACCTTTGGCTGTACGTTGAGGAAGAGTTCAATGTGAGCGCCCTGCAAAGCGCCATAGAGGGCCTGCGCTCCGGCTCCTTCACCTATGAGAAACCCGCCTCCGACGCAAAGGAGGAGATAAGTCTCAGCCTGTATCTGGACAATGAGGATTTCCCTGAGATATATCTGGCCTTCTATCGCTATGACGGCAGCGACTGCCTGTGCCTGGTGGACGGAGTCCCCACTTCTCTGGTGAGCCGCTCCGACGTGGTGGAGCTCATTGAGGCTGTAAACGCTATTATTCTCAGCTAAAGCCCCCTGTTTTCCCCCAACGGCAAGCTTTAGTCTATAGTTTTTGTTCCCCCCGGAAAGTGATTCCCTCTGGGGGGAACCTTTGTTTTTCCTCTCAGGGCACATTTTTGTGCCCTGGTAAAAATAAAGTGCCTTCTTGTAAACTGGTTTTCCTGTGATATACTGCAAGTGTAAAAATGATTGACAGGGAGAGGCAGATAAAAATGTATAATTTCAATTACTATACCCCAACTAAAGTCGTCTTTGGCCGTGGCACCGAGGAACAGGTAGGACAGCTGGTGGCCCAGCAGGGCGGCAGCAAGGTCCTCATCCACTACGGCGGCAAGAGCGCAGTGCGCTCCGGGCTCATCGACCGGATAAAGGCATCCCTGGACGCCCAGGGCATAGCCCATGTGGAGCTGGGAGGCGTGGTGCCCAACCCCCATCTTGGAAAGGTGAGAGAGGGCATTGAGCTGGGCAAAAGAGAGGGCGTGGACTTCCTTCTGGCCGTGGGAGGAGGCAGCGTCATCGACTCGGCCAAAGCCATAGGCTACGGCCTGGCGGAGCCGGACAAGGATGTGTGGGAGCTCTACGCCCATAAGCGCAAGGCGGCGGCCCATGTGCCCGTAGGCGTGGTACTCACCATCTCTGCCACCGGCAGCGAGATGAGCAACAGCAGCGTCATAACCAATGAACTCACCGGTAAAAAGCGTTCCTACAACGACGACATAGCCAGGCCCAGGTTCGCCGTGATGAATCCGGAGCTGACCATGAGCCTGCCCGACTACCAGACCGAGTCCGGCTGCTCCGACATTATGATGCACACCATGGAGCGCTACTTCACCAACGGCGGCAACATGGAGCTCACCGACGCCATTGCCGAGGGCCTGCTCAGAACAGTGATGAAAAACGCCCTCATCCTCCACAGTGACCCTCAGAATTATGACGCCAGGGCCGAGGTCATGTGGGCCGGCAGCCTCTCCCACAACGGGCTCACCGGCTGCGGCTGCGACGGCGGAGATTTCGCCTGCCACAACCTGGAGCATGAGCTGGGCGGCATGTTCGACGTGACCCACGGCGCCGGCCTCACCGCCATCTGGGGCAGCTGGGCCAGATACGTATATAAAGACTGCCTGCCCCGTTTCGTGAAGTTTGCAAAGAACGTCATGGGCGTAGAAGGCAGCGGCGATGAGGACACCGCCCTGAAGGGCATAGCCGCTCTTGAGGACTTCTTCCGCAGCATAGGCATGCCGGTGAGCATACGGGAGCTGGGTATAGCGCCTACCGAGGAGCAGATACTGGCCATGGCCCAGAGCTGTGCCGAGGCCAACGGCGGCAAGAAGGGCTCCGCCAAAGTCCTGTATCCGGAAGACATGGCGGAGATCTACCGTATGGCAAGATGATCATTGGGCCGTGGTCCGGGCAGATACCGGGCTCTAAGGACGCTTTAAAGCCCGGCGGGAAAAACCCTCCGGGCTTTATTTTTCTCTGGGCATTCAGCCTCTGTCAAAGGCGCTGAAATATATGGCGCTCACCGCCTGGGCAAATTGGGCAACGGTCACGTCCTCCCGCCCGGCCAGCTGCACCATCAGTGGGGTGAGGGCCAGGCTGTCGTCGGCGGCGCGGAGCTCCATATCCGGCAGCAGCTCCTTAAAGCCCTCCCGGATAAGCTCAAAGCAGGCGTTCTCCTTTACGAAGCGGCCGAAGAGATAGCGGCTCTTGGTGCCGGTGTCCAGCAGATACTCCATCTCCCGGGTCATCCGGGCCAGGTTACGGCCTATACGCCGGAATATCTCCCGGGCATCCCCGTCCCCTTCTGCCGCCGATTGCATCAGCTGCTCCAGGCAGGGCTTGCGCAGGTCCCGTGGGCTCATGGAAATTTCCAGCAGCCCTTCCTTCTCTTCCGTAAAGCCCTCCAGCAGCTCTGGTTTCAGTTGCCAAGCCATGCGGTAAGCCGCCGCCTGGCCCAGGTAACGGCGCAGCCCCGGCAGGCCGGAATTCTCGTTTTTCACCGAGCGCAGGTCCTCCGCCGGATAAGCCCGCCACTTTTCGCTGCCCAGGTCCACCAGCAAATCGTAGAGCTCCAGGGGAATATCCGGTATCTCCCCGCTGCCCTTTATCCAACCGGTGCCCAGGTCCGTGCCCAGGGAATGGGCCACTATACCCTCCTGCACGGCTTCGGATTCCCGGCCCCAGGCCAGCTCCGCCGCCGCGCTGAAGGCGGCCATGGGCCCGTCGTTGACTATCTCCACCCGTCCTCCGGGCAGGCACAGCTTCTCCAGCTCCGCCCCCAGGCTGCTGAGTTTAAGGAACTCCGTCTCATAATCCAGTCCCCGGTTCTCCCGCATGCCCTTGGTCTTTGGGGTCTCCCCGCCCAGTATGCGGTTGTGGATGACCACGTCGGGAAAGCTGAGGCCTATGCCGGTAAACAGAGGCGGCTCATTGCCGGAGCAGGCTTTTATGGCCTCTTCCATCAGCTCATGGGAGGCATTCTTTTCCAGAGCACGCTCCAGCAGCTGCCGCTCCGGGCCGTTCTCAGGCAGCGTCTCCGCCGAGAGCCGGGCCTGCATCAGCCTTGCCAGCAGCAGTATGGGCCGGATAAGGCCCTCCGCCCTGGGGATCTCTGCCGGGTTCCAGTCGTACTCCTTCACTGCCAGGAGCCTGCCCTCCTGAGCCAGGGCCAGCTTTATGTCCGTGCCCCCCACGTCGATGCCGCAATATGCCACGCTGCCGCAGCTCTCCACCGCCCGGCGGAGCTTTGTACCCAGGCTCTCCCCCGGTACGGCCTCCGGTTTGTGGCTTTCCCGGTGGCTTTCAAGGCCCTCAAGGCCCATTTCAAAGTCCGGCAGGCCAAGGCTTCGGCAGAGCCGCCCGGCAATGTTCAGCACCTTTTTCAGCCCCGGCTCCTCTCGGAAGGAGACCAGGCAGTCCTCCGCCAGCTCTTTCAGCGCCCCGTCCCCCATATCCAGGCAGATATGCAGGGCTCGGCCGCTGTAGCAGGAAAGGATGTTGAAAACTCTGGCCTTCAGATATTCCAGGATAAAACTGCGCTGCTCCTTTCCGTCCCAGGCGGGGACGGGGCAGGCATAGATGCGCTCCTGCCCGTCCAGGCAGCAAAGACGCAGCCTGACTGGTCTTGCTCCTGCCTGTGCGGCAAAGGCCTCCCTCACATCGTCTATCCAAACAGCCTCTCCCTGCCGGGAGAGGCTGATGTATTTGTCCACAAGCTTCACTTTTATTCCTCCGTCAGGTCCAGGCCCTGCTCTATCAGCTCCCGGCGAAAGCGTTTCGCGTCGTTATAGAATACGCTGCCCCCCATGCCGGTGCAGCGGGCGCACTCCACATTGGTGGGGCTGTCATCCACAAACCAGCACTCCTCCGGTTTCAAGTCAAAGTCCGAATAGAGCCGCTCATATATCTCGTGCATGGGCTTTAGGAGCTTCACATCCGCCGAAACCACCTTGCCCATGAAGCACTCCGAGCCGGGGATGCGGTGGAAATATTTGTGCAGCTCCGAGGAGGCGTTGGACAGCAGATACACCCCGTAGCCCTTGGCTCTCAGCTCCCGCACCAGCTCCGCCATACCCGGCACCGGCACTATCTCCCCCTGCCACCAGCGGCAGCACAGCTCCTCCGCCGCAGCGTGGAGGCGCTCCGGCAGACGGCGGCACATATCTTCCGCCGCCTGGGCCGGCAGCTTGGTGCCGTGGTCGGTGCTGACCCAGTCAGCGCTGCGGAAGACCTCCCGCTTCAGCAATGCGGCGTCCTCCCCGGTGTAGCCCAGGCGGGCGATATAGCTGTCCGGGTCAAAGTACATGAGCACCTGGCCCATGTCGAAAACTACGTTTTTTATCATGGGGTCTCCTTTTTCTTTTTTCCAAAGGCGGCGATACGTTCAAAGCGGCGGCGCCATTTGGCTCTGTGTTCCAGTCTCTCACCCAGGTCCCGGGCGCCCACGCCGTAGACCAGGTAGAGTATCAGCCCGCTCACCAGCATGATAAACACCGTGGAAGCGCAGCGACGGCCCGAGGCGTTCACGTTATAGCCGTAGAGCCCCTCCTCGGCGCACATGGCCTGGATGACCATGGCATAGCTGGTGCCGTAGGAGCTGGCAAAGGTGGCGGACATGTCGTACTCGGTGAAGAGGGCGTTGAAGTTCAATGCAAACACCGCCAGCACGCTGGGCAGGATGATGGGCAGCTTTACCCTCATGAAAGTGGTAAATCCTCCCGCCCCCAGGTTCCGGGCCGCATCCTCCAGCTCCTCGTCGATAGCATAGAAGGAGGCCCTTATCATCCTTAATGAGAAAGGCAGCTTCACCACGGTATAGGCCATGATGATCAGCAGCCGCACGTTCTGGGCGTAGTAGAGATTGTAGTTGCCCACGTACCATATAGACTCGGAATTGAAGTAGGTACGGTAGGAATAGCAGATGAGTATTGTGGGCAGCAGCCAGGGGAAGAGCAGGGCGTATTCCACGATCACGCCGGACTTCCACTATGACGCAGGCCAGCGCCGCCGCCACGATGGACAGCACAAAGCTCATCTTGATGCCGCCCAAAGTGGCCTCATTGGCAAAGAGGCCGGAGATGGAGCCCTCCCGCACCTTGTACTGGCCCCGGCTGGTGAGGTACATATAGTCCTCCTGGCCGAAGAAGTTCACCAGGGTCCAGTTGCTCAGGTCCAGCTTTTTCATGCGTATGGCGCTGTAGGTCTGGAAGGAGAAGATTATTATCATCACCACGGGGATCATGTAGATGACAAAGAGCACATAGGCGTAGATATGGGCCAGGACATTGGCCACAGGGTTTGTTATCTTCTGTTTTTCCAGCTTGGTCTTGGTCTTGGACACGGAGAGGTAATGGCCCTTGCGCTCGTAGGCGGAGAGCACCGTGAGCAATATGATGGTGAACATGGCCAGGATGATGGACAGCAGGGCCGCCCTGGCCTGGGGGAAGGCCTCGTCCGCCGTGGAGGAGCCGGCCAGGCGCACTATCTCCGGGTTTATGGAGTCGTAGCCCAGCAACGTGGGAGCGGACATGGCGCAAAGGCCGGTGATGAAGGTCATCACCGTCAGGGAGAACATGGTGGGGATGAGGGTGGGAAAGACCACCTTCCACAGCACCTTGAAGGGCTTTGCCCCCATGTTCCGGGCCGCCTCCACCGTATTGTAGTCTATGCCCCGGATGGCGTTTCTCAAAAACAGGGCATGGTTGCTGGTACAGGCAAAGGTCATGGTGAAGAGCACCGCATTGAAGCCGGTGAACCAGTTCTCGTTAAAGCCGGGAAAGGCGTTGGCCAGGGCGGTGGTGAGTATGCCGTCGGGAGCATAGAGGAAGAGATAGCCGGTGACCAGGGCCACGCCGCTGTAGATAAGGGTGGTCATGTAGCCCAGTCGCAGTATCTTTGCACCCTTGATGTCAAAATACTCCGTGAGCAGCACTATGGACACGCCCACGATGTTCACCGTCACCACCAGGCAGAGGGCCAGCTTCAGAGAGTTCCACACATACTTGCCCATGTTCCCCGCAAAGAAGAAGCGGATGACCGCAAGGGGGTCCGTCTCTCCGGCGGTATTCTTGGTGGTGAAAATGCTGGTGAGGGTGTTGAGGCAGGGCAGGAGCATGAAGCCGAAGAACAGGTACACGAAGAGCCCCAGCCCGATGATGCGAAACAGGAATTCCGCCTTCAGGCGTCCCTCCAGGCTCTTGCTCATTGAGCCTCCACCTCCTCCCCATTGGGCTCATAGGCCATGATGTGGGCGGGGTTTATCAGCACTTTCACCTGCTGCTTGGGGGAATAGATGTTCACCCCGTCGTTTTTCTCTATCACCTTCAGGGTCTGGCCCCCGGCGGTGATGTAATACTTGATGTACAGCCCGTAGTATTCCAGGCTGTCTACCACGCCGTCCAGCACCAGCTCGCCGGGACGGGGCGGAACGTTCACATGGATACGCTCCAGGCGCATATAGTTGTGCTTTTGGGGGTCCACATCCGCCCCTATATTTTTCAGCTCATCCACGATCTCCGGCCCCAGCCGGTTGATATCGCCGATGAAGTTGCAGACAAACTCAGTTTCGCTGTGGTTGTATACCTGGTTGGGGGTGCCCACCTGCTCGATGACGCCCTTGTTGAATACGGCGATGCGGTCCGAGAGGGTCAGGGCCTCCTCCTGGTCGTGGGTAACGTATATGGTGGTGATGCCGAATTCCTTCTGCATCTTTTTCAGCTCGTTTCTCAGCTGCACCCGGAGCTTTGCGTCCAGGTTGGAGAGGGGCTCGTCCATGCAGATTATGGCCGGGCCCGTCACCAGGGCCCGGGCTATGGCCACACGCTGCTGCTGGCCGCCGGAGAGCTGGGACACCGCCTTCATCAGCTGCTCGTCGCTGAGATCCACTTTCTTTGCTATCTCCCGCACCCGCTTGTCTATCTCCGGTTTTTTCAGCTTTTTCACCTTCAGGCCGAAGGCGATATTGTCGTACACGGTCATGGTGGGAAAGAGGGCGTAGCTCTGGAAAACGATGCCGA
>CASFJB010000073.1 GCA_949294945.1 uncultured Eubacteriales bacterium
CGTCCACAGGGGCGAAGGCCAGCTCGTTGAGCCAGCCGGTGATGCGGCCTTCCTCGTCCACAAAGCCCACGGCCTCGCTGGTGCCCATGGCTATGCCCAGCACGCTGCTGTCCTTCAGGCTCATGGCTCCGGCCAGGGCGGTGACGTCTCCGTCGTTCACAACGCAGAAGGGGATGTTTCCGAAGGTGTCGGTTATGGCCCGGATATAGATGTCCTTCACCTTGCTGTCATAGAGCTCCTTCGGAACGCTGAGGAACAGAGAGGCGGACATGGTGCGGTCGTTGATGTATATGCCGGCGGAGGAAACGCCTACGGCGTCCACCCTGGGCATGTGGGAAGCGGCGGACTTGAGGGCCGATACTATGCCCTCATAATGGTAGTCCGGGTCGGCGGTTATCTTGGGGAACCACACTACTTCCTCGGAGTACACCGCCTCTCCGTCAATGACGGCGGAGACCTTCCTGTCGCTGCCGCCGGCGTCAAAGCCTATGCGGCAGCCGCTGAGGTGGCCGCCTATGGTCTTGGGATTATCCCTGTTCTCCGGCAGCTTGTCACACTGCACCACCTCAAAGGGCCGCTCGTATATGCCCGCCATGTACTCCCAGTCAAAGGCCTGGCAGCCGTCGGCGGAGTAGGCCTTTTTCAGATACTCGTATATGCTCTCGTCCCCCCGGACATAGATCTTGAAGCCGCCTTTCATCCACAGCAGGGTCTTCACCAGACGGTTTATGTAATAGCAATCCGCCTGGTGCAGCTGCTCAGTGCCGTGTATATAGGTCTCAACGGCGGCCACTTCACCGTTGGCCCTCTCCACGGCCACGCCTACCGGCTTCTCCGCTCCCTGAAGGAAAGCTTTGTTGAAGCGGTAAAGAGGAATGAAGTCCGGGTCCAGCTCCGGGATATTGCGAACGTCGATCTTGATGCCAAGGTGTTCCATGACCAGTGCCCTCCGTAATTATTTTATTGAAGATAAGATTTTACTGTTTTCCAAAATTTGCTGTTTCTTCCGTTTTTAAAAAATCAGCGGAAAAAATAACTAAAATTCATGGAAAACCAATCTTTTCCCTGTTATAGTATCACAGTCAGTCCGGCTTGTCATCATACTTTTCAGCTTTTTACCAGCAAAATCTTTCGCCCGTCTGTTTTTCCATATTTAGTTGCAGCATATGAAAAACGCGAAGCCAGATTTTGGCCCCGCAACATTTTTATTATACATCATAAAAGTTATCGAGGTCAATAATACTCAGGGCATTTCTGGGTTTTACACAATCACAAGGTTTAAAATTCATGTAATCTGCCTCTTGGAAAAACAGCCCTCTCATGCTATATTATAACCAGAAAGGGTGATACCCGATGTACAAGTAAATGAAGCCGTGTAAGGTTAAGTACACGGTTCAATCTGTAGAAAGAGAGGTAACCAAGATGCTAGATATTAAGAATTCACAGAAATGACCCTTGATTCTGAAGCAGGTGAGAGCGCTGAAGGATCAAGGGTCATTTCGTTTATACGGCTTTTTCCCTCTTGCCTTGCCGGAGAAGTTAGCCCCGCAGGCTCTTCCCTGTTTTTCATTCACCCATATATTTTGCCGCCGCGCCCTGAAGGGCGCTTTTTTGCTGCCCATATTGCCGCCGAGTGCCGCATAGGTAAAGCCGGAGCCAAGCTCCGGCTTTACCTTTCGGTACAGTATTCGTCTTTTTACATCTCCAGGCCGAAGCGGCGGTAGGCCTCCGGCATCTCCTCATCACTGAGTTCCTTTGCGCTGACCTGTCCGTCCACGAACTCCTTGTACAGGTGCCCGTCCAGGGTGAAGCGGCCATGGGCGGTCTTCATGGAGAACATCTCCTGATGGATGAAGGGGGAGTCCGGGTGCTTCTCACAGTAGAAGGTAGGGGCGATATAGTCCACCAACAGCTGGGGCTCCTCGGTAAAGGAGTAGAACTGCCGCCACTGGCCGTGATGCTTGTCCATGAGCACCCAGCCCAGGAAGGGGTCCTTGTCCAGCCTGTAGCACTCGTCGAACTGGGGCTGCTCCAGGCCCTCCTCCAGGCGCACCGGATAGCGGGGACAGACCTCCCCTATGCCCACATCGCAGAGCCAGACCCCGTCGGTGGCCTCCACCTTCATCACCCGGTGGCGGCGCATGGGTATGCTGCTCTCCCCTCGCAGATAGCGGGCGGCGTACTCGGTGACCTTGTAGCCCAGCTGCTCCAGCAGCCAGGCAAAGAGGCCGTTGAGCTCAAAGCAGAAGCCCCCTTTGCCCTGGTTCACCACTTTTTCGTACAGATCCTCTATCTCCAGGGACAGGGGTATGCCCCGGAGGATATCCAGATTCTCATAGGGCACGGTGGTGCAGTGTGCAAACTGAAGCTCCTTAAGCAGCTTGGAATCCGGCACTATTTCCTCCGGCAGCTCCAGGCCGATGCGCTGAAAGTATTTTTTTATTTTCTCCATTTGGCAGATATATCCTCCAAGATTTCCATTACTGTGAGCAGCTGCCGGGCCGTCACCCTGGGGCTGGGCCGGTGTTCCCTGGCGCAGTCCACAAAGTGTTTCAGCTCGTTGTAGTACCAGCCGCAGGGGGGCACGTTTATCCCCGTGGACACCATGACCTCGTCCCTGGTGTCAAAGACCTTGGGCTCGGCGCCGAACTGATAGGCGGTGAGGGTATTGCCGTCGTTTATCAGCATACCGTTTTCAAAGTACACTCTCCAGCGGGCGGTCCAGGGGATGTCGGCATTGAACCAGGCGGCCTCGGCGGCCACATGGAGCTTGCCGTAATCGTAGTTTATACGTATCTGCTCCGGGTAGTCCTTATCCTCCCCCTGGCATGAAGTGATACTGTAGCCCTCCGGCTTTCCAAAGACGGAGACTATCACGTCCAGGTCATGGATATGCAGGTCATAGGGAAGCAGGCCGGACTTGTTCACGTCGAAGAGCCAGCCGTCCTGTGCCCAGCGGGGGCAGGCGGACAGGCGCTCGAAGCAGGCGTCCAGAGGCTTGCCGTAGACCCCGCTCTCCACCGTCCGGCGCAGTATCTCCACCTCCTTGGTAAACTGGAGCACCTGGGCAATGTAGAGCTTGCAGCCCTGCTGCTCCGCCTTGTCCAGCATCTCCTTTGCGTCCTTAAGGCTCAGGGCAATGGGCTTTTCGCAGATGGTGTCCTTGCCGCAGTCCAGGCTCTCCATTACCATGTCGTGGTGCAGATAGGTGGGAGTGCAGATATCCACGATATCTATATCGCAGTTTTCCACCATCTCCCGGATCGTGGGATAGCAGGGCAGGCCCCACTTCTCCGCAGTTTCCTTTGCCCGCTTTGAGCTGCCGCAGACGGCGGCCACCCGGCAGCCCTCTATCTCTTTATAGTTGGCATAGTGGACGCTGCCCATGCCTCCCACGCCCACAAGGCCGATGTTCATTGTCTTCATACTCAGGCCCTCAGAACTCAAAGCCCTGGGCTCTCAGGTAGGCGGCGGAGTCCATCACGGCCCGGTTTATCTCCTCCAGGTCTTTTGCGCCGCTCTGAGTGAACTCTATCTCTATGGAATAGGGGCTGAGATTGTCCGCCTGGTCCATCATTTTGAATATCTCCGGGAACTCCACATAGCCCTTGCCCAGGGCGGGGAAATCCCACTCCTGACGGCCTCCGGCCTTCTCCTTCAGGTGCACATAGCCCACCTTGTCCATGCAGCCGGCCAGGTCCTTGGGCACGTCCACGTCCCCGTAGAATATGGCGTTGGCGGTGTCGTAATTTATAAGCACCCGGGGGGAGTCCACCAATTCGCAGATATCCTTCAAGATGGCCCCGGTGCCGTGGTCACCGTGGATCTCCAGCACCAGCTTCATGTCGTACTTCTCCAGATAGGGCACCAAGCCCTTGATGTGCTCCGCCACCACCTCATTGGAGGCCACGGCCTTGTCCTCCAGATGGGCCTCCCCTATGGAGGAGACTATGTACTCGCAGCCGAAGAAGTGGGCCAGGCGGATGTTGTTCACAAAGTCCCCTATGCGTGCGGTGTCCATCAGGTTGGTGTGGCCGCTCATGGCAAAGGGTATCAGGCCGTTTTCCTCCAGCAGGTCCTGGACCTCCAGGGCCCGCTTGAAGCTCTGGTCCGGGAACACGTGCTCGGTCCAGCCCTTGGTGGCGGTGAGCTCTATGTACTTGAAGCCCGCCGCCTTGATGCCTGCCACGGCCTCCTCAATGGAGTAGCCGTGGTAGCAGTTGGAATTTACGGCAATAATGCGTTTTTTCACTTCTACGCCCCCTCAGATTATAAAGTTATCCAGGTAGCGCTTGGACAGGCGGATGGAGTTGAGTATATCCTCCCGGCAGCTCTCAAAGGCCTTGTCCTCCACCTCAATGACGGCGCAGCCCTCAAAGCGGATGTCGTTGAGGGCGGAGATGAAGGCACCCCAGTCCACATCACCCAGTCCGGGGATCTTGGGGGACATGTAATCCAGAGGATAGGCCAGCACGCCGCATTCCGCCAGCTTTTCCGGATAGAGCTTGATATCCTTGAAGTGGATATGGAATATCCTGTCCTTAAACTCGTACACGGTCTTGAGATAGTCCAGGCCCTGCCACACATAGTGGCTGGGGTCGAAGTTCAAGCCGAAGTTGGGAGAGGGTATTATCTCAAAGAGCTTGCGGTATATCACCGGGGTGCACATGAGATTCTGGCCGCCGGGCCACTGGTCGGCGCCGAAGAGCATGGGGCAGTTCTCAATGGCCACCTTTACGCCGCAGTCCTCCGCCAGGGCGATGATGTCCGGCCAGATCTCCTTGAAGAGCTCAATGTTCTCCTCCAGGTTCTTGTGCTGGTCACGGCCGATAAAGGTGCTGACCATGCCCACGCCCAGCTTCTGGGAGGCTTTTATCAAAGCCTTCAGGTGGGCGATGGCGGAGGAGCGCTTCTCCAGATCCGGGTCCATGGTGTTGGGATAGAAGGCCAGGGAGGATATGCTCATGCCCTTGCCCGCCACATAGTCCTTCACATACTTTGCATACTCGTCGTCGGCGCAGACTCTCTCGGCGTCGATATGGGACACGCCGGCGTAGCGGCGCTCGGCCTTGCCGGCGGGCCAGCAGGCCACTTCCAGGCATTTAAAGCCCATTTCGGCGGCGGTGTCCACCGCCTCTTCAAAGCTCCAGCCGTCCAGTATGGCTGTGAGCAGGCCAAACTTCATCATATCAAAGACTCTCCCTTCTTATTTGTTGGCTTCTATCTCCACGGCCCTGCCGGTCTGGGAGGACTCGATGGAGGCAAACACCGCTCTCATGGCATAGAGGGCGGACTCCCCGGATATCTCCGGAGGAGTGTTGTTCTTCAGGCAGTCCACCCACAGATCTATGACCCCGGACTTTGTCTGGTTGTCGTTGGTCTGGATCTGCTCCACGTCGTAGGTCTGCTCCTCGCCGTCGGCAAGCTTCACCACGATGGAGTGGGCCGGGTCGTCGTAGATGCGCATGATGCCCTTGGTACCGTAGAGCACGGTGGAATTGTCCTCGGCGCCGTAGTAGGTCCAGCTGGCGGTCATGGTGCCGAAGGCCCCGCCGGACATCTCGTAGATGCACACCGCATTGTCGTCCACGCCGATGAGCTCTCCGTCCTCCCCACGCTTATCCAGGGTCACCAGCCTTGCGGTGGTGCGCACCACCCGCTGCCCGGTGAGAAACTGGATGAGGTCGGTCTTATGTACGCCCAGATCCGCCATGGCACCCATGGCAGCCTTCTTCTTGTCAAAGAACCACACGTTCTTCCCCGGGTTTATTGCCCAGGTCTCCGGCCCGCCGTGGCCGAAGGTGGTGCGGAAGGAGATTATATCGCCTATGAGCCCCTGGTCTATCAGGCGCTTTGCCTCCACATGGGCCTTGGCCAGACGCTGGTTATGGCCTATCATCAGGAACTTGCCGTTTTTCTTTGCGCACTCCACCATGGCCTCGCAGTCGGCCAGGTTGGTGGCCATGGGCTTTTCGCACAGCACGTGCTTGCCCGCCTCCAGGGCCTTGATGCTCAACTCCGCGTGGGCGTAGTTTGCAGCGCAGATGCTCACTGCGTCTATGCTCTCGTCGGCCAGGAGCTCCTCGGCAGTGTCATAGACCTTGCCGCCGTACTTCTCCGCCTGCTCCTCAGCTCTCTTGCGGCTGGGGTTATAGAAGGCCGCCAGCTCCACGTCGGGGTTTTCCGCATACTCGGGAATGTGCCGCACTTGGGCTATCTTGCCGCAGCCCAGTATACCTACCTTTATCATTATATTACTCCTCCTCTGCTCAGGTGCTCTCCTTCTTCTGCAGCAGTACGGCAAAGATGATTATCAGGCCCTTGACTGCGTCGCAGAGGAAGGTGGGTACGCCAACGGTATTCAGGATATTGTTCATTACGCCGATGATCAACATGCCCAGGAAGGCGCCCACCAGGCTGCCCCGGCCGCCGGACATGGAGGTGCCGCCCACGATGACGGCTGCAATGGCGTCCATCTCATAGCCGTTGCCAGCATTGGCAAAGTCCATGGAGCCTATGCGGGCGATATATATCACTGCCGCCACGGCGCACATCACGCCGCCCAGGGCGTAGATGCGGCGCTTCACATTGTTGACATTTATACCGGAGAGCTTGGCCGCCCGCTCGTTGGAGCCGATAGCTATGGTCTGGCGGCCGAAGGCGGTGCGGGTGAAGATGATGTGCATTATCACCACGATGACCACCCAGTAGATTATGGGCAGCACCACCTGGCCCCCCACCTTGGCGGAGGCTATGAGCTTAAAGCCGGCGGGGATCTCGGGGTTAAACTGCTTGGTGAGCTGCTGGGTCACGGAGCGAAATACCTTCATGGTGCCCAGGGTGGCAATGAAAGGGGGCAGCTTGCCGTAGGCGATTAGGGCGCCGTTTATCTGGCCGAAGAAATAGCCCACTATGAGTATGAGAACCACCGCTATCACATAAGCCACGGGGCCGGTGAGGCCGATGGAGGCCAGAAGGCCCGTGGGAGCTATCAGGTACATGAGGATGGCGCCCAGGGCGCAGAGCATGGAACCCACGGACAAATCAATGCCACCGCTGATTATTATAAAGCACATGCCCAGAGCTATAACTCCCTGATAGGCGTTGTTGCGCAGGATGTTCAGCCAGGCCATGCCCATCTTCCCGAACATGCCGCCGAAGGAGCCGGCGTTTATCCACATTACAACGCACTGGATGAGCACCATCACCACCAGGGCAAATACGGTGGAGAACAGGGCGTTATGGGACCATTTCTCCTTGAACCAGCCCAGGGCTCCCTTGTTGTTTTCAAGCCTTGTCTTTTCCATTTTCACACACACTCTCTTTCCTTCTGTTTGCCGCCTGTGGCCAGGTACATGATGTAGTGTTCGTTCATGTTCTCGCCGCTGACTTCGCCCACCTGGCGGCCGTGGAACAGCACCAGGCTCCTGTCGCACACCCGCATTATCTCCTGAGCTTCAGAGGACAGCACCACAATGGCCACGCCCTCAGAGGCCAGACGGCGGATGATGGTATAAATCTCTTCCTTGGCTCCCACGTCCACGCCCTGGGTGGGATTGTCCAGCACCAGGACCTTGGGATGGGAGACGAGCCACTTGGCCAGCACCACCTTCTGCTGGTTGCCGCCGGAGAGGCTGGTTATCCTGTCACTCTTGCTGCCCATCTTGATGTGCAGGCTCTCCACCTGCTCCATGAACAGCTGCTCCTGCTTATCGAAGTCTATAAAGCCCTTGCGGCAGAGCTTTGGCAGATAGACTATGGAGCCGTTGTCCAGAATGGACATGTCTTTCAATATTGCGTTCTCTTTTCTGTTACGGGGCAGATAGGCCAGCCCTGCATCCAGGGCCTGGTGAGTGTTGCGCATATGTACTTCCTTGCCGCCCAGATATATCTTACCGGAATAGCGGCCGCCGTTCATGGCGCCGAACACCGTCTGGAACAGCTCGCTGCGCCCGTCCCCCAGCAGTCCGGTGACGCCCAGGACCTCTCCCTGGCGCACCGAGAGAGAGATGTCGTGGAAATGGCGCCCGTCGCTGAGGCCCTCCAGCCGCAGCATCTCTTCGCCGTACTCGCAGCGTTCGCTGTTGGTATCGCTCTGGACCTCGTGGCCCACCATGTAGGCCGCCAGCTGCTTCTGATTGGTCTCCGACACCTTGCCCGAGGCCACCATGTTGCCGTCCCTCAGTACCGTGTACCTGTCGCATATCTCCATGACCTCGCCCAGCTTGTGGGAGATGAATATGATCCCCACACCCTGCTCCTTCAGGGAGCGCATCATGGTAAAGACACGCTGTATCTCAGGCTCGGTAAGGGAGGTGGTGGGCTCGTCCATGATGATGATGGAGGCATCCTGCATCAGTGCCCGGCATATCTCCACTATCTGCTTGTAGGAGGCGTCCAACTCCCGCACCATGGTGCAGGGGTCCAGGTCGATGTTCATGCGCTGAAAAAGCTCCCTGGTCTTTTCCTGCATGAGCTTTGCATCCAGGAACATCTTCTTTTTCGGCAGATGGGTTATGAACATGTTCTCATATATCGTCAGGTCGTTTATAAGGTTCAGCTCCTGATGGATAAAGCCTATGCCGGCGTCCAGAGAATCCACAGGGGAATTGAACTGCTTTTTCTCACCGTCAAGGCTTATGCTGCCCTTGTCCGCCTGGAGCACGCCGCCCAGGATGTTCATCAGAGTGGATTTGCCGGCGCCGTTTTCTCCCAGCAGGGCGCAGATCTCCCCGGTGTCCAGGCTGAAGGCCACGTCCTGAAGGACATCGTTGGCTCCAAAGGACTTGTAGATATTTTCCATTTTCAGGTTCAAGCTATCACTTCCGTTTTCTTATGGTATTATCCTTGGCTTTTCTTCAAAAAACTGCCGAAGGAGCCCTGGCACTTTTTTAAAGAAAAAGTTTGAGCCCCTATTGCAAGTGGGCTATGGCTACAAAGCCATAGCCCACTCGAGGATACGTCTTTAAATTATTATCAGTAAACGGTGTTCTCGGGATCCAGGAACTCGGCCACGTTGTCGGCAGAAACGATGGTGGTGGGGATGACAACGATGGGCTCAGCCTCGCCGCCGTTGAGCAGGTCAATAGCGGTCTTGATGGCATCCTGAACCATGGAGGGGCTGTACAGAGCGCTGCACAGGCCCAGGTCGGCATACTGCTCGTCGGCGATCATACGGAAGTACTCCTGGCATCCGCCGCCGCCGGTGATGGCCTTGATGTCGGTACGGCCGGCCTCGGTGATGGCCTGGATGGAGCCGATGGAGGTCTCGTCATCCATGGAGAACACGGCGTCAATCTGGGGATTCTTCTCCAGGATGTCAGCCATGACGGCCAGACCGTCGTCACGGGCGAAGGACTCCAGAGTCACTTCAAAGACGTTGGTCATGTCGTAGCCGATCTCGTCCATGTAGGCGTAGAAGCCTTCCTTACGCAGCTCGCAGACAGAGCCGGAAGAGGGCACGTCCATAACGGCGATGATGGCGCCGTCGCCAACCTTCTCGGATATGTACTTGGCGCACTGGTAGCCCATGTCATAGTTGTCGCCGGTGACTTTGTAGATGCCCTCGCAGGCAACGTCAACGTCGAAGTTCACAACGGGGATGCCCGCATCAATGACTTCCTGAAGAGCGGTCTCCATGCCGGTCCACTGGGGCCAGGAAACGACCACGGTGGCGCCCCAGGCCATCAGGTCCTGGAGAGCAGAGGTCATCTCGGCAGCGTCGGCGGAGGTGGTGATCTTGTAATCCAGGTTGTTGTCCTTGCAGTACTTCTCTGCATAGTAGGCAACGCCTGCCACCCAGCCGTGGGTCACGTCAGGAGCGGCTATGCCGACCTTGATA
>CASFJB010000074.1 GCA_949294945.1 uncultured Eubacteriales bacterium
CTTGCTTCTATATTATTTACTGGTCTGTGCTGTCTCCGCTGTGCAAAGGCGGGAACTTCCGGCCGTTTATCATCTCCAGGATCTTGAAGGATATCAGCAGCCTCAGCCGCACATCCGGCTCATCCATGTCTACGCCCAGGATATCAGAGATCTTGCTGATCCTGTATATGACGCTGTTCCTGTGCATGTGCAGCAGCCTTGCCGTCACGGACAGGTTCCTCTCCGACATCAGGTAGCAGCGCAGGAGGTTCAGGTTGTTGAAGCTGCCTTCGTCCTTGTTCTCCAGAAGGCGGAGCTTTTGGACGAACATGTCTTTCATCCCGAACCTGGACGAGTAGCTGTCTATCATATCGTATATATAATATTCGGAATAGAAGTAGAGCTTCTCGTCGGCGGCCACCATCTTCCCGTATTTGGCCGCCGAGCAGGCCTGTTTATAGGCCACATCCAGCTTGAACAGATTGTCCACCTCCGGGGAGAAGCCCAGGTAGCCGTTGCAGACGGAGAGTATTCCGGAGAGCTTGTCCGCAGTCTCATCCATGCTCTTGACAACGCTGCTGTGTGAGACGCTGCCCTTCATCAGCAGCAGGATGGAGTCGTGATAACGCATGATCCTGTATACGGAATTGCCCAGTACGGAGCGCACCCGCCACAGGACATAGTCGGCCTGGTCCCGGGAATAGGCCTCCCATTGGATAAGCCCCACCCGGTAAGGCTCATTCAGGGGCAGCTGCAGCTGCCTTGCCCTGTCGCTCAGGTAGGCCCTGTCCTCATTGGTGTGGAGCAGGATGTCATCCATAAACATCTCCAGAGCCGACGGCATCTGCTCCCCCGGCTTCAGCTGGCTCTTGATGTAGTCCTGCACCAGAGCGGAATAGTAGCGGAAGATATCCAGCAGGCCCTGGGTGGGCTCAGTCGCCACAAAATAGACGGTAAAGAAGGCGGCCTGCTTCATTGAGGAGGGAAAGGCGATAAGGAAAAAGGAGCAGCCCATATACGTGGGGGGATCTACCCGCATTGCCTCCCTGTAGTCCTCCCTATGCAAAGGATAGCCCATGCGGGACATGATGTCCGACTCCTCCTGGGTAAGGTAGCCCCTCTGAAGCAGCCTGTTGACCCGCTCATTATAAGCGGTGGAGTCCATGCTCCTGCCCACCACGTTGAAGGACACGCTGAGAAGCACAAGGGGATTTTCTCCAAAAATGTCGGCGCCGGCCTCTATGAGGTTCTGTATCGGTTCCCGGGAAGCAATGATGGTTTTTATCTTGTTTTCCCAGCTGTTCAGGCGGAAGAGGCCTTTCAGCAGTTTGTTGGCCACCTGGAAGAAGTCGATATCCTCCGGGAACAGGAGCAGGCTGAGCTTGCGGCGGCTAAGCAGCTCCCGGGCAAAGCCGTCGCTGCCCTGGCACAGGATGCAGATCCCGTCCATTTCCGGACATTCCAACTGCTCCAGCTGTTCGGCCGTTGAAATGTAAAGGACAGCGGGAGAAAAACTGCCGCTGTCTCCGGAGAGGAACTCTGCCCTTTCAAAGGAAAATGCTGCATTTTCCGCTATGTATTCTGTGATCTGATACTGGGACAGTATATCGCAAACCATAGATTTTGTAATGGTCATTGTCTATTCCTCATTATAAATTGTCGATAGAAATTTTTATTTTTTCTTCCCTGATAGACATTTTAACCAGAGATCCGCAAAATATCAACCGTTTTTTTTGGATTGATTGATGTTTAATTTTCTAACAGTACTTGTTAATATTTAATCAACATTCAAAAATTGTCCATCTATACACCGGCAGCACGTATAGGAGAGCAATTGCAGGGAATGTAGAAAAGAGAATAAAAAGAAGGAGTTTCATTATGATTAGTATTATCGGAATCATACTTGGCCTTGCAGTCTTTATATGGCTTGCCTATAAAGGCTTCAACACGATCTTTGTTTCCGTAATTGCAGCAGCTGTTGTTGCAATTTTCGGAGGTCTGAATCCTTTCACTGCACTTACTGACGCATTCATGCCCAAGGTGACAGGCTTCCTGTCCGGATATTTCCTGCTCTTCCTGTTCAGCGGCCTATTTGCAAAGGTCATGGGCGACTCTGCCGCCGCAGCTTCCATTGCCGTAAAAGTTGCACGGCAGGTAAGAAAGGCAAAGAATCCCCTCACTGCCAAGTTCCTTGCCGTTGCCAGCATTCCTTTCGTCCAGCTGATCCTCACCTACGGCGGCGTTAACGTTTTCGTTTCCGTGTTCATAGTCGTGGCTCTTGCCCGCGCACTGTTCAAAGAAATGGATGTCCCCTGGTGGCTGTACAGCTGCTCCTCTCTGGGCTCCTCCACCGTCACCATCGGTATGCTCCCCGGCACTCCCCAGATGCAGAACCTGATTCCCTGTGAATACTTCGGCACTACCGCCATGGCTGCCCCGGGTCTGGGTATCCTGTGCGGTGTCATAAGCCTCATCCTGGGCGCCCTGTACATCTACTACCAGGTCTGCCGCACCAGCAAGAGAGGCGAGGGCTTCCTGCCCACCGGCACCGAGATAAGCAAAGAGAAGCTGGTTGAGCCCACCGTGGACAACGAGAAGCCCCTGTGGGCCTGCCTTGTTCCCATGATAGTCGTTATCATTGTGCTCAACGTTATTAAGCTGTCCGCCATCATTGCCCTGTTCTCCGGCACTGTCGTCGGCTATGTGATCTACTCCATCCTGGAGAAGAAGCCCATGAACATCAAGGCCCTGCTGGCTGGCTCCATCCCCATGGCCGTTATGCCTCTGATCACCGTCTGCTGCGCTTCCGGTTTCGGCGGCGTGGTTGCAGCCGTCCCCGGCTTCAACGCCATCGTGGACAGCCTCTACTCCCTGGGCGTCAATGCCTTTACCATCGTGCTCATCACCAACGTCTGCGCCGGTATCTGCGGCTCTTCCTCCTCCGGTATGAACATCGCCCTCCAGAACTTCGGAGACATGTTCATCGCCACCGGAATCCCCGGGGCACAGCTCCACAGGCTCGTTACCATGTCCTCTATAGGTCTGGATACCCTGCCCCACAGCGCCGGTATCATCACCTCCCTGTCCACCACAAAGCTCACTCACAAGCAGGCCTATATCAATATGTTCATTCTCACTGTTGTACTGACCATCATAATGGCTTGCTTTGCCGCCCTTCTCATCAGCCTGGGCATCTACTTCTAAGCCTGCCGCAGCTGCTGGATCTTAAACAGATACATACTTTGGCTCGGCCATTCAGTGCAGAGCAGTTGATCAGAAAAAAGATAACAGTATAAACTATTTGCTGAGGAGAAGTACAATGATCAAAACGAGACTTACTGAGCTTGTAGGCATCAAGTACCCCATAATCCAGGCCGGCATGGGTCCTTTCCCCGTAACCAGCCTGTGCATTGCCGCGGCAAATGCCGGCTGCCTCGGTCTGTGCAGCACCTTCGGTACTACATCTCGCAAATCCAACCCCGTTGTTTTTGAAGATTTCTGCCGGCAGGCACATGCCGACTACAGCGATGACGATGTGACGATCTTCAAAAAGATGTTCACCCGCATTTTCAACGAGACCAAGGAAGGTGCAGTTTTCGGCGCAAACGTCATGGTGTCCGCCGAGGTCAAGGAAAATGCCATGAACGTCATGAAGGCGATCAAAGAGGTCCGCAAGGACCCGGAGATGGCCAAGCGCTTCAAGGTCCTTGTGACCACTGCCGGTGACCCCGTGCCCTGGGCCGGCTTCGTAAAAGAGCAGGGCATGATATGGATGCATGTGTTCCCCGGCGTACGCACTGCTGCACGCTGCAAGAAAGCCGGCGTTCAGGTGCTGATAGCTTCCGGCCATGAGGGCGGCTTCCACACCGCCTGGCAGCCGGTGCACAGCATGACCCTTCTGCCCGACATCGTGGAGAAGTTCTCCGACGAGAACACCCTGGTCTGCGGAACCGGCGGCTACTGCGATTCCAAGACCCTCGCCGCCGCCCTTGCAATGGGCGCCGACGGCGTGCAGATGGGCACCCGTTTCCTGGCCACCGAGGAAAGCGATTTCTGCGATCTGTGGAAAAAGCTGGTTGTGGACTGCCCCGACGGCGGCACCATAATCGCCCGTGGCTTTGTGGGCCCCGCCCGCTGGCTGCGTACCCCCGCCGCCCAGGCCCATGCCTATGCCACCGCAAAAGATGCTCCCGGCTCCTACGTAGGCGTCCCCGATGACTTCTCCAAGATCCCCATGGATCTGCTGGTGACCGAGCGCAAAGGCGTGGCGGCTACTTATGGTGGAGATATGGAAAACGCCATGGCCGGCGCAGGAGAGTGTTCTCAGCGTATCACCGACCTGCCCAGATGCGAGGATATGGTGAAGAAGATAGTCGCAGAGACTGAAGACATCATATCCGGCTTAAAGGAAAAATTCGTGTTCTGAATTAACAGTACCGATCGATACAGAAAGAGAGTGTGTAATTATGTCTCAAGAAGTATTGAGCCTTATAGGCATATTATTGTCACTTGTATTCTATGTTTACGCAGCAGTCAAGGGCTGGCATTTGCTCTTCATTGCAATATGCAGCACCATAATCGTCGCCTTGTTCAGCGGCATGGACGTAGTAACTGCCGTTACCGGCACCTTTGCCACCGGCATGGCCGGCTTCTGGGGCAAGTACATGATTATGTTCATAGGAGGTTCTCTGTTTGCCAAGCTCATGGGTGACAGCGGCGCCGCATTCAGAATTGCCGACGCTCTCAAGCATATGTGCTATCTGAGCAAGAACCCTACCACTCAGCGGGTCCTGGCAGTTCTCACCATTCCTATGATAAACTGCATCCTCACCTACGGCGGAGTTACCTCCCTGATCGTTGTTTTCCTTATGGTGACCATAGCCCGCCGTCTCTTTGAAGATCTGAACATCCCCTGGAAGCTGTACGGCTTTGCCGTTCTGGGTTCCGCCACCTTCACCGTCGGCCTGCTCCCCGGCTCTCCCCAGCCCACCAACCTGATTCCCATGGAGTACCTGGGAACCCAGCCCACCGCCGGCGCCCTGCTGGGCATTGTGGGTGCCGTGGTGCAGATCGGCCTGTCCGTTATCTTCCTGGTCTATGAGGTGCGCCGCACCGCCAAGGTCGGCGAGGGCTTCCTGCCCACCGGCGCAAACATTGTCAAGGAGATCATCCCCGATATCGAGATCCCCAAGTACAACCTGCTGCTGTGCCTGCTGCCCTGCGTAGTGCTGCTGGTCTGCCTCAACGTTATTGACATCGGCATCGGACCCAGCCTTGCCGCCGGCTGCCTCACCTGCTACGTTCTCTTCTTCAAGGAATTCAAGCGTAAAAAGTGCATCAAGAACACTGTTGCCGAAGGTATTATGCGCGGTGTGTCCACCCTGACCCTCATGTCCTCCTGCTCCGGCTTCGGCGCCGTCATCGGCGAGGCTTCCGGTTACATGTACGTCATCAGCGCTCTGCACTCCATCCCCGGCCCCGCCCCCTTCAAGGTGTGGCTTGCCGTCAACATTGCTGCCGGTATTACCGGTTCTTCCAGCGGTGGTCTGAGCATCGTGCTCAACAACCTAGGCGATTACTTCACCAGCCTGGGCATCCCCAACGCTGCCCTGCACCGTTTGATATCCGCATCCTCCATCGGCCTGGATACCCTGCCCCACAGCTCCGGCGTTGTTAACGCCTGCGCCGTGTCCAAGATGACTCACAAGGAGCTCTACAAGTACTACTTCATGATCTCCGTTGTGTTCACCAACGTTGCGGCTCTGGTCATTGCTTTGCTGATAAGCCTGGGAATCGGCGTTTGAAAATAATTAAAGCCCCTTCCCTCTCGGCCGGCAGGAAGTCCTGCTGCCCTCAGCCGGTCCTCCGGTGAGGGCAGTGGCCCCCGGTCCGGAGCCCCGGCGCCCCGGGGCGGAAAATACCACTGATACTTTTGAGACCTGGCGTTGAATAACGCCAGGTCTCACAGCTTGTCAAAAAGTCCTACAGACTTTTTTGACAAGCTGTAAAAATCCCGAACGCTGTTGCGTTCGGGATTTTTGGTGCCGGTGACCGGACTCGAACCGGTACGTTGTTGCCAACGAGGGATTTTAAGTCCCTTGTGTCTACCATTCCACCACACCGGCATATTTATTACAATTTATCACTGTAATTTAAATAAGTCAAGAGCGGAACTTTTTGCCAAACTGTGACGTCTTATTTACATAACATGGAAACGGGAGGTATCCCATGATGATGTTTATGGTTTTGGCTTTGATGTTATATCTGGCTTTCAGTCTTGCCGCCCGCTGCTCGGAAGAGGCGCTGCCGGAGCCGGGCATCTGCGCGCCCCTCTTCAGATTTGTCCTGCACAGTTCCAGGCCCACCACCAGGGTGATGGACGCCCAGTTCACCCATCTGCCGGAGGACCCGGAGCCCACCGTCCTGCTGATGATGGTGGAGGGCCAGCTCTACCAGAGCACCGGCCGGGAGAGCGACCGAGACGGACGCTGCGGCATGATGGACGGGCAGATCACCGACAGCCTTGAACGCAATCTCATTCCCTCCCGGGACGGCCAGTCCAATTTCGGCGCCCCCTACGGCTACCAGTACGGAGACAGCGGAGAGCTGGAGCTGAACATGGACGGGCGCTGGTTGATCTTCGAGCCGGTCCACAGCCCCAATATTCCCAGATCTTCTGGGGATTAGTCCCAGAAAACTCTTGACAGCTCAGGCTTTCGGGTTTATATTTATTCCCGTAATTATATTTCAAGGAGCCTTTTCTCCATGAAGAACTTCGTTTTTGCTGCATACTATTACTACTTTACCGCCAAGCTGAGGTAAGGGTAATTTGTGATGCAAAAAAGAAGCTGTTAAAATTGCTTATGATGCTGCACAGGTTACACCTGAGCAGCATTTTTTTATTACCCGGCTCAGCGCCGGGAGGTAAATCTGCTATTTAAACGGAGGACGGAAAAATGATAGTTGTACTCAAACACGGCGTGACCGACGACAAGCGGGACCAGCTGATAAGCTGGCTTAAAAACCTGGGACTGCAGATCCACATATCCGTGGGTGCCTATCAGACCGTCCTGGGCCTTATAGGGGACACCAGCCGGGTGGACATGGATCTGGTGGGCAGCCTGGAGATAGTGGACGCGGTAAAACGGGTCACCGAGCCCTTCAAGTGCTGCAACCGGAAGTTCCACCCTGAGGACATGGTGGTGGACTGCCAGGGTGTGAAGATAGGCGGCGGCAACTTCGTCATGATAGCCGGGCCCTGCTCCGTGGAGAGCGAGGAACAGATAGTGGCCGTGGCCAAGGCAGTGAAGGCCGCCGGAGCCCAGATGCTCCGTGGCGGCGCCTTCAAGCCCCGCACCTCTCCCTACGACTTCCCCGGCCTGAAGGCCACCGGCCTTGAGCTTTTGAAGATAGCCCGTCAGGAGACCGGACTGCCCTTTGTCACCGAGATAATGAGTGTGGCTGACCTGCCTCTCTTTGAGGATGTGGACATGCTCCAGGTGGGCGCCAGGAACATGCAGAACTTTGATTTGCTGCGGGAGCTGGGCAAGATGGACAAGCCCATACTTTTGAAGCGGGGCCTGGCCAATACCCTTAAAGAGCTGCTTATGAGCGCCGAGTACATCATGGCCAACGGCAACGAACAGGTGGTGCTCTGCGAGCGTGGCATCCGCACCTACAGCGACTACACCAGAAACACCCTGGACATCTCCGCCGTGCCCATGCTCCACGAGCTGTCCCATCTGCCTGTCATCGTGGACCCCAGCCACGCCACCGGCATTGCCAAGCTGGTGCCCCCCTGCGCTCTGGCAGGGGCAGCCGCCGGAGCCGACGGCCTGATAATAGAAGTACACAACGACCCCATCCACGCTCTCTGCGACGGGGCCCAGTCCCTGCGGCCGGAAGAATACGCCGCTCTGGCCGGGAAAGTCAAAAAGCTGAGGGAGGCTATAGTCTGATGAAAGTCGGTATCGTCGGTCTGGGGCTCATAGGCGGCTCCTTCGCCTGGGCCTACCACAATGAGGGCCACGAAGTGCTGGCCTTCAACCGCACCCGCTCGGTGCTGGATTTCGCCATGCTCAGCGGCGCCGTGGACGGAGAACTCACTGAGGAAAACGCCGGGGACTGCAACCTCATCCTGGTCACTCTATACCCCCAGGCAGCCATTGATTATATAGACAAGATGGGCCCCCACTTCGGGCAAAAGCCCCTGGTGATGGACTGCTGCGGCACAAAGCGGGTGGTGTGCTCCGCCTGCTTCCCCATTGCGGAGAGGGACGGCTTCACCTACATCGGCGGCCACCCCATGGCCGGCACCCACAACTCCGGCTTCAAATACGCCAAGGGCAGCATGTACAAGGGCGCTCCCATGGTCATCGTGCCCCCCCGCTTCGACGATATAGAGCTGCTGGGCCGGGTGAAGGAGCTGCTCTCCCCCGCAGGCTTCGGCAGGATATCCGTTACTACGGCGGAAAAGCACGACCTGATGATAGCCTTCACCTCCCAGATGGCCCACGTGGTCTCCAACGCCTACATTAAGAGCCCCACCGCCAAGATACACAAGGGCTTCTCCGCCGGCAGCTACAAGGACCTGACCCGTGTAGCCTGGCTCAATCCCCCCATGTGGGCGGAACTCTTTATGGAGAACAAGGACTTCCTGCTCCACGAGCTGGAGCTGTTTATAGCCAGCCTCACCCAGTACCGGGACGCCATGGTCAATGACGACATGCCAGAGCTCATCCGTCTGCTGGACGAGGGCCGCAGACTGAAAGAGGAGGTGGACGGCCGGTGAAAAAAGTACACATATCCGCCTCACGGGAATACGATGTTCTGGTGGAGCGGGGCCTGCTGGACAAAAGCGGCCAGCTTATAAAGGCCGCCACCGGCTCAAAAAAGGCGGTCATCATCTCCGGGGACATCGTCTTTCCCCTCTACGGCGAGCGGCTGAAGCACTCCCTGGAGGCCGCCGGCCTGGAGACGGAGGTCTTTGTCCTGCCCCACGGGGAGCAGTCCAAGACCCTGGCAAACTACGGCCGCATCCTGGAATTTCTGTCGGAAAAGCATCTGAGCCGCAGCGACGTGCTGGTGGCTCTGGGCGGCGGCGTCACCGGAGACATCACCGGCTTTGCCGCCTCCACCTATCAGCGGGGCATGAACTTCGTGCAGGTACCCAGCACCCTGCTGGCGGCGGTGGACTCCTCCGTGGGAGGCAAGACCGCCGTGGACCTGCCCGGGGGCAAGAACCAGGTGGGCAGCTTCTACCAGCCCGCTCTGGTCATCTGCGACCCGGAGCTGCTGGCCACTCTTCCGGAGGAGGAATTTGCCTGCGGCTGCGCCGAGGTCATCAAATACGCCGTTCTGGGCAGCCGGGACTTCTTTGACAAACTGGCAGCCCTCCCCGTCTCCCGGCAGCTGGAGGAGGTCATATGCACCTGCGTGGAGATGAAGCGGGACATCGTGGCTCAGGACGAGTATGACCGAGGCCTGCGCCAGCTGCTGAACCTGGGCCACAGCTTCGGCCACGCCGTGGAGGCCTGCAGCGGCTTCACCGTGCTCCACGGCCAGGCCGTTTCCATAGGCATAGCGGCCATCACCCGGGCCGCCGTGGCCAAGGGCTATTGCTCCCGGGATGTCCTGGAGGAACTGTTGGAGCTCTTGCAGCAGTACAAACTGCCCACGGACTGCCCCTACGGCCTGGAGGAGATGTACTCCGCCTCCCTGCTGGACAAGAAGTTCACCGGGGGTATGATGCACCTCATAGTGCCGGAGAAGATAGGCCGCTGCCGCATTGAG
>CASFJB010000075.1 GCA_949294945.1 uncultured Eubacteriales bacterium
CCAGCCCGGCTTGTCTCCAACCACGGAGCTGGCCCCGGCTACGGTCTGCACCGAAAAACCGGAGCAGGCGGCGCAGAGCTTGCCGTCCACCTCCAGGGCGGAGAGCACATTGGGGAAGAAGTCCTCCCGGTCAAAGCTCCCGTCGGCCTCTATGTAGGGGTACAGATCCTCCAGCAGCCCCTTGGCGGCCAGCTGCCGGTAGGGGATCTGCTCGGTCACCGAGATGATGTCCGGCATGTTTCCCGCCATGATCTCGGTGGTCAGCTTGGTGAGACCGGCGGACCAGTCCTCCTCGGTGTTGTATTCCGAGTAGTCTATAAGCTCTATGCGCACATCGTCGTGGGAGCGGTTGAACTTTATGACGGCGCTCTGGGTGTTGTAGTCCACATACATCACCGCCATGTTCAGCACGGTCTTTTTTGGCGCGGCGGTGTAGGGCAGCTTGGAGATGGTGAAGTAATCCAGCTTTTCCTCGCCGTCCTCACCGTCGCCGTCCCGGCTCAGGCCACGGATGACTCCGTCGCCGTCCACCAGGGTGAGCTGCACCAGATTGCTGTTCACGTCGCAGCCGGTCCATTTGAAAAGGGGGCGGCCCTCCTTGTCGCCAAGATTGTAGCCGCAGAGATAGCCCTTGTCCGTATAGTACAGGTCGTAGTCTCCGCCGCCGGGAAGCAGTTCAAAGGAGTCTATGGGGTAGCTCTCAGACTCGAAGGCCCCCTTGTCGCTGTTCACCACATGCAGGGCCGTGGCCTTGTCGAAGTCCGGCTCGTCCATGTCGTAGAGGAAGATGCCGGCCCTGCCGTCTTTGAGAGTGAGCATGGAGTAGACATAGCCGTTGAACTCTATGTCATATACCTGCCTGCCTTCGGTGGAGAAGGCCGCCAGGCCTGTGGACTGGATGGACAGCAGGATATTGCCCTTGTCGTCCAGCTGGGCGTTGTAGGGAGAGAGGCTGTCCGGGTCGGATACCTCCAGCATGTTGGAGCTGAGGGAGGCGCCGCTGCTGCCGTCCAGCACCTGGATATAGTAGCTGTTGTCGGTGACCAGACTGTCATAGTATTCCGGGTCGTCGGCCTTCACATTGTCCGGGGCCTGGGACCAGGAGCGGTAGACATTTTCCAGTACCACCAGCTTACCCTCCGGGTCCACCAGCAGCTTGTAGATGTTGGTGGTAGCCTGGAAATCCCGCCTGCCTTCACTGTCGGCCTCGGCCAGATTGGGCCTGTAGGCCTCCAGCTTGGTGACCTTGCCCTCAAAGTCGCAAAAGGCTATGCGGGGCTCCAGAATGTCGTACTGCCCTTCGTATTCCAGGCTCATCCCCTGGGGGATGGGACGCTCTCCGGTCTTTTCCATGTAGCAGAAATAGAAGCCTTCCCCGGTCATTGCCGCCGTGGAAAAGCTGTTGAATTGAGGGAGGAGCAGCTCTTTGAACTGAGCGCTGTAAACGAACTGGGGATCGATGTCCGGGGCTGCGGTCCCGGAGACGGCTTTCCCACCGGAACCGGAAGACTTGCCGCAGGCGCAGAGAGCCAGGACCAGGCTCAGGACAAGCAGCAGGCATAGACTTTTTCTTATTTTCAAACTCATGTTGTTTCCTCCTGGTGATTTTCATCGGGCACAGTATAGCATGGGAAGAGCTTTCGTGCCTTTAAGCTTTGCTTAATAAGCCTTAAAAATAATTAAGAGAGGAAAAGCAAAAAAATAAGAAAAAACGCCTCCGATACAACGGAGGCGTTAAGAGCTTTATGGGCTGCTGCAGGGAGCTTTACTGGACGCCGGAGAACTTCTGCTTCACCTGACAGAGCTTCTGCTGCTCAGCCTGCTCCTTGGGATACCAGCCATGGCTGGACATCTGCTGATATATGCCGCTCTGCATATTTATAGCGTCGTTGAGGGCGGTGTTGAAGGCCTGGTGCACATTGGGGGTGGCGGACTCGATAGCGCCGTGCATATACAGGTCGCAGACGCCCTTGGTGGTGAGGAGTATATCCTCCATTATCTGTCTGTCGTTCATGCCGTCCTCCTCCTTAAACCAGATCGTAGAAGCTGTTGAAGAGCTTCTGGTTGCAGTTTACCAGCTGCTGGGCCTGCTGTCTCAGCGCCGGGTCGGTGAGCTGGTTTGCGGCGTTGCGGCACTGACCTATAAGGAACTGGGTGTGGCCGAGAGCATCCTCGATATAGAGCAGTTCTTTAGGACTCATTTTTCGTATCCTTTCTAGTTTTTTCGTAAAGCTTTACGCTTTTATTATCTGCGCCGGAGCAAAGAATAACCCAGGCAAATGCTGTCTTATAAAGATATAAAAGCCTTGGCAAGCGCAGGAGAATGTGTTAGAATTTACAAGCAAAATAAAAATTTTTGGAGTGTGTGCCATGAAATATTTTATAGGCGCCCTGGCGGGCCTGGTTTGGGGTGCCCTGGCCGCCCTGCTCAACGGCTATATCACGAAAAAGGCCCTGGACAAAGCCAGTGACAAGGCCATGCTGCTGTCCAACGCTCTGCGCCTGCTGGTGGATGTGGCGGCTCTGGGCTCGGTGTTCCTGCTGAGGAATGTGCTGCCCTTCAGCTTTGAGGCGGCCCTGGTGGGCACTGCCGCCTCTATGAGCCTGCTGATGATAGTCTTTGCCTATAAGATGGCCGCCGGGAAATGAGGCCCTGTCTCTGCAATGAGAACCCCCTGATGCAGACTTCGCTTTGCTGCCGCGTCTGCTTCAGGGGGCTTTCTGCATCCGGACTCCGGCCCGGGGACTTGAAAGGCGGTTAAGAAAAGCTGCCCGGCAATTGAAAAGGCCTCTCTTGTTCGGTCTCGGGGAATGATATAAAATAATACCGAAGCGGCGCCGGAAAAAAAGGAGGTAAAACCATGGACTTCAGTGAAAATAAAATAGGCGGCAATATAGCCGCCCTGCGGAAAGCCAAGGGCCTGACCCAGGAGCAGCTGGCGGACAGACTGGGCATATCTGCCCCGGCGGTGAGCAAGTGGGAGACCGGTAGCTCATACCCGGATATAAGCCTTCTCTGCCCTCTGGCCAGGGCCCTGGACACCAATGTGGACAGCCTGCTCAGCTTTCATGAGGAGCTGTCCGACCAGGAGGTCAAGGAGCAGATAAACGGAGTCTTTGCCCTGCTCACCGGGGAGGGGACTGCCGAGGAGCGCTCTGCCGCCGGGGAGGCAAGGCTCAATGAGCTGCTGCACCGTTATCCCAACAGCCAGGCGCTGAAATTCAATGCCGCCTTGAGCTATGACAGCTTTGCCCTGCTCTTCCCCGGGGCAGAAGAGGAAAAGCGCCTGGCCTGGCGCAGGCGCAAAAAGAAGCTTATGGAAGAGCTTTACCGCTCCGGCAGCGGCCCCTACCGGCAGCAGTGCGCCATGCTGCTGGCCAGCCTGGCCATACTGGAGGGGGAGCCGGACAGGGCCGAGAGCCTGCTGAAGGAGCTGCCGGAGCAGTGCACCGACCCTACCGGCATATGGGTGCAGCTCTATCTGAAGCAGGGCAAGCCCCTGGAGGCCCTGAAAACCACCCAGCGCAGCCTGTATATCTCTCTCACCAGGGCCTTGAGCTGTCTAGGCACCTTGGTGCTGCCGCAGCTGGAAGAGAACTTTGAGCGCTGCCGGAAGGCGGCGGAGGCCTACAGCCTGCTGGCAAATACCTTCGGCTTTCTGGATTCGGGCCAGATACTGATGGTGGAGTCCTGGCTGCGCCGGGGGGAGAAGGCCCGGGCGGCAGAGTGCTTTGAGACTTATGTGGAAAAGCTCACCGGAGAGGCGGTCCGGCCGGACGTGGATCTGTTCGACCCGGGACTGGAGCTGAAAAAGACCGAAGGAATAAATGCCACATCCAGAGAGATAGTCAATTTTTTCGCCGAAGAGATCCTGAAGGACGAACAGCTCATGGAGCTTTACGACCAGCCCGCCTTTGTGCGGGCCATGGAGAAGCTGGAGGCAGAAAGGCAGAA
This sequence comes from uncultured Eubacteriales bacterium, assembly GCA_949294945.1. Classification (GTDB taxonomy): domain Bacteria; phylum Bacillota; class Clostridia; order Oscillospirales; family Oscillospiraceae; genus Limivicinus. Next base: position 3,956 of record CASFJB010000075.1, read on the forward strand.
AGCCTGAGGCCGGGGAAGAGAAAGCTGCATAAGAAAAACGAAAAGGCTCCCGTGATTTTTCACGGGAGCCTGAAATTTTTGGCTTAAGTATGGGTCAATCCTTTTTCTTTTTGAAGATGAGCAGCTTGCTGAACACATAGTTGAGAATGGTCACCAGCACGGCGGCAATGAAGATCTTGGCTATCCAGTAGCTCATGTGCAGCACGTTCACCGTCACCATCATTATCACCAGCTCCAGAGCCCAGGTGGAGAGGCGTGAGGCGGCAAACTCAAAGAACTCCTTGAGCACCTGGGGGTTCACGCTGCGAAAGACCCACTTCCTGTTGAGAGGGTAGGCAAAGCAGACGCCTGCCACCCAGCCTATGGTGTTGATGATGTTGTTCTGCATGGTGTCCGTGGGGTCCAGGAAGAACTTGGCCACCCAGCAGGCCAGCCAGGAAAAGATGGTGGTGAGCACTCCCACTATCAGGTAGACGATTATCTCCCGGTATTTGACGCAAAGCTCTCTGATTTTATCTGTCATGCCTTACTCTCGCTTTCTCCGCAGGTTTTGGAAATGATGTAGCGAGGGCGGCCCTTTATCTCGTCATATATCCTGGCGATATAGTAGCCGATAATGCCGAGACATATCATTATAAGGCTGCTGGAAAACAGCAGCAGCAGTATCACCGTGGTAAAGCCTCCCAGGGCCACTCCGGAGATTTTCTGCACCAGGGCGGTCACACCCAGCACCACCGCCACTGCCAGCATTATGAAGCCCAGCACCGTTACGATGTGCAGGGGGGCGGAGGAGAAGGAGGAGATGTTGGTGAGGGCGTATTTGATGAGGGAGCGGGTGGACCACTTGCTCTCCCCGGCGGTGCGTTCCTGGACCTTGTAGCTGACGCTGGCCTGGCGGTAACCCACCCAGTAAGACAGGGCCCGGAAAAAGACGTTCCTCTCCGGCATGGCGTTGAGGGTGTCCACCACCTTGCGGTCCAGGAGCTTGAAGTCGGAGGAGGAGGACATGTCCATGCCGGTGGCCTTGCTGATAAGGCCGTAGAAGCTGTTGGCGGCAAAGCGGTGGAAGCCGCTCTCCTCGCCCCGGTCCTCCTTGATGCCTTCGATGACCTCGTAGCCCTGTTCCCAGAGCCGGTACATCTCCACCAGCTTCTCCGGGGGATGCTGAAGGTCGCAGTCGATAACGGCGCAGCAGTCGCCCCGGGCCTTTTCCAGCCCTGCGAACATGGCCGACTCCTTGCCGAAGTTCCGGCTGAAGTGTATGCCCACGATATGGCTGTTGCCTTCGGCGGCTTGCTCTATCATTTTCCAGGTGGCGTCCTTGGAGCCGTCGTCCACAAAGAGCAGTTCATAGTCTATGCCGGCGTCCTCAAGGATGGCGGCCAGGCGCTCCGCCGCTATTAAGATCATTTTTTCCTCATTGTAGGAGGGAAGAATAACAGAAAGCATTTGCCTATTCCTCACTTTGTAATCACATATGTGGCTGAGAGACCATTCTGGTACAGCAGCTCCCAGCTGTCATAATCGGTCTGGGCGGCGATGCCGGAAAGTATCTCCTCCGGCTTGTAGCCGCTGGACCAGTATTCGCTGATATCTATATAGGCCACGAAGCTGCCGCTGTCTCCCAGGTAGTCCAGCATGTCCTGATAGCCCTTGTCGTCGGTGACGTAGAAGTTATCAAAATGCATCAGCTGTATAAGGTCCTGGGTGATGGGGGCGAAGTAGTCGTCGGTGAAGTAGACGCAGGGCTCGTTGGCGTGCTGCTCCACCAGGGCGTCATACTGGGCGTATTCCGGGTAGAGATACTGGGGCGGGGCGCAGCGGGCCTCCCACAGGGCCAGGGCACAGACAAGCAGCAGCGCTGCCTTCCTCCACAGCTCAAGCCGCCTCAGAGGGGGCAGGCTCACGTCCAGCCAGTGCAGCAGCAGGCATACCGCCGCCACGAAGAAGGGGACGATGTTGTATATATACCTCTGGTCCATTACCGGGGAAATGATTGCCACAACAGGAAATACCACAAAGGCGGGCAAAATTATCACCAGGGCTTCGGGGCAGAGCTTGCCGTCCTTTGCCGCAGCCCGGAAGCGTTTAAACAGCAGGACCAGGGCGAGAAGGGCAAGAATGGTCACATATATGGCGGCCTTCAGCCCATGGCGGGCCTCGGCAAAGTAGTACATGAACCGCTGGGGATACTGGGAGATGTCACCCAGATTCTCCATGGCGTTGCCGCCGGAGACCAGCTTGTCCGCAAAGAGCTGGTCCATGCACTGGGGAAAGACCGGCAGCAGGCACAGGGCTCCCGCCAGGGCCCAGGGGACGAACCACAGCAGGGCCTTGTACTGCCTCTTTATCAGGGCGTAGAGCACGTAGGCGGCGCAGAGGAAAAAGGCGTAGAACACGAAGTAGTACTGGGTCATAAGTCCTGCCAGAATGGTCAGGGCGATGAGGGGACAGAGCGGGGGTTTAAAGTCTTTTATCAGCCGCAGCACCAGGTATGCCAGCAGCACCGACAGCAGAGTCAGCAGCACGTACATGCGTATCATCAGCATGGTGGACATGCCCAGCAGACAGAGCCCGTAGAGTATCACTCCTGCCGAGGCTATGTCTCTGCTGGAGAAGAGGCCCATCAGCAGCTTGTAGAGGCAAAGCAGGGTGAGCATGTATATCACGAAGTCCAGGCCCAGGCCCGTCCACTTGGTAAAGGTATCGGGGAAGAGGGAGGAGACCATGTTGAACAGCCAGTAATAGAGAGGCGGGTGCACGTCCTGAGTCTGGTTGTAGTACACGGAGCCGAAGTCAAAGCCCTCCCCGTCGGTGACGGCCACATAGTCGAAGAGCTCCTGGCGGGTGACGATCTGGCCCAGGGCGCTGCCGCCCTTCACGTCGGTGATGTATGGGGCGTAGCTGCTGTTGGAGAGACCGTAGGTGTAGATCTCGTCGATGAACATTCCGCTTTTGCGGCAGCTGAACATCAGGCACACGGCGGCCACAATGATAAACATCAGCGCCGGAGCGGCGTATTTTTTCAAAAACTCTCTCATTGCAAGTTCTCCCAAGAAGCATTGACAACACATTATACGCCAAAGAGCGCCGCTTCGCAACAGTTTTAAAGGGGATAAGGGGGAATAAGATTGAACAAAAAGAAAACTCGGGCGTGTTTCGCGGCAAAATGCGAAACACGCCCGGATAGTCTGTTTTATATCAGCTCCGCCTGGAGCAGGCTCCAGACCTCTACGAAGTACTGATAGTACATCTCCACATGGTATTTGTCGTCCAGGGTGGCCCAGATGCGGGCAAAATCCGCGCCGGTCATCATGCCAACGCCCATGCAGACGGCGCCCAGCAAAATGGCGATGAGCACCACCAGGAGAATAATTTTCCAACCGCTTTTCACCGGACCGCCACCTCCTTAAAGCACCACTTGCCGCCCAGTCTGATAACTCCCCGGATAAGTCCGGCAATGGCTCCGCCGATGAACCAGATAAACAGCCAGGTGAACAGCAGGCCTATAGCCAGCAGGACCAAGGCCAGACCCAGGATGACCATCAGGTCGGCAAAGATAGAGAAGCCGGCAAAGGCTCCCGTAAGCACCAGAACGCCGGAGGACACGAAGGTCACTGCAAAGCTCAGACTGAAGAGAGTGGGGACGAGCAGCAGCAGCACCAGCAGCAGGGTGATGGGAATAGAGAAGATAATATAAAGAATGAGGGGGAAGACCTTGGCCTTACGCACCGTGGCCGCAGGGGCATCCTCCAGGGGGGACAGCTCCTCTTCTTCCTGGAGGGAGAGAGAGCTTTCCCCGGCTTCTGCCTCCCCCTCAGCCGGCTCCTGAGGAAGGGGCTGGGGAGAGAGCTCTTCCAGACGGAAGGGCTGGTCGTCGAACTGGGGAGCGGCCTCGTTTTCCTCGGCCTCAGGCTCCCCGGCGTCCTCCTGCTGGCTGTGGCTGGGGATCAGCTCACCATCGGCAATGGAGAAATCGGCCAGGAAGGCGTCCACCGCATCGGCAAATTCGGAAACGGAGTCCTTCTCTTCTTCAGCCTCCTGAGGAAGGGGCTGGGGCTGCTCGGAGACGAGGGGAAGGGTCTCCTGGGGAGGGAGGTTCTCATCCTCCTGGGCCGGGGCGGCCGGCTCGTCAAAGAGGGAGAACTGGTCCTCGTCCACCGGCTGGGTCTCCTCCACAGGGGAGAAGATGCCCTGGGCGGCGGCAGATTGCTGAAGATCGTCTATAGCCAGGATGAAGGGGGGGAATTGACCGTCATAGTCGCTGTAATCCGGTTCCTCTTCCCGGGACTGGGTATGTACCTGGAGCTTGCGCTCCTTGGCGTCGTAGGAACGGGCCAGGAGGACGGCCTGCCGGGTGGGGGAGATCAGAAACTGGAGCAGCAGCTGTTCCTCCGCGGCATCGTCAAACATCTTGCTGTACATGGCCAGGGCGGTCTGCCTGTCCTCCTCATACATAAAGGTCAGCAGCCGGCCCAGCTCGGCAAGAAACTTCTGCTTGTTAATAACATTCACCTCCAAAGGTGTTCACAATCATAAACATTATAGCGGCTGTGGGGCTTTAGGTCAAGAAAAAAACAGGGAACTTTTGTCGAAGGGCGGCAAATGCGGCGGAGATTCAGCCCATATTCAGCCATTGTGGGGGAGAGGGGAGATCCCGGCTGCAAAAAAATGGAAGGCAACGGAAAAAACCGGAGGCGTAGAGAGGATGGATTTTGCCTGCCGCTATTGACAAGGCCGGGGCCGGAAGTTAAAATATTCAGGTGCGGTCTGCCGCAAATACGACGGGGCAAGGGCCCTGGCGAAAAGAGAGGTAAAACCATGGCAAAAGAAAAGAAAGTTGAACAGATAACCGACATGGAGGTGGACTTTGCCCAGTGGTTCACCGACGTGTGCACCAAGGCGGAGCTGGTGGACTATTCCGGCATAAAGGGCTGCTTCATCATGCGCCCCTACGGCTACGCCATCTGGGAGAACATCCAGCATATATTGGACGGGATGTTCAAGCGGGACGGACATGAAAACGTGTCCATGCCCATGCTCATCCCCGAGAGCCTGCTCCAGAAGGAGAAGGACCATGTGGAGGGCTTTGCCCCCGAATGCGCCTGGGTCACCATGGGCGGCAGCGAGGAGCTGCCGGAGCGGCTGTGCGTCCGCCCCACCAGCGAGACCCTTTTCTGCGACCATTGGAGCCATATAGTCCATTCCTGGCGTGATCTGCCCATGCTGTATAACCAGTGGTGCAGCGTGCTGCGCTGGGAGAAAACCACCCGTCCCTTCCTGCGGGGCAGAGAGTTCCTCTGGCAGGAGGGCCATACCCTCCACGCCACCGAGGCCGAAGCCCGGGAGGAGACTCTCCATCAGCTGGAGGTCTATGCCGACGTGTGCGAGAACTACCTGGCCATGCCCGTCATCAAGGGCAACAAGACCGACAAGGAGAAGTTTGCCGGAGCCGAGAACACCTATACCATCGAGTGCATGATGCACGACAAGAAGGCTCTCCAGTCCGGCACCAGCCACTTCTTCGGCGACGGCTTTGCCAGACAGTTTGACATCACCTTCACCGACAAGGACAATAAGCAGAAGTATCCCATGCAGACCTCCTGGGGCATGTCCACCCGTATCATCGGCGGCATCATCATGACCCATGGGGACAATAACGGCCTGGTGCTGCCTCCCCGCATAGCCCCCATCCAGGTGGTGGTGGT
>CASFJB010000076.1 GCA_949294945.1 uncultured Eubacteriales bacterium
TTTTCCAAACCGAACCCGTGCTCTGCACTGGGCTTCGGTTTGGGGTTTACGGGAGATAGAACAAAGTCCGCTCATCTCCGTTTCCGGCGCCAGGCTTCGTCCTCTGCCGAAAATCAAAAGCCGTATCCCTGCCCGGGATACGGCTTTTGATTTTGTATCAGATTTTATTTGTTTGCTTTGGCTTCCTTGGCCTTGGCCTCTGCTGCGGCCTTGGCCGCTTTTTCCTTTTCCTTCTCTTTTTCCGCCAGGTACTTGGGTTTCATGTCCGTGCGTCTGAAGGTCCAGGTGTACTCCAGCAGTTTTTCCGCCAGCTCATCGCTGAGAGAGCCGGGGAGCATGCGCCACTGCCAGTTTCCGGAGGAGGTGCCGGGGGTGTTCATGCGGCAGCCGGCAGGCAGCTCCAGCACATCCTGCATCTGTACCACAAAGAGATTGGAGGCGGTGGACATGCCGGTGCGTATAAGGCCCCAGCTCCATCCCTCGTCCTTGCTGATGTTCATATAGCGCCGGGCGAAGTCCAGATTTTCCTCGTCCGTAGTCTCCAGCCAGCCGGCCACGGTGTCGTTATCGTGAGTGCCCATATAGCATACGCTGTTCTTGTCGCAGCGGTGGGGCAGATAGTCCGACTCTCCGTGGGCGTCAAAGGCAAACTCAAGTATCTTCATTCCCGGGAAGCCGGAGTCCTCCACCAGCTTTCTCACGCTGGGAGTGATGTAGCCCAGGTCCTCGGCGATGAAGCTCAGGTCATGGAACCAGGAGCCCAGCACGCCCACCAGTCCCATGCCCGGTCCGGGCCGCCACTGGCCGTTCTTTGCGGTCTGCTCCCCGGCGGGCACCGCCCAGTAACTGTCAAAGCCCCGGAAGTGGTCTATACGTATCACGTCGTAGAGCTTTTTGGCCCCGTCTATACGGCGTATCCACCAGCCGTAGCCGTCACTGCGCATCTTGTCCCAGTTGTACAGAGGATTGCCCCAGAGCTGGCCGTCCGCCGTGAATGCATCGGGGGGCACTCCGGCTACTTCCGTAGGCACGTTGTCCTTGTCCAGCATGAAATAGTGTGGGTCGCTCCACACATCGGCGGAGTCCATGGCCACGTATATGGGGATATCCCCTATGAACTGTATACCCTGTTTCTTGGCGTAGGCGCGGAGCTTTTCCCACTGCTTGAAGAAGAGGTACTGCATAAAGACATAGAAGTCTATCTCCTCTTTCAGCTCCCTGGAATATTTCTCCACGGCATCGTGGCGGTGCAGGCGTATGCCCTCGTCCTTCCACTCCGTCCAGCTGACCATATTGAACTTGGCTTTCACCGCCATAAACAGGGCATAGTTCTCCAGCCAGGCCGCATTCTCCCGGCGGAAGGCCTCCACCTGCCCTTTCAGGGGGCCGCGGCCTCTGTTAAAGGCCTTGCGCAGGGTGGGAAAGCGGTTCTGAAAAATACAGCCGTAGTCCACCCGGGCCTTGTTGCCGCCCCAGTTTATGCCCTCCAGCTCTTTCTTCTCCAGCAGGCCGTCCTCCACCAGCATATCCAGGTCGATGAAGTAGGGGTTGCCTGCGAAGCTGGAAAAGGAGGAATAGGGGCTGTCGCCATAGCTGGTAGGGCCCAGGGGCAGGAGCTGCCAGTATTTCTGTCCGGCGGCCTTCAGGAAATCTATAAAGTCATAGGCGCATTTTCCCATGCTGCCGATGCCGTAGTTGGAGGGCAGGGAGCTCATGTGCATGAGTATTCCGCTGCTGCGTATCAGTTCTTTCATAATCCCTTTTCTCTTTCAAATAAATCCTCAGCCTTTGACGGCGCCTGCCGCCACGCCCTTGATGATATGCTTCTGGCCCAGGATGTAGACGATTATTATGGGCACGATAGTGAGCACTATGCTGGCCATCATGGGGCCCATTTCCACCCGGCCGTAGCTGCCGCGGAAGTACTGGATGAGTATGGGTATGGTGGTATATTTCTTTCTGTCCAGCACCAGGTAGGGCAGCAGATAGTCGTTCCACACCCACATGGTCTCCAGGATACCCACGGAGACCATGGTGGGCTTGAGAATGGGGAAGACTACGGAGAAGAAGGTGCGTATGGGGCCGCAGCCGTCTATCATGGCGGCCTCTTCTATCTCTATGGGTATGGACTTCATAAAGCCGGCAAACATGAACACTGCCAGCCCGGCGCCAAAGCCCAGGTAGATAATACAGATATTATATGGGCTGGTGAATCCCAGGCGGTCCGCCAGGGAGGAGAGAGTGAACATGAGCATCTGGAAGGGCACCACCATGGAGAACACGAACAGGTAGTAGCAGGCTTTGGAGACCCAGCTGTTGACCCGGGTGATGAACCAGGCGCACATGGAGCAGAACACCAGGATGAGGGCCACAGAGGTGACGGTTATCACCAGGCTGTACCAGAAGGCGGAGAGGAAGCCCTGAGAGCCTATAGCGCTTTTAAAATTGTCCAGCCCCGCAAAGATATCCGCAGAGGGCAGTTGGAAGGCGGCGTCTGTGGTGATGGCCCGCTCCTGCTTGAAGGAGTTCATCAGCACCATGAACACCGGGTAGACCCAGGCCAGGCTCAGCACCGTAAAGACTGCGGTGAGGATGCCGCTGACCACTTTGTTTTTCTTTTTCATTACTGCTGCACCTCCTTGGAGCGTGTGGCCTTAAGCTGGATGAGGGAGATGGCCACCACAATTATGCAGAAGAGCACCGCCTTGGCCTGACCTATGCCCTTCCACTGGGCGCCGGAGCGGAAGTAGAAGGTCTGGTAGATGTTCAGGGCAATGAGCTCCGAAGCGTGGGCCGGCTCGCCGCCGGTGAGGGCCAGGTTCTGGTCGAAGAGCTTGAAGCCGTTGGTGAGGGACAAAAACAGGCAGATGGTTATGGAGGGCATAAGGTTCGGCAGCTTCACCTTCCACAGTGTCTGCCAGGGGCTGGCCCCGTCGATGGTGGCAGCCTCTATATAATCGTTAGGTATGGCTTGAAGCCCGGCTATGTAGATTATCATCATATAGCCTATCTGCTGCCAGCACATGAGTATGATAAGTCCCCAGAAGCCGTAGGTGGCGTTTAGTGTCAGCAGGGGTTTGCCCAGCAGGCTCAGCACACAGTTGAAGAGTATCTGCCAGATGTAGCCCAGCACAATGCCGCCTATCAGGTTGGGCATAAAGAATACCGTGCGGAACAGGTTTGTGCCCCGTATCTTTCTGGTGAGCAGCAGGGCTACGGTGAGGGCAAACACGTTTATCAGCAGCGTGGAGATGAGGGTAAAGCGCACCGTGAGCCAGAAGGATTCCTGGAACAGGGTATCGGCAATGGCCTTGCTGTAGTTTGACAGGCCCACGAAAGTGGTCTTGTTCACGGTCTGGAACTTGCACAGGGACAGATACAGTCCCTGGCAGAAGGGTATCACGAAACCGATGATAAAGGCGCACACCGTGGGCAGCAGGAAAACCGGCCAATATTTTCTAATGGCTTTTTCCATAAGTTTATCTTCCTCCCTTTCGTCTTGATTTTCCCAAGGCTTAGTTCTGGCTCCGAAAATTTTCAGGGCCACAGCTCAGACCTGGGCTGCCGGCCGGTATTTTCCTTTTCTTTAAATCGCGGGGGTGGGCGGGAAACCGCCCACCCCCATACATTAAAGTTTATTGCTCCGAAACGGATACTGCCCGGGAAGCTTATCAGCCGTTGGCCAGCTCGTACTCGGTGGCCCAGCCGTCCACGAAGGCGGCGACAACGCCGTCCCAGTCGCCGGTGCCGGCGGCATAGGCGGTGAGGGCGGAGCCCACGCCGTTCTTCCACTCTTCAGAGGGCATGGTGGTGAAGTTCCAGGACACGGGCACCTTGCCGGCAGCGGTCATCTCGGCATCCTGCTGCACGAAGGGATTGGCGGCTGCCTTGGCAGACTTGAAGGGGCAGACAAAGCCCATGTCATTGGCCAGGCAGGAGGTGCCTTCCTCGGAGGTGACACACCAGTAGATGAAGTCCAGGGTGGCCTGGATGTCGGCCTCGTCGGCCTCGGCATTGACGCACCAGTAGTTCTCGGAGCCGGTGCACAGGCCCTGGTTCTCCTCGCCCTCAAGGCCGATGTAGATGGGTATCATGGCCAGGTTCTCGTCCCCCAGGCTCTTCACGTCGTTGTAGGCCCAGGTGCCGTTCTGGTAGAATACGGCCTCGCCGTTGACGAACTCTGCCACGGCGTCGTCGCCGGTCTTGCCGGCCAGGTCGGCGGGAGCGCAGGTGGCGTTATTGATGTACAGGTCCCAGATGGCCTTGTAGTTATCCAGGTAGGTGCCCTTGATGGCGGCGGTGGAAGTGATGCCGTCTGCCTGGTACTCGCCGTAGATGGGCATGTTGGCCAGGTGGGTCTTGAAGCGCCAGTCGGAGGAGGAGTCCATACCGGCAGAGGTGAAGGCGGCAAAGCCCAGCTCGCCGCTGCGGGCGGTGATGTCCTCGGCCACGGCCTTCAGGCTGTCGAAGGAGTTGATGTCCTCGGTGGTGTATCCGGCCTCGGCCAGCAGAGCGGTGTTGCAGATGATGCCGTAGGTCTCGATAACGTAGGCAATGCCGTAGACGGCGCCGTCCTCGCTGAGGGCGAAGCTGTCGTTGGTGAGCTCGCCGTAGATATCGGAGCCGCTCAGGTCATAGCAGTAGTCCTTCCAGTTGGCCAGACCCACGGGGCCGTTGACCTGGAAGAGGGTGGGCATCTCGGTCTTGCCCATCTCGGCCATGAGGGTCTCCTCATAGGTGCCGGAGGCGGCGGTGACCACGGTGACGGGCACGCCGGTCTGCTCAGTGTAGAGGGCGGCCAATTCCTGCCACTGGGTATCCTGCTCGGGCTTGAAGTTCAGGTAGTAAACGGAGCCCTCGGCAGCGGGAGCCTCGGCGGCGGGAGCTTCTGCGGCGCTGTCGTCGGCAGCGGGGGCCTCGGCGGCCTCATTGGAACTGCCGCAGGCGCACAGGCTGAACACCATGACCAGTGCCAGAAGCAGTGCTAGAGTCTTTTTCATTTCGCTTTTTCTCCTTTAATTAAAAATATTATTCCTCGTTTGAGGTGGTATCTTCAGGCGCCTTCGCGCCGGAAAATCAAATTTTTCTCACGGAGCCGCCGGTACGCAGCCGGGCCTTCAGGCGCAGATGGCAGCTCTGCTGCCTGTGCTCTATCATGTCCGTGAGTATGCTTACGCTGTGCCTGGCCATCTCCTCCACGGGCTGGACCATGGTGGTGAGAGTGGGGTTGGAGTATTCCGAGACGCTGAGCCCGTCAATGCCTATCACCGAGCAGTCCTCCGGCACCTTTCGGCCGTGGTCCTCCAGGGCCTTCATGGCAGCCAGGGCAGTGGTGTCTGACAAGGCGAAAAGGGCGGTGAAATCCCCGCCGCCGTCTATAAGCTTTTCGGTCCCCCTGTAAGCCTGGGACATTTCAAAGCAGCCTTCCGTCTCCGCCAGGAGACAGGGGTCAAATTCCAGCCCGCTCTGCTCCAGGGCCGCCCTATAGCCCTTGTAGCGCAGTTCGCTGATGGAGCGGTCATTTGTAGCCGGGGCCACCACGGCTATGCGCCGGTGCCCCAGGTCTATCAGGGTCTTTACCGCCTGAAAGGCGGTCATGTAGTCGTCGATGGATACGGAGGAATAGTCCTTCTCGTCCAGGCTGCCGAAGCAGTTGGTGTAGGTGCAGCAGACAAAGGGCACCCCCACTGGGGCAAGAGTCTCGGCGCTGTAATCAAAGCGCCCGCCCAGGAAGATAAGCCCTCTCAGCTTTTTCTCCCGCTCCAGTATGGCCCCGGCCACGACCTCGTCGTCATCGGAACCGATGAAGTGGAGGACCATGGTGTAGCCCCGGCTCTCTATTTCCCGGGATATGGTCTTGACCATGGCGGAAAAGAAGAGGTTATCCTGGCCTCTCACTACCACGCCTATGTTGTCCGACTGGGAGCGCACCAGGTCTCTGGCGCTGTTATTGGGTATATAGCCCAGGCGTTCCACCGTGGAGCTGACTTTTTCTCTCACGCTCTGGCTCACGTCCGGATGGTTATTGAGAACTCTGGACACGGTGCTGACGCTGACGCCGCAGGCCTTGGCTATGTCCTTGATGGTCATTTTCTTCCTCTCTCCGTTCCTCCCAGCTCCGGCAAATTCCTCCGCATTTCGGCTGGAATCGATTCCGGTAACGTTTCCAGCCCTATCTGGATTTATAGTAACAGCCCCCCCCCCTTTTGTCAACGAACATCTCCCCGGCCCCGGAATTTTCGGTTCCTTGCCCAAACTGCCCCTGACTTTTTGGTGCATTTTGACAATATGCAAAAGGCAGCCCCCGGTTCAGGAGCTGCCTTTGCAGCATTTCACTATATTCCCTGCCGCCGTTATTTGTCCAGGTCCTCCACCTCGATATCCAGGCCCAGCTCTCTGGGCAGGAAGCGGGGGCAGACATTCTCCGAGAGGGTGATGACGGAGGCGGCCAGCTTGGTGCCAATCTTCATGGCCTCCTCTATGGTCTTGCCGTAGGTCAGGCCTATGGCCACTCCGGCGCAGTAGGCGTCGCCGGCGCCGGTGGTGTCCCTCACCTGGACGGGCTTTGCCGGGCAGATACCGCAGTTGCCGTGCATGTCCGCATACACCGAGCCCTTTCCCCCCATGGTCACCACCACGGCGGGGATCTTGGCCCGCCTCACCTTTTCCTTCAGCTCCAGGCACAGCTCCTCCGGGCTGAGCTTTGAAAAGTCGCTGACAAAGAGGATGCCCGCCTCCAGCACGTTGCACACAAAGCAGTCGGTGGACTGGAGGAAATCCCGGCGCTGGGAAGCAATGCCCATATTGGCCACCACGGCGTAGACCTTCTTGTTGTATTTCTTGGCGAACTTGAATACCTGCTTTATTATCTCCTTGTCCAGGTCTATCTCTATGACTATGCTGTCGGCATCGGCAAATATCTCGTCCCCCTTTTCCTCCAGCAGCTGAGCCATATAGCTCAGGTCCGGGCGTTTGGATATGGAGCCGGCCAGGTCACCGGTGTTGTCAAAAACCGCCAGCCACATGCCCATGCCGTCGGGCACCTGCTCCACGAAGCGGGTATCCACCTTGTGGTTGTTCAGCTTTTTCAGTACGGCCTCGCCCTGGTCGTCGTCATCCACCAGGCTGACGAAGCGGGGCCGCAGCTCCACATTGGCGATGTCCTCCGCCACGTTCCTGCCCACGCCCCCGTGGACTATCTCCACCCGCCCGGCGTTGCGCCCGGTGGGGATGTAGTTGTCCTCTGGGAAACCCTTCACATCCACGAATACTGCGCCTATAACAACAATAGCCATATCTCTCTCCTTTTTTCTGCCAATATGTCATTTTGTGTAAATAAAAGGATATTAGTACCGGCCCGGTTTGTCAATATTAAAGCTGTTGACTGTACCCTAAAATGTGATAAAATTTAAAACGATATGTTATGGAGGTGCCTCATATGGCAGCACTTATTCGCAGCTTCGGATCTACGTCCCAGGGCCAGCCGGTGTGTTCCTACATTCTGGAAAACAGCAAGGGCACCCAGGCCGTGCTCATAGATTACGGCGCGGCGCTCCAGTCCCTTTGCTTCAGAGACCGCCGGGGAGAACTCATTGACCTGGTCCAGGGCTTTGACAGCGTGGAGGGCTACGAGAATCAGGACGCCTACATAGGCGCCACCGTTGGCCGCGTGGCAAACCGTATCGGCGGGGCATCCTTTTCCCTTGGCGGCCGGGAGTATAAGCTCTTTCCCAACGACGGGGAAAAACCACCTCCACGGCGGCAAAAAGGGCTTTGATAAATATGTCTGGCATGCCGATACAGGGGAGGACTTCGTCCGCTTCTCCCGCCACTCTCCCCATGGGGAGGAGGGTTACCCCGGGAACCTCCGTGTCTCCGTCACCTACACTCTTACCGACGACGACGAGCTGCACATCGCCTATGAAGCTCTCAGCGACACCGACACGGTAGTCAGCCTCACCAACCACAGCTACTTCAACCTCAACGGCGGCGGCAGCGTTCTGGACCAGCAGCTCATGATAAACGCCCAGAGCTTCCTGGAGCTGGGACCGGGCCTCATCCCCACCGGCCGCGCCCTTTCCGTAGAGGGAACTCCCTTTGATTTCAGAACGATGAAACCCATAGGCCGGGATATTGAGGCCGAGGACGTCCAGCTCCGGCTGGGCGGCGGCTACGACCACAACTTCATCCTCTCCGGCCCTCTGGCCGCCCAGGCTTACAGCCAATCCAGCGGCATCTGCCTCCAGTGCTTTACCGATCTTCCGGGCATGCAGCTCTACACCGCCAACTTCCTTGGGGAGTTCAGCGGCAAGGGCGGCAGGAAGATGGGCCCCCGCCAGGCCTTCTGTCTGGAGACCCAGCTCTTCCCCGACGCCATGAACCACTACGCTTTTCCCTCCGCCCTGCTCCACGCAGGGGAAAAGCTGTCCCGCGAGACAGTATATAAACTTTCTCTCAAATGAGGTACAAAATGGAAAACATGAATGTAACTGATTTCTTTGGCTGCGACGTATTCAACGACTCCGTCATGCGCGCCCGGCTCCCCAAGGACGTGTTCAAGCAGGTGCAGCGCTCCATGAACGAGGGCAAGCGCCTGGACAGCGCCGCCGCCACCGTGGTGGCCAACGCCATGAAGGACTGGGCCATCGAAAAGGGCGCCACCCACTTCACCCACTGGTTCCAGCCCATGACCGGCATCACCGCCGAGAAGCACGACAGCTTCATCTCCCCGGTGGACGGTGGCCGGGTCATCATGGAGTTTAGCGGCAAGGAGCTCATCCAGGGCGAGCCTGACGCCAGCTCCTTCCCCTCCGGCGGCCTGAGAGCCACCTTTGAGGCCCGGGGCTACACCGTGTGGGACCCCGCCTCCTATGCCTTCATAAAGGAACACGTGCTGTGCATACCCACCGCCTTCTGCTCCTACGGCGGCGAGGCTCTGGATAAAAAGACCCCCCTGCTGCGCTCCATGGAAGCGCTGAACCGCCAGTGTCTCCGGGTGCTGAAGCTCTTCGGCAACACCGAGGTCAGCTCCGTAAAGACCACCGTGGGTCCGGAGCAGGAGTATTTCCTCATTGACAAATCCGTATATGAAAAGCGCCGGGACCTGGTATATACCGGCCGCACCCTCTTCGGAGCAAAGCCCCCCAAGGGTCAGGAACTGGACGACCACTATTTCGGCACCATCAAGCCCCGGGTGGCCGCCTTCATGAAGGCCCTGGACGAGGAGCTGTGGCGCCTGGGGGTCATGGCCAAGACCGAGCACAACGAGGCCGCCCCCTCCCAGCATGAGCTGGCCCCCGTATTCACCACCGCCAACATCGCCGCCGACCACAATCAGCTCACCATGGAGCTGATGCAGAAAATAGCCCGCCGCTTTGACATGGTCTGTCTGCTCCATGAAAAGCCCTTTGACGGCGTCAACGGCAGCGGCAAACACAACAACTGGTCTATGATCACCAACACCGGCGCCAACCTGCTGGAGCCCGGCGAAACTCCTTATGAGAACGCCCAGTTCCTTCTCTTCCTCTGCGCCGTGATCCAGGCTGTGGACGAATATCAGGATATGCTGCGTCTGTCCGTGGCCTCCGCCGGAAATGACCACCGTCTGGGCGGCCATGAGGCTCCCCCCGCCATCGTCAGCATCTTCCTGGGCG
>CASFJB010000077.1 GCA_949294945.1 uncultured Eubacteriales bacterium
TGCGGTAAACGACTCGAAGCGGATAGACAATGAACGCATGCCCCTCTGAAAACAGGCGGTCGATCGCTGTGCGGCTGCATAGCTTTTCGTTTTTGGGAAGTCGGTAATCGTTCATCGCTATTGAAAAAAAAACCTCATAAGCGCCTCCTTTCGGTGAAAGACGATTATGAGGTTCGTTTTTTTGTTGGAAAAGAGGTTATTTCTTTTTACTCTGTTCTTTCAAGAAGAGATCCAATGCGGCGGTCATCGATGGTGCTCCGGGTGAGGGAGCTTCGATGTCGAGCCGTAAACCGGCATCGCGTACGGCTTGAGCCGTTGTAGGACCGAAAGAGCCAATCTTGATTTCGTCCTGTTTGAACTCCGGGAAGTTCTTCGTTAGCGATTTGATTCCCGAAGGGCTGAAAAACAACAGCATATCGTAATCGAATGCTTCGCCCGGTTCAAAATCGTTGCTTACGGTGCGGTACATAATCGCTTTTGTATAGTTGATTTTATGCTTTTCCAGCACGGTAGTTTGCTCTTTGTGCACGTCCGAAACCGGGAAAAGGAACTTTTCTCCCGCATGTTTCAACAACGACGGTACCAAGTCGTCCAACTTGCCCGAGTTCCCGAAAAATATCTTGCGTTTGCGATAAACGATATATTTCTGTAAATAGAGGGCAATAGCCTCTGTCGTACAAAAATATTTCATGGTTTCCGGTATGTTGACGCGCAACTCTTCGCACAGGCGGAAGAAGTGGTCGATGGCGGTACGAGCCGTGAAAATAACAGCTGTATATTCCGGTATGGAAATCTTCTGTTGTCTGAATTCTTTTGAAGTCAGACCTTCTACCTTGATAAAAGGACGAAAGACGATATTGACGCCGTATTTTTCGGCAATATCGTAGTAGGGTGATTTTTCGGAACTCGGCTTAGGCTGAGAAACAAGAATTTTCTTAATTTTCAAAGCTGCTGTATTTTTAGTTCGACAAAATGATATATCAGTACACTTGATTTATAAACCCAAAACAAGGGTGTAATTTCGAGGGCACAAAGGTACACAATAAAATAGAATAAATCTAATATATTGCGGTAAAAAATCTTAAACCCTTTATAAATAAATAAGATGCGGGAAATGAGATAGATAACAACCGTTGCGATAAGCATGATGTGCTCGATGAACGGTATGAATATCATGGTTAGGACCGACAGGGCGAGAGGAATGCTGATGAGTGAATTTATCGAAATAAAGCTCTCTATCCATTGATGAGTGTGGGTAGCGTCGGTAAATAGTAGCCCGATACCCTTGTAAATCCATTTTTGCAGGAAGTAATAAAGGCCGGCGATGAGGGCTCCGCAGCAAACGCCTATTCCGAAAGATCCGGAGATCGAGGGGAGCAGGAGTGAAATGAATATGAAGAGGCAGAATCCTTCGGCAATGAAGGTCATGCTCAACAGTACGGCTCTTAATTGTGTTTCCCGCACCGTGGTATCGTCGAAAATGCTTTGTCGTTCCTTCACATTGAGTAGGTTGCGGAACATATGACCCAAAAATTTGGTTCCTTTTTTTAAGGTAAATGCAAACAACAAAAAAGCGACAAGGATAATGCCGATAAGTATGGGGTTGTTGGAGGGTGTTTGTGGAATTTGTTCCGAGGGAAACCCCTCGGGAATGGCGATAATTGTCTCTTGCAAGTCTTTGAGCGGGTCTGTTTCTTTCAGTGGCGTGCTGGTTTCAAACCCGTCGAGATACTGAGGCACAAAGCTTTCGGCGTGGTCGGTCAACGATAGCTCGTTGACGGTATCGGGAGCGGTATGGGTTTGTGCGACAGGGTATGACATGGTTTATATGGCAGCTATTTTACGAATATTCTTATCCCACTCGGGAGCTGTTTGAATGGCATCGATAGCCTCTTGGGGTGTTTGGGCGATTTGCCACATGCCGGCATGTTCGTGGCGCATGAAATTTTCATCGATGGCTTGTTGGAGCATTTCGATCAACGGGTTGTAATAGCCGCCGATATTCAAGATGACAATGGGGTTAAGAAACAGGCCTAACTGCTTCCACGTGATGATTTCGAAAAGTTCTTCCATGGTACCGCAACCGCCGGGCAGGGCGATAATAGCGTCGGCCTCTTGTGCCATGCGCTCTTTCCGTTCGTGCATGTCGGCCGTCACGATGGTCCGGGTCAGACCCGGGTGGCACCACCCCTCGTCAATCATGAACCGGGGGATTACCCCCAGCACCTCGCCGCCGTGAGCCAGCACGCTGTCGGCCAGGGTGCCCATGAGGCCCTGATTGCCGGCACCGCATACGCACCGCATGCCTTTCTGGGCAAGCAGTTGCCCGATTTCACGGGCAGCCTCGAAGTAGTCGGGGTTTATTTTGGAACTCGATGCGCAGTAGACGCATACCGATTTTATCTTTTTCATTGCCACCAAAGCCGCGATTGTCATGATAAGGCCGTAACCCATGTCCGCCATCATCAAACCGTAGAACAGGATGAAGAAGGGCGCCATCAGCGGGTTGGGGTCCAGGCTGCCGTAGGCGGGCAGACTGTACATGTCGGTGACCATGTTCAAAGCATTGGTGAATTTGTTGTTCTTGAGTTTTACGGGGACCTGCGGGTACTCGCTCTCCTCCGGCACCATGGTCTCCCAGGCGCAGCCGAAGTCCTCAAATACCTTTACCAGCTCCTCTTCCTTCTCCTCAGGTATCCAGCCCTCCATGACAACGGTGGTCTGGGTACCGTAGAGCTTCTCGTCGGCCTCGGCCAGGGCTATCTTGGTGCTGACCCGGTCGGCGGCCAGCTTCAGCTCGTCCCGGCGCACGGCTTCCGCCACGATGTTCTCCACACAGCCGGCCTTCTCCTTGGCCAGCTCCGTGAGCTGCTGCTTCGCCTGGAGAGTGCACTCTTTTGCAGTGCCGTTCATGCCGCCCAGATTGCTGGCGCTGAAGGCAAAGCCTCTCAGGCACTCCTGCATGGCGGGGATCTTTTCCTTCATGGCCACAAGCAGGACATATCTGTCCCTCTTGTCCTCGTTGATCTGGAAAAGTTCGCTCTCCTCATCCACCGCCTCTATGGCCGCCTGGACCTGGCCCAGGTCGATTTTGGCGGAGATGGTGCCCATGAGCACTCCGCAGCGCTCCGTGCCCTCGGTATTCAAAGACAGGTCCAGCCCCTGCCAGGGCTGAAGGCTCTCTATGATGCTGCGCTGGCGGCTCTCCTCGGCGCTGATGCGCTTGATGCGGGAGTCGTAAGCCTCGATGGCCTCGGCGATGCGCAGAGCACCGGTGAGCCCGGTGTCGTCCAGAAAGACCACATCCTCCAGCTCGGGCTTGGCCGAGAGCATTTTCTCCTTTTTGGGTGCATATGTACTCAGCAGGACGATGGCGTGGTTGAGACTGGTATGCTGGGATTTGAGAGTTGCCACATCACTGCTCTCCCGACTGACGAGGTTTTCCAGCTGGGAGCCCTGGATCTCTCCCTCCAGCTCCGAAAACTCAACGCAGCCATGGCGGATCAGCTCTCGCAGCAGCTCGTCCTTCCTGGAACGGACAGCCATGAGCCGGAGCTTTTTCATTTTCAAAATGGCCATCAGCTATTCACTATCCTTTCCACTACGAGACTTGCTGCCTGTTCCAGCCGGGCTTCGGCTCTGGAACGCAGGACAGCCTTCTGATTTTCCAGCTCCCCTGCCAGGGCTTTTGCACTGCCCTTGGCCTTTTCCTTAGCCTGGCGGTTGAGCTCCGCCAGCTCCTCTTCGGCCTTGGACCCTGCGGCTTCCACCGCCGCTCTGCCGGCAGCTTCCGCATCGGAGAGCAGCTGCTTGGACCGCCCTTCCGCCGCTGCGACCGCGGCCTTGGCCTCATGCTCCGCCTGGGCAATGCTTGCTATCGCTTCAAATGACATTGGCACACCCCCTCTTTGATTTAGACTGAGTATCAACAGGACTCCATGTCCGGTTAAGCTGTTAACACTTATTAAATATATATTAATGATACCTCAGGAAGGCGATTGTTTCAAGGCAAATCTTCCCTTTTCCTTGACAAATTTATTACATCCCGTCAAGGTTCCGGTAAGGATACAGCCCCCCGCCGGACACATCCCATACTTGTTTATTATAGCGTTTTGTTAGTAATTTGTCAAACCTTAATGCCGTATACCAAAAGAGATTTTTTATCTGTTTATTCATGAATATTTCGTCATTATGTACATGAAAAACGGAGCTGAGGTTAGGACCTTTTTCTCTTTCCTGTCCGCGCTCCGTTTTCCCTGTCCCTGGCTTTCCTGGCATGGTCTATATATCTATCCTGCACTGTTTTCCGCTCTGGGCGTCCACATATATTTTCAGGCTTTCCCCCTGGCTGTTTACACAGCTGAATTCATAGCAGGGCAGCTCTCTTCCTCCCTCGCTCTCTATGGTCACCCGGCGCACGCCCTGGCTGCTCACGCTCTCCGGCAGCTGCCCTGCCGCCGTCTCCTCGTCGGTGTCCCAGCTCAGCTGCGCCGGTTCATAGCTGTAATTTTCGGCGTTGTATGCGTAGATGCTGCCGTCGTCCAGAGCCACGGAGACCTTTACCCCGCTGCCCAGACGCAGGGCCTCGTCCTGGACCTGGGCAAAATTGAAGGAGGCTATGGTCCCGCTGTCACTGTAGCTTATCAGGGCCATTTCTTCCAGGTCCAGGGAAGCGATAAATTCCTCCGCCTTCTGCCGGGCCTTTTCGGTGCTGAGTCTGCCGGAGCTCACCAGACGTGACTGGCCTATGGATTCCAGGCCCCGGCTGCTGACGCAGATGATCAGGTCTCCGGCGCTGTAGCAGCGGCGGCCGTCGGTGCCGGAATAGCTGTACTCCTCCTTCAGCTCCATAGGCTCCACTCCCGCCACCCGGGCGGCCAGCTCCTTGGCCTCATCCTCGCTGAGTTCTCCGGCCTGCTGCTCCTCCTTCAGGCTGTACTTGCCGTCGTATTCAAAGGCGCTGCCGTCAAAGCCGCTCTCGTATTCCAGCAGGGCGGCGCTGATCTTCTGCCCCTCAGGCTCTCCCACATTCTGCAGCCGTTCTTCCCTGCTGTCCAGCAGCACCAGGCCGTTGTTCAGGTCCGTTTGCAGCTGCCTCAGCAGTGCGGCAAAGTCCACGGCCTGCCGGGAAAAGCTCTCCAGCTGCTCCAGCTGCTCGGTGCTGAAGCCCTCCGCCGCAGCGCTGGGGGCCAGGCTGTAGGCATAGTCTCCCACCAGGTTCAGGAAGGAGGCCAGATTTTCCATCTCCTGAGTTGCAAAGGGCAGGCTGAGCATGGAGGCCTCCGCCGCCGAGGCGGCGGCATACACCTGGCCGCAGAGGCTGGAGCACATGCCTCCGTCGGTGGCATAAAGGCTCTTTTTCAGAGCGGCCCCCATGGAGTCCACGGACTTCACCGTGGTCTCGAAGGCGGCCCGGGAACTGTAGGCCGCTGCCCGGCGGTAGTCCGTCAGGCGGCTGTAGCCCAGGGCGCAGCAGACGCTGAGCACCACCAGGGCGGCCGTTATATAGGTTCCAAAAATAAATTTGGCTTTTCGGGACATAAAAAACACCTCTTCTGGTTTATCATTTCCAAAAGAGGTGTTTTTATGAATGGGCGGAAAATTATCCTGCCCGGGCTTTTAATTCAGTTTTTCAAGGCCCAGCTTCAGGCGGCGGAGAGTCTCCTCCCGGCCAAGGATGCGGCAGATCTCCACGGCTCCGCCGGGAGTCACCGCCTTACCGGCGGCGGCTATGCGCACAGGCCACATCACCACGGAGTTCTTCACTCCCAGCTCCTGAGCCAGAGCCAGCATGGCGTTCATGATGCCCTCGTCGTCCCAGCTCTCCAGAGCATCAAAGCGCCGGAGCATCAGCTCCAGGGCCTGCTTTGCGCTCTCCGGCGTGGACTTGGACTTTTTGTGGACGAAGAGCTCCCTGTCGTAGTCCGGCAGGCTGTCGAAAAAGTCCAGCTTCTCCGGGATATCTGTGAGCAGCTCGGTGCGCTGCTGGAGCAGGGCGGCTATGGCGGCGGCGTCATAGGCGGGGTTCTTCACGGCGCTGCGGATATAGGGCTGGGCAAGCTCTGCAAAGGCCTCCGGGCTCATGGCTCGGATATACTCGCTGTTGAAGTACTTCAGCTTCTCTATATCAAAGATGGCGGGGGACTTGGATATGCCGGCGATATCGAAGCAGTCCACCAGCTCCTGCATGGTGAAGATCTCCTTCTCCGCCTGCTCTCCTCTGGGGCTCCAGCCCAGGAGGGTCACATAGTTTATCACCGCGTCGGTGAGGAAGCCCTGGGATATGAGGTCCTCGTAGGAGGGGTCCCCGTGGCGCTTGGACATCTTGTTGTGGGCATCCCGCATAACGGGGGAGCAGTGGACGTACTTGGGTATCTCCCAGCCGAAGCCCTGGTACAGCAGATTGTACTTGGGGGCGGAGGAGAGATACTCGCTGCCTCTCACCACGTGGGTGATGCCCATAAGGTGGTCGTCGATGACGTTTGCAAAGTTATAGGTGGGCAGGCCGTCCCGCTTAATGAGCACCTGGTCGTCCAGGGTGGAGTTCTCCACGGTGATGTCTCCGAAGATCTCGTCGTGGAAGGTAGTGCTGCCCTCATGGGGGATGAGCTGGCGGATTACATAGGGCTCTCCCGCTGCGGCTCTCCGGTCCGACTCCTCCCGACTCATGCTGCGGCAGGGGTCGTCCCCCCGGTCAAAGTCCCCGCTGTCCTCCTCGCTCTCCGTCTTTTCGCAGAAGCAGCGGTAGGCGTGGCCCCGCTCCATGAGCAGCTGGGCGTACTCCTTGTAATAGGGGCGGCGCTCCGTCTGGATATAGGGGGCCACAGGGCCGCCCACATCCGGGCCCTCGTCATGCTCCAGGTGGCACTGGGCCATGGTCTTGTAGATGACCTCCACGGCGCCCTCTACCTGTCGGACCTGGTCGGTATCCTCTATGCGCAGGATGAACTTGCCCCCGGCGTGGCGGGCAATGAGATAGGTATACAGTGCGGTGCGCAGGTTGCCCACGTGCATATACCCGGTGGGAGAGGGAGCAAAGCGGGTGCGGACCTCCCCCTGGGGGATCTTGTCCTCCATCTCTCTGAACCAGCTCATGTCTTTCATATTCCAAAGCCTCCAAAAAGCAGTTGTTTTTACTCTGAATTTTGCCGTCTCATATATTATTTTATATTTTACCTGTTGTCAAGACGAACTTATTTTGGTAAAATATGAGGACATGTGAAAAAACGCAAATCCTTTCGTTCTTTTTTGATAGAGGTATGATTATGGAAAACACTGAGCTTTCTAAAAAAGTAATGCTCTCCGGCATACAGCCCTCCGGAGACCTGCATCTGGGCAACTACCTGGGCGCCGTTAAGAACTGGGCCACCCTGGCTGAGGAGTTCGACTGCTACTACTTCATGGCAGACCTGCACAGCATCACCGTGCGCCAGAACCCCGCCGAGCTGCGCCGCCGCTCACTGGCCCAGCTGGCCCAGTACATCGCCTGCGGCCTGGACCCGGAGAAGAACACCCTGTTCATTCAGAGCCATGTCCACGAGCACGCGGAGCTGGGCTGGATACTCAACTGCTACACCATGTTCGGCGAGCTCAGCCGCATGACCCAGTTTAAGGATAAGTGCGCCAAGAACGCCGACAACATAAACGGCGGCCTCTTCACCTATCCCTCCCTCATGGCCGCAGACATCCTGCTGTACCAGGCGGACTATGTGCCTGTGGGCGAGGACCAGAAGCAGCACTGTGAGCTGACCCGTGACATCGCCGTGCGCTTCAACAACATCTACGGGGAGACCTTCAAGGTCCCGGAGCCCTATATCCCCAAGGTGGGGGCCCGCATCATGGGCCTAATGAACCCCACGTCCAAGATGAGCAAGTCCGACCCCCAGGGCTGCGTCTTTTTGCTGGACAGCCCCGAGGAGATAGCCCGGAAGTTCAAGCGAGCCGTAACCGACTCCGACACGGAAAGCTGCGTGCGCTATGCCCCCGCTGAGAAGCCGGGAGTGGCTAACCTTATGAGCATCTACTCCTCCGTCACCGGCAAGAGCTTCGAGGAGATAGAAAAAGAGTTCCAGGGCAAGGGCTACGGCGCTTTCAAGCCTGCCGTAGGCGAGGCGGTCATCGAGGCCCTGCGCCCCGTGCGGGAAGAGGCCCAGCGCATCATGGCGGACAAGGCCTATCTCCAGCAGGTCTACACCCAGGGCGCCCAGAAGGCCAGCGCAGTTGCCCGCAGGACCCTGCGCAAGGTGTACAAGCGGGTGGGCTTTGTGGAGAAGCCCTTCTGAGCCGGAGGCTCGCCAATACCATTTAGTCCAGAAATACAGGAGAAAAACAGATGATTCCAGATATTGAAGACTGGCTCAAGATGCTGCTGGCTTTCCTGGTGGCTCTTGTGATATCTTACTTCATGACGCCCCCGGTGAAGGAATTCGCCGAAAAGGTGGGAGCCATGGACGTGCCCAAGGACGGGCGCCGGGTCCACGACCACCCCATCCCCCGCATGGGCGGCCTGGCAATTTTCCTTGGCTTCGTCATAAGCCTGCTGCTCTTTGTGAACATGTCCACCCAGGTCATGGGCCTGCTGGTGGGCGCCGTGATCATCGCCATGATGGGCGCCGTGGACGACATCGTCAGCCTCAGCCCCTGGGCCAAGCTGGCCGCCCAGCTGCTGGCCGCCATCGTGGCCATCCGCTCCGGCCTGGTGTTCGACGCCATATCCAACCCCAATGTCTTTTCAGAGGAGACTACCATTTACATTGGCCATCTGTCCATCCCTCTCACCCTGATATGGATAATAGGCTGCACCAACGCCATGAACCTTATCGACGGGCTGGACGGCCTGGCCGTAGGTGTGGCCGCAATAAGCTCCACCTCCATGCTCATAGTCTCCCTGCTGGTGGCGGAACCTGTGGTCTCCGTCATCCTGGTGGCTCTCACCGGGGCCTGCCTGGGCTTCATGCCCTACAACATGAATCCGGCCAAGATATTCATGGGTGACGTGGGCTCCCAGCTTCTGGGCTTCGTATTGTCCACCGCCTCCATCATGGGCCTTTTCAAGCTCCACGCGGTGTTCACCTTCTTTGTGCCCATGCTGTCCCTGGCCCTGCCCCTCACCGACACCGCCTTTGCCTTCTGCCGGCGCATCTCCCACGGGCAGAGCCCCTTCCACGCCGACAAGGGCCATTTCCACCACCGGCTTTTGGCAATGGGCCTGACCCAGAGGCAGGCCGTGGCGGTGCTGTACTCCATATCCGCAGTTATGGGCCTGCTTGCAGTAATCCTCGCCGCAGACACATCCCTGCTGCGCATCATCTGCCTGGCCGCCATAGTGGCCATAGTTTTCTCCATTTGGCTCTTCGTGTTTCACAAGAACCCCAATCTGAGGCGAGACCGCAGTAAATAGAGAACCTACTTCTCTCCTCTGGCAGCTCCTCAAGATCCTGTCCGCTCCTGATTTTGACGGCAATAATATCTTTGTCCTTTCTCAGCTATTACCTGAAATACTTCCTTCTATTATGATAGTTTCAGGGCCATCAATAAGGAGCTTCCAGCGCCGTCTCTCACAGCTAAAGCATGCCCGGCAGCAATATTGATCTGGGTACAGCCTCAATACTTATTTATCTTGCAGTATCTGCAGCCTTGGGCCTATACATATATTTTATTTACCGCATATCAAGTAAAAGCGGCTTTTACAACAGATTCTTTAACAAGACCTTGGCATGCCTGCCGGTTATTACCACCGGTATAATTCTGGCAATGCAAAGCAACTTGGTTATAAGTCTGGGCATGGTGGGTGCCCTGTCTATCGTTCGTTTCAGAAATGCAATAAAAGATCCCATAGATCTAACCTTTCTCTTCTGGAGCATTAGCGCTGGGATTATCGTAGGCGCGAAATTGTTTGAACTTGCCATACTGGTCAGTTTGTGCATAACAGTGTTGATCTTTGGGCTCGATTTTTTGCCCAGTTTTCGAGCGCCCTTTATTTTGGCAATTTCCACCGACAGCAATCTGGAGGAGACTGCACTTTTAGGCTGCGTTAAGTCTTTCTGCTCCAAGAGTAAAATTCGCAGCCGCAGCTGCTCTCCCAGCAGCGTGGAGTGGATACTGGAGATACAGACCAAGCAGCACGATGAGCTTGTCAAAAAGCTCCTTTCTCTCCCAGGTGTTCGCTCTCTCAACCTGTTGAGCCATGACGGCGATGTCAGATTCTGAACTCTTTGGAGTGTGATATCATCGAATACCGTGTAGAAAAAAAATATATCGTCAGTGATGCAGACCTAGCCTTATTAAACGCTAGGCTTAAGGTAGTCATGACACCCGACATCCACCAGAACGGCTCATCTTACGAAATACGCAGTCTGTACTTTGACGATCTTACGGACAGCTGTATGTGTGAAAATGAGGCTGGAGTTGACCAGCGTGAAAAATACCGCATCCGTATATATGGATCTGATTCCGCTCTGATTCGCCTTGAGATAAAAGAGAAGCTGCATACGTTGACCAGGAAGGAATCCTGCCCTCTATCCAAGGACTGCTGCCGGCTCCTGCTCAACAATTCCCTGCCTTTCTATATTGGCGCAGATGCACCGTTCAATCGATTTCAGCTGCAACGATGCT
The DNA here is from genome assembly GCA_949294945.1 of uncultured Eubacteriales bacterium. GTDB lineage: Bacteria > Bacillota > Clostridia > Oscillospirales > Oscillospiraceae > Limivicinus. The sequence continues at coordinate 10,615 of CASFJB010000077.1, forward strand.
GTCGCCTGCTTCAGCCTAAAATAATTATTGCCTATGAGAGGTCCGCCTTCGTTTGTTCTTCAGGAAACGTCAGGATTACCTTTGACAGGAATATACGTGCCAGTAAAAATTGCTTTCAATTTCTGGATAAACAAGTTGACAACTGGATCCCCATTCTTCCTACAGGAGTGCATGTGCTGGAAGTGAAGTATGATGAATTCCTGCCTGAGTCAATTGCGCAGCAGCTTGAGATTCGGAAACTGTTCCAGACATCTTTCTCCAAATATTACCTTGGCAGACTTGCCGCAGAAGGCAGCTTTCCAAGCCTTTGCTGACACTGAGGTGCATTTTATGGCCAATATTAGGATCTGTCGCAGATTTTTCTTCTTGACTTTTTTGCTGGTCTTCATTCTCGTCTCCGGCGCATTTATTCTCCGCGACAATATCTCCTGTTTAGGCGTTCCTGTTGTTCCCCAATCCGTTTATGAAAAGCACAGACACTATTCCTATCAGAACCTTAACGGCACTATTTTTTTTAACGGAGAACCGGCAGCTATAGATGTGGAGTCATCTACCATATATTTACCTCAAGAACTATCCGAAACTACCAGATACAATGAGTTGCCCGGCAAGCTGGAAATATCCCTTTTCGGCTATCGGCTCTATTTTAATGACGGGCCGGCTTTCGACTCCTTATACTCTTATGTACACCATGGCAACGCTTTGGAACTCATTGTCATAACCGGTCCAGATACCTATATGCGCTATAATGTAATCCTCACAGTCCTGCCAGTAATAAATATAAATGGTGAGGCAATCAGTGAGGATGAGGAAGGCCGAACCATATATTCAGGTACTTTCCAAATGTGGGATTCCCATGACCCTGAACTTGACGCATATTCTACCGTTTCCTCTGCGGTACAATGGCATGTCCGCGGTCAGACAACCTCTGTTCTCTCTAAAAAACCGTGGAAACTGTCTTTAAAAGGCAGCAATGGAGGCAACAAATCACTTTCCCTTATGGGGCTTGGGGAGGATGATGACTGGATCTTAAACCCTATGAACGCTGACGACAGCAGGATCAGGGAAAAATTTTCCATGGACCTATGGAATGATATCTCCTCCAATTCCAATCATAACCTCAAAATGTCTTCTGCTGAATATGTGGAACTTGTTATCAACGGCCAGTATTTTGGACTCTATCTTCTTCAGCGTAGAATAGATCAAAAATATCTTGATCTTGAAGATAATGACATTCTTTTTAAAGGCATTCGCTTAGGTGAAATCTACGGTCCGGAGAATATGTATGAGATAATCTATTCCCCTTTGGATGAATCCAGCAGCTTTTCGCTAATGGATGGATATTGGGACTACACAGACTGTTCAATGTCCAATACTGAAAACTTTGTAGATGCAAATCTTTTCCTTCTACTATTGTCTTCTATGGACAACTACACATCCAAAAATATGTATTACTGCCTCCTGTGGGAAGACGGTGAGTATTCCCTCTATCTAATTCCTTGGGACACAGATCTTAGCCTTGGCCTGGCATACCTGGACAGCGGTTTCCGATACAACTATGACTACTGTATCGACTTTTTTAAATATCGCCCAGAATATAACTCCATTAAATCCCGACAACCGGACATCGACTCTCTCATTGCTCAGCGCTGGGCCCAACTTAGAGAAGAACAGTTCTCCGAAGAGCATCTGGTATCCCTGGCTCAGAATCTGAACAGGCAGCTGGAGCTCAGCGGCGCTCTAGCCAGAGATCGCCTGCGTTGGCCGCTGAGATATGGTGGGACAGACACTGTAGACGCTCTCTGTGAATTTATTTGTGAAAGGCTTGCTTTTCTGGATCAGAAGTTCGGCTACCGTACATGATGCGCATAAAAGGTACCCGGCGCAGCCTATGGCAGCCGGGTACCTATCTTTATATCCTTTTACAGCAGGAACATGGCCCCCATTATCACCAGCAGTTCGCTGTCCCCGCTCTCCCGATACATCAGGTAGAGGATGAGCAGGAGGATGATGTCCTCAGTCTCCAGTTCTCCTATGCGCTCCGGCAGTGCTTTGCCCAGTTCCTCCAGGCTGCCCAACAGACTCTTTTTTCGGTCCGAAGGCTCCTGATGCCCGAAGCTTCCAGGCGGAGGCGGCCGCTGCCCGTAGCCGGGCCGGCTGTGTTCCGCTTCCCCCGGCTCAGTATAGCGGCGCACCTTGCCGCTGTTCCCTTGATAGCGATTAATCATCGCCATCTCCTCCCATCTCTCCCATGGCCAGCTGGGCTATCTTTGCCAGGCGCGCCAGCTTTATGGCCTTATCCATCTTGCTGCGTCGTTTCTCCGACAGGTAGGGTTTCATGGCCTCCAGCAGCGCCCGCTCCTGGGGCTTCTGGCCTCCCCCACGGCTGAGCAGACGGCCCAGCCTTTGCAGGGAAGCCGGGTCTAAGCCCAGTCCCCCCAGCACGTCGGACTCTGCCTTGCCTTCCCCTTCCGGGGCGCTTTCCGCTCCGCCGCCTCCCATGAGGCTTCTGGCCATATTTGTTATCTTCTCCATCTGCTGAGGGTCCCCCAGAATGGAATTTATCTTGTCTTCCAGCTCGCTCATGGCAGGCTCACCCCCTATGCCCGGTCTCAGTCCTTCATCAGCTGCTGTATGCTCCGGGCCAGTCTCTGCCCCTCCTGGGTGCTGAGTACAGAGCTCAAAAGGCTCCTGATGGCATCGCCATCGCCGCTCTTTGCGGCCCGCTCTATTGCCGCCGGGTCTATCATCTTTCCCAGCTTCTGCACCTCCTGACTGTCTGCCAGGGCTTTCAGCTTATCCGTCTTGCCCCGGCGTTCCAGTTCCCGGCCTAATTCTTCAAAATTTTGCATTGAAACTCACTCCCGTTCGTTCTATTATATTCAATAGTCTTACTGATGATTACGAAAGGAACTTTGCCATGAAAGCTGCCGTTTTTTCCGACACTCACACCAACATCGCCCTGTGCCTGGAGGCGGTGCGCCGCTGCCGCCCTGATGTGATAATCCATCTGGGCGACCACGAGAGAGACGCCCGGGCCATAGCCCAGCAGTTCCCGGATATCCCTATGTACAATGTATGCGGCAACTGCGACCTTGCTCCTATCTCCCCCGCTTCCGACACGGTGCAGCTGGGGCCGGTGAAGGCCTTTATCACCCACGGCCACCTGTACAACGTGGATTACGACCGGGTGGATTCCCTGGTCTACGCCGCCCAGGAGCAGGGCTGCAAGCTGGCCATGTTCGGCCACACTCACAGGACACTCTATCAGGAAATAGGGGGCGTCACCGTCCTTAACCCGGGCACCGCCGGCAAGGGCCAGAAGCTAACCTGGGCCCTGGTGGAAATTTTCGATAACGGCGGCATAATCTGTTCTATACAGGATCTTTAAAGCCCGGCTCTGAAAAGCCCAAACATCTTTCCTGCTGACGGAGTTGAAACCATGAATCTCAAAGCCATAATAGCAATAATCATATGCAAGCTCCTCCGGGCCTTCTCCCGCCTGGTGCACCGGGGAGGCACCGCCATGCCCGGGCGCATCGCCCTGAAGCTCTGTCCGGAGCTGCTGTCCATAGTCTCCAGGGGAGTTAAGACGGTGGCCATAACCGGCACCAACGGCAAGACCACCAGCTCCCGCATGGTGGAGCAGGCCTTCCTGGAGCAGGGCAAGAGCTATTTTGCCAACCGCTCCGGGGCAAACCTCATCAGCGGCATCACCACGGAGTTCGTGATGAACAGCTCCCTCACCGGCAAATGCCGGAAGGAGTACGCCGTCATCGAGTGCGACGAGGCGGCGGCCCGCCGGGTCTTCCCCCAGCTGAGGCCCCAGGTGGTGGTGGTGACCAACCTGTTCCGGGACCAGCTGGACCGCTACGGCGAGGTGACCCACACTCTGGAGAACATCCGGGCCGCCCTGGAGCCCATCCCCCAGGCCAGGCTCTGCCTCAATGCCGACTGCTCCCTCACCTCCTCCCTGGCTCTGGAGCTCAAAAACCCCGTGGTCTACTTCGGCATTGAAAAGGGCGCCGCCCCCTCCCGGCCAAAGCCGGAGATATCCGACGCCACCCACTGCATCCGCTGCAAGGCGGAATATGAATATGACTACATCAGCTACGGCCATCTGGGGGGCTTCCGCTGCCCCCGCTGTGGTTACAGCCGCCACAAAGCCGACTACGCCGTGACGGAGATACTCTCCCAGGGGGCCGACAGCAGCAGCCTCATTATGGACATCCGGGGAGAAAAGCACATGGTCACGGTGAATCTCCCCGCCATGTATAACATCTATAACGCCATAGGCGCCGTGGCCGCTGTCTCCCAGATGGGTCTGGGGGCCCAGGCCGCCATCTCCGCCCTGGGTGATTTCCAGTGCGGCTTCGGACGCATGGAGCGCTTTCCCCTGGGCAAGGGCGGGGCCAGGATGATGCTGGTGAAAAATCCCGCAGGATGCAGCCAGGTGATAGAGTTTCTGGAAAACCTCCGGGAGAAGTTCATGCTGGTGGTCTGTCTCAATGACCGCAGCGCCGACGGCACTGACATATCCTGGATATGGGACGCGGACTTTGAGGGGCTGACAAAGCTCTCCGGCTATCTGGAAAAGATAGTGGTCTCCGGAGACCGGGCCTCCGACATGGCCCTGCGGATAAAATACGCGGGTGTTGCCCCGGAATATATAGAGACGGAACACGACTACGAAAAACTGGTGGAGTGGATGGAGGGGCAGGAAAAGCCCATATTCATCATGCCCACCTACACCGCCATGCTGGAGCTGCGGGAAGTGGTGATAAGCCACTGCGGCGGCAGCGAATTCTGGGAATAAGGAGGGGCGGCTATGGAACTTAAGATCTGCCACATGTACCCGGATGTGCTGAACCTCTACGGCGACCGGGGCAACGTGATATGTATGCTAAAGCGCCTTGAGTGGCGGGGCATAGAGGCCTCGGTGACCAAGCTGCCCATTGGGGACAGCCGCTCCCTGGCGGGCTTTGACCTGGTATTCATAGGCGGCGGCCAGGACTTTGAGCAGCAGGTGCTGCTCTCGGACCTGCACCGGGGCAAGGACAGGGAGATAAAAGCCGCAGTGGAGGACGGGGTGACCTTCCTCACCATCTGCGGCGGCTACCAGATGCTGGGCAGCTACTATGAGACCTTTGACGGCAAGCGCTGCGATTTCATCGGCGCCCTTGACCTGTACACCAAGGGCTCGGTGAAGCGGATGATAGGCAACTACAAATTCCAACAACGGAGAGGACGGCAGCGAAGGCGCCCACTACAAAAACGTTTTCGGCACCTACAGCCATGGGCCCCTGCTGCCCAAGAACCCGGAGCTCTGCGATTTGATTTTAAAGACCGCTCTGGAGCGGAAATACGGCTCGGCAGAGCTGCCCCCCCTGGACGACAGCTTTGAGCTGCTGGCCCACGACGAGATGTGCGCCAAGCTCTGAAACCCTTTGGAGGACAGATATGATCAGATTTTACAACGGAAAAATCCTCAGCTTCGGCGGCGGCATAAAAGTCCGGGACGACGAGGTCTGGGTAGAGGGCAATTCCATCGTCTACGTGGGCCCGGCAAAGGAGGATATGCCCGCCTTTCAGCGGCAGATAGATCTGAAAGGCGACCTGCTCATCCCCGGCTTTAAGGACGCCCACACCCACACCGCCATGGTCTTTCTCCGCTCCTACGCCGACGACCTGCCCTTGCAGGACTGGCTCTACAACAAGGTCTTTCCCCATGAAGCCAAGCTGACCCCGGAGGCCATCTACCAGTTCACCCGCCTGGGCATCATGGAGTACCTCTCCTCCGGCATCACCGCCAGCTTTGACATGTACTACCACAACGAGGCCTACGCCAAGGCCAATGTGGACTGCGGCTTCCGCACCGTCATCTGCTCGGCCATGAACGACTTTGACGCCGACCCCACCAACATAGAGCGGGAATACCTGCGCTTCAACAACTATAACGAGCTGGTGAGCTACAAGCTGGGCATCCACGCCGAGTACACCACCGGCCTTCAGCGCATGGAGTACATGGCCTCCCTGGCGGAGAAGTACCAGGCCCCCTGCTACATGCACTGCTGCGAGACCAAGGCGGAGGTGGAGGGCTGCCTGGAGCGCCACGGCCTCACCCCGCCCCAGCTGCTGGACAGGATGGGCCTGTTCCGCTACGGCGGCGGCGGCTTCCACTGCGTGTGGATGAGCCAGGAGGACATTGAGCTCTTTGCCCGCAAGGGCATCTACGCCGTGACCAATCCCGCCTCCAACGTGAAGCTTGCCAGCGGCGTTGCCCCGGTGGACAGGCTGCTGGCCGCAGGGGTGCCCATGGCCATAGGCACCGACGGGGCCGCCAGCAATAACGCCCTGGACATGTTCCGGGAGATGTACCTGGCCAGCTGCATGCAGAAGCTCAGCCTGTGGGATGCCTCCGCCGGGAAGGCAGAGGACATGCTCACCATGGCTTGCGTAGGCGGCGCCCAGGCCATGGGCCTTGACGACTGCGACGACATCGCTCCGGGGAAGAAGGCGGACCTCTGCGTCATCGACCTGCGCCGGCCCAACATGCAGCCGCTGCTGAACATACCCAAAAACCTGGTCTACTCCGGCTCAAAGGAGAATGTGCGCCTGACCATGGTAAACGGCCGCATCCTCTATGAAAACGGCCGATTCTTTATAGGAGAGGAGCCGGAGGAGATATACCGGCAGGTGAATGACCTATGCAGGAGCATACTATGAAGCTTATCGACCTGCACGCCCACAGCACCGCTTCCGACGGCACCGCCTCCCCCCGGGAGCTGGCGGAGCTGGCTGTCCGCCAGGGGCTCTCCGCCCTTGCCCTCACCGACCACGACACCGTTCTGGGCTACCCGGAGATGAAAAAGGCCGGAGATGAACTGGGGATAGAGACGGTCCCCGGCATCGAGATAAGCACCAAGTTCCACCGGGCCGTCCACATCCTGGGCTATTACATCGACCCCCACTCCCCCCACCTGGAGCCGGTGCTCAACTGGGTGGTGGAGGACCGGGACAAGCGCAACAGGGAGATGTGCCGCCTCATGGCCGCCGACGGTCTGCCGGTAAACTACGAGGATATGAAAAAGCGCTTCGGCCCGGTGATAGGCCGCCCCCACTTCGCCGACCTGCTGGTGGAGCTGGGCCTGGCCAAGAACGTCCGGGACGCCTTCGACCGCTATGTGGAGAAGGGGCAGCGCTACTATGTGGGCCGCACCATCCTCCCCATAGAGCGGGCCATTGAGATAATACGTCTCTCCGGCGGCGTGCCGGTGCTGGCCCATCCCTTCCAGTACAGGCTGGACGACCCGGGGCTACGGGAGCTGATAGAACACTGCATGGCCCAGGGCCTGCGGGGCATGGAGTGCCGCTACAGCGGCTACGCCCCGGAGCAGAGCGCCTATCTGGAGGCCCTGGCAGAAGAGTACGGCCTCATCAAGACCGGCGGCAGCGACTTCCACGGCAGCAACAAGCCCCAGATCTCCCTGGGCAGCGGCACTGAAAACGATCTCCATGTGCCCTGTGAGTGGCTGGAACGGCTGAAGGAAGAGGCCGGGAAATAGATAAAGATAATAACGCCCAGGGCCTGGTTTATACCAGTCCCTGGGCAGTTTCTTAATTTTTCTTAAGTTTTTCAGCTTTATTGCAGCCTTATACAGGTTATGTTATATTAAAGGCAATCCATAGTTTTAACAACTCGAATAGAAAGGACTAATAGAATGAACAAAAAAATATGCGTACTCTTAAGTGTTTTGCTCCTGGCAAGTCTGCTCTTAAGCGGCTGCGGAACTAAAGAGCCGGAGAAAAGTATCATTGAGCCCGCTGCAACGGAGGCCCCGGCAGTCGAGCCCAGCAGCGAGCCCAGTCCGGAGCCCGCCCCGGCTACGGAGGCACCGGCTGAGGATGACAGCGCAGCAGAAGGTGAGAGGGCGCTGGACATCGGGCAGTTCTCCGGCAGCACTTACACCAACAGCTACGCCGGCTTCGGCTGCACCCTGGACGGCAACTGGGACTTCGCCGACGCCCAGCAGCTGCAGAATATCACCGACGTGTCTTTGGATTTGATGGAAGAGGCCGATCTGGAAAACTTTTTTGACACAGAAGGCATCACAAGCATCACCGACATGTACGCCGAGAGCAGCGAAATGATGTCCACAGTCAATGTGCTGTACACCAAGATGGAGCTGGCAGAGAGGCTGCCCTATCTCACTATGGATGAGGAAGCCGTCATTGATACCATTCTGTCCCAGTCAGATTACCTTGTTTCCTTATACGAATCCATGGGATCTACGTTGATAAGCATGGAAAAGGTGCAGGTAAACTTCCTGGGGGAGGAGCACTATGCAATGAAAACCGTTACCGACTCACAGGGTATTGTCGCTTATATGCTGCAGTTCTCCGATCCCTTTAAAGGCGCCTACTCCATTACCACCACAATAGTCTCCTATGGCGAGGACAACACTCAGGCGGTGGCCGACCTGTTTTTCCCGGTGGAATAATGAGGTGCACGGCAGTCCGGACATAGTCAAATCCCAGGCGGCTTTCCCGCCTGGGATTTTCTGCGTCCGTATTTTTTCTCAGACCATAGCCAGATTCAGCCTTCTGGCCCAGTGGCCCTTATAATAGTAGATGAGCAGCAGGGCGCTGCACATCATCCAGCCCATGGGATAGCCCAGGGCTATGACTCCGGCGGTGGCCCCCAGGCGGGAGACGATGAACAGATACAGCTGCCTGAACACCACGAAGGAGAAAAGCATGATATACATGGTGTTCTTGGCGTCTCCGGCGCCCCGGAGGGAGCCGGAATATACCTGGTTCACCACAAAGGCGATATAGAAGGGGGAGCAGAGACGCACAAAGAGTGTGCCGAACTCTATGACCTCTTTGTCGTTGTTGAAGAGGGCGGTGAGCTGGGGGGCAAAGATCATCATGGGAACCAGGATGATGGCCGTGACGATAAAGCCCATTATCAGGCCGTAGCGGGGACCGGCCTTGGCCCGCTTCAGATCCCCCGCCCCCAGGTTCTGGCCCACGAAGGTGGTCAGGGCCAGGGACAGGCTCTGCATGGGCAGCATGGCCAGGGCGTCCAGCTTGTTGTAGGCGGTCCAGCCCGCCATGCAGGAGCTCTCAAAGTGGTTGATATAGCCCATGACGAAGATATTGGAAAAGGCGGTTATGCCCATCTGCAGGGAGGAGGGTATGCCTATATTGCAGATGCGCCGGAGCATCCCCTTGTGCATCCTCAGCTGGGAGACGACCAGGCGGTAGGGCTCCTTGGAGCGCAGCAGCAACAGCATTACCAGTATGGCGGAGACGAACTGGGAGATTATGGTGGCTATGGCGGCGCCGGCTATGCCCTGCTTCAGCACCGCCACGAAGAACAGGTCCAGCACCGTGTTCATCAGGGCCGAGAATATAAGAAAGTAAAGAGGCCGGGTGGAGTCCCCCACAGCCCGGAGTATACCTGAGCCAATGTTATACAGCAGCAGGCCGGACACTCCGCCGAAGTAGATGCGCAGGTACAGCTCGGCCTCGCCGATAACGTCCGCCGGCGTATCCATCAGCTGCAGCATCAGAGGCGTGGCCAGAACGCCCACCACCGTGAGCGCCACGCAGGTGACAAGGGTGAGCATCACCGTGGTATGCACCGCCTTGCCCAGCTTCTCCTCGTCCTTGGCCCCGTAGTACTGGGATATGACCACGGAGGCTCCCGTGGCAAGTCCGCTGAACAGGCCGATGAGGGTGTTGATTATGGGCCCGGTACAGCCCACCGCCGCCAGGGCCTGCTTGCTCACAAAGTTTCCCACTATCAGGGAGTCCACCGTGTTATACAGCTGCTGGAAGAGATTTCCCAGCATCAGCGGCACGGCAAAGGCGAACAGCAATCCGGATATGCTGCCCTGTGTCATGTCGGTATCATGCCGGGACTTATGCAGTATGGACAAAGTAATACCTCCTCCATATATACATTCAAAAAAAGTATATGCCCCTTTCGACAGCTATGTCAAGCGCCAGTTAAAAACTTGTAAAGATTTCCCTTTTTCCCGGTGTAGATCCTTCTTTACCCCGCCGGCCCGGTTAAAGTAAAATAGAGTTGAAAAAATTTTGAAAATGCTGTGACCCGGAAGGTCCGTTTCCTGAGTATATAGGTGAAAGGCCTTTAATACCGAAGGATGGAGGGAAAGCCCATGGAAGACAGAGAGATAGTGGAACTGTACTGGCAGCGCTCGGAATCCGCCATTGCGGAGACGGAAAGCAAATACGGCGCCTACTGCCGGTATATAGCCCGGAACATTCTCCGGGACCGGGAGGACAGCGAGGAGTGCGTCAACGACGCCTACCTGGGCGTCTGGAACAGCATACCCACCAAACGCCCTCAGGTGCTGAAAAGCTACATAGGCCGCATCACCCGGAACATAGCCCTGAACCGGTTCAGCCGCCTCTCCGCCGCCAAGCGGAACTTCGGCCAGGTGCCCCTGGCTCTGGAGGAGCTGGGGGACTGCGTCCCCGCCCGGGAGGGCTCCGACCGGCTGGTGGACGACCTGGGTCTTGCCCAGCTGCTGAATCATTTCCTGTCCACCCTGCCGGTGGGTCAGCGGAAGATCTTCCTGCGCCGTTACTGGTATCTCAGTCCGGTGAAGGAGATAGCCGCCGACTTTAGCATCAGCGAGAGCAATGTGAAGATGTCCCTGCTGCGCTCCAGGGACAAGCTGAGACTGCTTTTGGAAAAGGAAGGGATCTCCCTGTGAAACAGCAGAGGATTTTGGATATGCTGGAGCATATCGACGAAAGATACATCCTGGAGGCCGCCCCGCCTCTGAGAGCCCGCCGCTCCTCCGGACCTAGGAAGGCCGGACGCACGCTCCTCATTGCGGCGGTGATAGTATGCCTCTTTGCCGCCCTCTGCGCCGTGGCCTACGCCGCAGGCTGGTTCGGCCTGGCCCAGCGCATAACGGAGCCGGCAGAGCCCACCAGTGTGTCCCTTTTCATAGGCGGGGAGACGCCTGTAGAGGGCTACATCAGCATGAACGGCATTGCCGGCAGCCCGGAGGCCCTGGCCCACGCAGAATGGGTGGCTTTCCGGAATGAGTATGTGGCTCAGCACAGCTTCCCCAACTACGACGACCTGAGCTGGCTGGACGGGGACGAGCTGCTGGAGAACTACAGCCTGATATACGGAGCCGCTGACCGGACCATGCTGGACAAGCTCCTGGAGATAAGCGAGAAATATAATGTGAAGCTCCACAGCCAAATATATGCGCCGCCCACCGACGCCAAGTTCTACAAGGTCAGCGGCTGCGAGCCCTTTGTGCTCTCGGACAACAGCCTCAGCCCTCTGTACATCTATGAGGACGGCTCCTATAAGTTTGAGGGCTATGTCAGCGCCGGGGAGCAGGAGCAGGTGCTCAGCTTCATCCGGGGCCGGAAGGGAGTGCTGGACCCCGGCCTGGCCATGGTGTATGACAGCGGGGATTATGAGGAATGGCAGTATATAAACGCCTCCGGGGACGAGCTGAACCTGGCCCGGAGCACCGTATCCAGACAAGCTACCGGGGACTGCGGGCTGTTCATTTTCTGTGAGAAGGGGGACTACATCTTTACCGTATCCGCTTACGCCCAGTCCAAGGAGCAGGCGGAGCTGCTGGCAGACCAGTTCGACTTTGATGCCGCCGCCAAGGGCGGGGAGGATCTGGATTTAGACAGCGTAATCAATGTGGAGGCAGCCCAGGCCAAGCCCAAGGAGGGCCTGATGACCATGGCAGACTGGCTGGCCACCGACGAGTACAAGGCCTCCGCCGAGTTTTATGCTTTAGTTTGCGAGTATGCGGGCACCCTGCCGGAAAACAGCAGCTATGTGAAGGGAACCATGTTATTCAGTTATAAAAACAGCTTTGCCGTGGCTGACGAGACTATCTTATCCATCAGGGATCAGGTCATGGAGCAGTACCCAGATTTGGTATATCCCATAAACAACACCTCTGTTATTGGAAATCAAATCATCCCGGACGGTGATATGAGCTACGGCGGCGGAGTAGCTATCAGTGAAAGGGAGCGGGAGAGCTGTACGGACGAGGAGATGTATGAGCTTTTCGGCGCCGGAAAATTCTGCACTGAGGGCAGTATCTTCCGGGTGATCGCCTATGACAACGGCGCCGCCTTTTGCGACGTTTCTGCCTTCCGTTCCGGCTATGGGCTACACTATATTCCCAAGGGCGCCTTCTATCCCCTTATCCAGCCGGTGGTGAACCCGGAGCTGGAGGGCTGGGCCTACGACAGCGCCTGCGGTGAGCAGGTGTACATCGTCCCCAGCGGGCCCATTGATTACCCTGTCCTCTCCTATTGCAGCATTATCTATGAGACGGACAGCGCCTATGTTATCGCCTATGCCCCCAGCGGGGCCGACGCAGAGTACTTGCAGATGGTAGCCGACGATATAGATTTCACCATGTTTGAATAGGGTGGGGACGGGCATTTACTTAAACTCAAAACAAAAATCCGTGGGCGCAAACCCACGGATTTTTTTATTGTTTTATTCGCTTTTACTCCTGGCAGTTGATGACTATCTTGCAGATATTCTCGCCGTTGAGCATCATCTGGAGAGCCTTCTCAATGTCGCTGAGGGGCAGGCGGTCGGTGACCATGCGGTCCAGACCCAGCTCACGCCAGTTGTCGGCCACGAACTTGGTGCCCAGCTCGAACTCCTCCTGGGTGTACAGGCGGTTGCCGATGAGGGTCTGCTCCTTGAAGCTGACCTTGCCGATGACGAATTTGTACTCGTCGCCGGAGAGGTTCAGGCTCATCATCTTGCCGCCGCAGCGGCAGAGGTCGGGCATCATGAGAGTGGGGCCGGGAGCTCCGGAGGTGTCGAACACCACGTCGAAGCCACCGCCGCCGGTGACCTCACGCATCAGGTCCATGGCGTCGGTCTGGGCGGGGTTGATGGTCTCTATGCCCATGGACTCCACAAACTGACGGCGGGGCTCGTTTATCTCGGAGACTATGACCCGGCTGGCGCCCCAGGCCCGGGCAAAGATGGCAATGTACAGACCCACGGCGGCGCCGCCGGAAATAAACACGGTGTCGCCCTTCTGGATCTTGCTGGTCATCATCACATGGTAGCCCACGGCAAAGGGCTCGGAGAGGATGGCCACGTAGTCCGGCATATCGTCGGGCACGGCCACCAGCTTCTCAACGCCCACCTTGGTGTACTCGGCAAAGCCGCCGTCCACATGGATGCCCAGCAGCTTCAGGTTCTCGCAAACGTGGCCCAGGCCCCGCTTGCAGGCGGCGCAGTGGCCGCAGGAGATGATGGGGTTCATCAGGACTCTCTGGCCCACCTTGAAGGGGCCGGCATAGCCCTCGGGCAGGGTCTCTATGGTGCCCAGTATCTCATGGCTGAGGACGGTGGGCACGGTGGCGGTCATGTGCTTGCCCCGGTAGACGACGATATCGGAGCCGCAGACACCGGCCAGCTTCACCTTGACGAGGGCCTCGTCCTTGCCGGGCACGGGCATTGGAATATCGCAAAGCTCCAGGTCCAGCCAATTTTTCAGAACTGCTGCTTTCATTTTATTTTCTCCTAAATCGGAATAAGATTTTGAAATAATTTTTTTCTGAGCCCGGCAGATTCCCGCCGGGCTCAATACTTTGATCTTCATATTGCAAGGTGCGAGTTTCTTCCGCCCCCGTATCCCCAACTTCGAGCCCAGCAAGGCGGGTCGAAGTTGGAAAGGAAGAAGGAACGAACTTAGCGCAGTTTTCACGGGAAGGCAAAGCCTGCCCGTGGAAACGGAACGGCGCAAGTTTCTTCCGCCCCCGTATCCCCAACTTCGAGCCCAGCATAGCGGGTCGAAGTTGGAAAGGAAGAAGGAAGGAGCGGAGTGCAGTTTTCACGGGGAGGTGAAGCCTGCCCGTGGAAACGGAACGGCGCGAGTTTCTTACGCCCCCGCGTCCCCAACTTCGAGCCCAGCATAGCGGGTCGAAGTTGGAAAGGAAGAAGGAAGGAGCGGAGCGCAGTTTTCACGGGAAGGCAAAGCCTACCCGTGGAAACGGAGCGCAGCGAGTTTCTTCCGCCCCCGCG
>CASFJB010000078.1 GCA_949294945.1 uncultured Eubacteriales bacterium
ACGACTTCCTGGCTGTCAGCGACCAGGATATGGAGCTGATAAACGCCGCCTCCGACGATGAGGAAAAGGCCCGGCTTTTGAGCGAGGCCCAGACCCGCCAGTGGCGGAACAAGGCCCTGTCCGACACCTATGAGCCCGGCTCCACCTTCAAGATAATCACCCTGTCCATGGCCCTGGAAGAGGGGGCCGTGAGCCTGGAGGACAGTTTCTACTGTCCCGGCAGCGTAAACGTGGTGGGACGCACAAGCCCCATACGCTGCTGGAAGACCCAGGGCCACGGCAGCCAGACTCTCACCCAGGCCGCCCAGCACTCCTGCAATGTGGCCTTCGTGAACATCGGCCAGAGCGTGGGGGCGGAACGCTTTTACGACTACTGCGAGGCCTTCGGCTTTCTCAATATGACCGGCAATGACGATGACAATCTCACCGCCAAGACGGGGATCGACCTGGCGGGGGAGAGCGGCAGCATATGGTGGAGCAAAAACACCTTCTGCTCGGAGAAAAACCTCTCCCAGCTGGCGGCGGCCTCCTTCGGCCAGACCTTCACCATAACGCCCTTGCAGCTGATAACCGCTGTCAGCGCCTGCGTAAACGGGGGAAACCTGATGCAGCCCTATGTGGTGCGCCAGATGCTGAACCCCGACGGCAGCGTGGCCTATGAGCGCAGCCCCAAGGTAGTGCGCCAGGTGATAAGCGAAGAGACCAGCAAGCAGGTCCGGCAGATACTGGAGCAGGTGGTGGGGGACCCCAATGACGGCACCGGCCGCAACGCCGCCGTTGCGGGCTACCGCATAGGGGGCAAGACCGGCACCAGCGAAAAGGTGAGCCTGGAGGCCCAGACCGGCCAGAAGGAATACATAGTCTCCTTCATAGGCTTTGCCCCGGCGGATGACCCGCAGATAGCCCTGCTGGTGTTTCTGGACACACCCTCCAACAAATCCGGCATCTACGTCAGCGGCGGACAGATGGCCGCCCCGGTGGTGGGGAACATGTTTGCGGACATCCTGCCCTATATGGGCATAGAGCCGGAAAAGACCGAAGATGACAGCGCTGACGTGACTGTCCCCATGGTGCAGGAGCTGAGCCTGGACCAGGCGGCGGCCGCTCTGGGGGACGCGGGATTGGACTACAGGACCATCGGCCAGGGGGAGACAGTTACCGGCCAGCTGCCTTTGTCCGGGGAGAGCGTGGCCAAGGGCAGCCAGGTGATACTGTACCTGGGCGGCGCCCAGGTCTCGCCCAATATGGAGACGGTGCCTGATCTGGCGGGACTGAGCTACGAGAGCGGCAGGGACCTGCTCTCCGGCCTGGGGCTGTTTATCAGTACCCGCAGCGCCGTGAGCGGTTCGGCCCAGCAGGTGATAGGCAGCCAGAGCCTGACGGCGGGGACCAAGGCGGACCACGGCTGCGTGGTGGAGGTTACCCTCATCGACGAAAACGAGTCGCTGCTGGGCAAGTATTGACCGGAGGGGACTTGTGGTATAAAATGTCAAGGCACGGACCGGAGGCGAAAAGCCCCAGAGGAAAACGGAGAATAACATGAAACTCAGAGAAATACTGAAAGATATAGACATAGTCAAATGTACTGCCGATATGGACATGGAGATAAGCGGCATCAGCTACGACTCCCGTCACACCCGGCCCGGGGACCTGTTCGTGGCGGTGAAGGGACTTACGGTGGACGGACACAAGTTCATCCCCACGGCTCTGGAGAAGGGGGCCGCCGCAGTGCTTTGCCAGGATGAGCCGGAGGAGGGCATCGCCTGGGTACAGACTCCGGACTGCCGCTACGGCCTGGCAATATGCAGCCGGAACTTTTTCGGCGACCCCGCCTCCTCCATGAAGCTCATAGCCTTTACCGGTACCAGCGGCAAGACCAGCTCCACCGTACTTCTCAAGCATCTGCTGGAGGATGAGCTGGGGGCCAAGGTGGGCCTTGTGGGTACAAACGGGAACATGATAGGGGATAAGATCATCCACACCGAGTACACCACCCCGGAGAGCTACGAGCTGCAAAAGCTTTTCCACGCCATGAAGGAGGAGGGCTGCACCCATGTGGTGATGGAGGTCTCCTCCCACTCTCTGGCCCTGGAGCGGGTGGCAGGTCTCAAATTCGACGTGGCGGTGTTCACAAACCTGAGCCAGGATCACCTGGACCTCCACGGAACCATGGAGGAATATGCCGCCGCAAAGAAGAAGCTCTTCTCCCAGTGCGCCGTCGCCTGCATGAACCTGGACGACAAGTGGGCCGAGTTCATGGCCAAGGATCTTAAGTGCCCGGTGACCAGCTGCTCGGCGGAGCGTAACGATGCCGATATAATCGCAAAGGACATACGCCTCTCTGCCACCGGAGTCCGCTTCGCTGCGGTCCACGGAGGGGAGATAGCCCTGGTAAAACTGAATATACCCGGGATGTTCTCGGTGCATAACGCCCTGGGCGTCATAGCCGCCGCCAGCTGCCTGGGAATAAGCCTGGACAAATGTGCCGACGCCCTGGCCACGGCCAAGGGGGTGAAGGGCCGCATGGAGCCGGTGCCCACCGACGGGGACTACTCCATTATAATCGATTATTCCCACAAGCCTGACGCCCTGGAGAACGTGCTGAAGACTCTGCGCCCGGTGACCCGGGGCAGGCTGATAGTCCTCTTCGGCTGCGGGGGAGACAGGGACCGGCTGAAGCGGCCAATTATGGGCGCCATCGCTGCCGACAATGCGGACCTGGTGGTGGTCACCAGCGACAACCCCCGCACCGAGGAGCCCATGGATATCATAAACGAGATAGTTCCGGGCCTCAAAAACCGGCATACTCCCTATAAAGTTATCTGCGACAGGCGTCAGGCTATAGCCTGGGCTATTGACAAGGCAGGCCCCGGTGATGTAATATTGCTTGCCGGGAAAGGCCATGAGGACTATCAGGTCATTGGCCATGAGCGAGTCCATATGGATGAGCGGGAGATAGTTGCCGAGTACCTTAAAAAGAGAAATTCAGCGCGCTGAGGGCGCCGTGGGTTTTTGGAGAATGCGATGACGATAAAGCTTATAACTGCATTTGTTCTGGCTTTTCTGTTTGCCAGCGCTTTCGGAAAGTACTATGTGGCTTGGCTGCGTAAGATAAAGGCCGGCCAGGAGATAAAGGAAAACGGCCCTACCTGGCACATGGGTAAGACCGGCACTCCCACCATGGGCGGCGTGATGTTTATTCTGGCCACAGCCCTGGTGTGCCTTACCGTGGGCTTTGAGGGCATGCTCAGAGGCGAGTTCGTCAACATATTCATTATGCTCTTCGCCTGCGTCTTTGGGGCCATAGGCTTTCTGGACGACTGGGAGAAGCTGGCCAAGAAGCAGAACCTGGGCCTGACGGCCAAGGCCAAATTCCTGCTGCAGCTGGTGGCCTCCCTGGTTTTTGTGTTGCTGATGCGCCAGATAGGCTACGTGCGTCCCAGCTTCTATCTCTTCTTTGTGGACAAGACCATATACATGCCGGAATGGCTGTACTTCCTTCTGTCCTCCTTTATCATCGTGGGCACGGTGAACGCCGTGAACATCACCGACGGTATCGACGGCCTGGCCGCCGGAACCTCCATCCCGGTATTCCTGTTCTTCGTTGGGATCACCATGGTGTTCGGGGACGAGTTCGAGCAGATGGGCATCATGGCCTCCGCCATGATAGGCGGGCTCCTGGGCTTCCTTATCTACAACTTCAACCCTGCCAAGTGCTTCATGGGGGATACCGGCTCCCTGTTTTTGGGGGGCATGATAGCCGCCCTGGCCTATGCCTACAATATGCCCTTCATGCTCATATCCCTGGGCTTCGTGTTCCTGATGGAGACTCTCTCCGACATTATCCAGGTGGGCTACTTCAAACTCAGCCACGGCAAGCGGGTCTTTAAAATGGCGCCTTTCCACCATCATCTGGAGATGGGCGGCTGGACCGGCCACAAGTGGAAGGAAAAAGAAATTTTTACCCTGTTTACAGGCATATCTCTCCTGATGTCCGTCATATCATTTATTGTGGTGAGCAGACATTTCATGGGTCTATAAGATACTTGTGTTCGGGGAGGTGGGAACATGCGTTATGACAGTGCCCGCCTCTCCGATTTTTCTGCCCCGGCGAAGAAAGGCCGGGCAAGGATGGACGCCGGCTTTTTCACCATGGCCATAATCCTGCTGACTGCGGGGGTGGTCATGGTCCTTTCATCCAGCTACGCCAGGGCCTATTATGATCCCGGCAATATCACCGGGGGCAACGGGGCCTATTACTTTGTAAGGCAGCTTATCTTTGCCCTGCTGGGAGTGGGGGCCATGTTGTTTGCCTCCCGGATACCAATGGGCCTTTACAGGAGATACTCCCTGCATTTTATGGTCCTGACCATAGTGCTGCTGATGCTGGTGCCCATTATGGGCGTGAAGGCCAACGGTTCCCGCCGCTGGCTGGGTATAGGCAGCCTGACTCTTCAGCCTTCGGAGCTGGCAAAGCTGGCGGTGATACTCACCTTCTCCCAGCTGATATGCCGCTTCAAAGGCAGGATGAAGAGCTTCAAGTTCGGCATACTGCCCTTCCTTGGCATACTGGGGCTCATAGTGGGTCTGCTGATAATGGAGCCCCACTTCTCCGCCTCCATCATAATCATCTCCCTGGGCGGTGTAATGATGTTTTTGGGCGGCGTAGGCCTGGGCTGGTTCATTGCCGCCATAGGCACGGCTCTGGGGGGCCTTGCGGTGCTGCTGACCTTTTTCCCCTATGCCTCCAGCCGCATCAGCACCTGGCTGGACCCCTTCTCCAGCCCCTCCGACGAGGGCTACCAAATCGTCCAGTCCCTCTACTCCATAGGCTCCGGGGGCCTCAGCGGCCTGGGCCTGGGGGGCAGCCGGCAGAAATTCCTGTACCTGCCGGAGGAGCATAACGACTTTATCTTCTCCGTAGTCTGCGAGGAGCTGGGCTTTATAGGGGCCGCCCTGATACTCAGCCTCTTTGCCCTGCTGATACTCAGAGGCTACTGGATAGCCATCCACCAGCGCCACAGGTATGATTTCCTGGTCTGCGCGGGCATAAGCACCCTGCTGGCCATACAGGTTTTCCTCAACGTGGCGGTGGTGACCAACCTGGTGCCCTGCACAGGCATCTCCCTGCCGCTGTTCAGCTACGGCGGCACGGCACTGCTCATCCAGCTTTTTGAGATGGGCATCATCCTCAGCGCATCCCGAGACGTCTCATTGAAATAGAGAAAGGAAGACGGAAAAATGAAATTCATCCTCACCTGCGGCGGTACCGCCGGACATATCAATCCAGCCCTGGCAGTGGCCGGGCGGCTGAAAGAGCTCATGCCGGACAGCCAGTTCCTGTTCCTGGGGGCCGAGGGCAAAATGGAGATGGACCTGGTGCCCAGAGAGGGCTATGAGATAAAGCCCCTGAAAATAACCAACCTGAGCCGGGGCAAGAACCTGAAGGCCATTTCCCACAACATAAAGACGGTGAAAAACGTCATTGCGTCCTACGCAGAGGCAAAGCGCATCATCCGGGATTTTGGAGCGGATGCAGTGATAGGCACCGGCGGCTATGTGTGTTTTCCGGTGCTGAAGGCCGCCGCCGCTCTCCATGTGCCCACCGCCGTGCATGAGAGCAATGCGGTTCCCGGCCTAACCACCAAGCTGCTGGCAAAGGTGGTGGACAGAATAATGGTGGGCTTTGAGGAGAGCCGCCGGTATTATCCCGAGCCTGAGAAGGTCTCCGTCACCGGTACGCCGGTGAGAGGGGAGTTTGCCGCCTATTCTAAGGCCCAGGCCAAGGCCCAGCTGGGCATACCGGAAGAGGAAAAACTGCTGCTGAGCGTGTGGGGCTCTCTGGGGGCCGGACACATGAACGGCATCATGACGGAGCTGATACCCATGCTGGACGGCTCACAAAGCTTCAGGCTGCTCCATGCCGCCGGGAAGATGTACTATGCCGGGGTGATGGAAAAACTTAAGGAGACGGCTCCTGACATGGCTCAAAGGAAAGCCGAGGTGCGGGAGTATATCTTCGATATGCCCAGGGTGATGGCGGCGGCGGACCTGGTGATGTGCCGGGCCGGAGCCTCCACTATATCCGAGCTCACATACATGGCAAAGCCGGTGATAATGGTGCCCTCTCCCAACGTGACCAACCACCACCAGGAGCGCAACGCCCGGGTCCTGGAAAAGGCGGGAGGAGCCAAGGTGCTGCTGGAAGGGGAGTTTGACGCCGCCTCTCTGCTGGAACTGGCGGAGAGCCTGCTGTCCGATGAGGGACAGCTGGAGGCCATGTCCGAGGCCATGAAGTCCCTGGCTCTGCCTGACGCAACGGACAGGATATGCGGTATAATCCTGGACCTGGTGAAGTGAGTTCCATTTAAAAGCAGAACATTTCCGCCCCCCTGTGCATAGGATAGCTTGATTTGAATGCACGGGGGGTTTTTCATGGATATATGGCACCTTAGAGGTGGAAACCGGCTGGAGGGCTCCTGTTTTGTCCAGGGCTCAAAAAATGCGTCCCTGCCAATCATAGCCGCCTCTATTATAAGCCCGGCAGCCACGGAGCTGCTGAACGTGCCCCAGCTGAGGGACGTGGATGCGGCCCTGAGGATACTCAGGCACCTGGGCTGCACCGCCGAGCAGTGGGGCGGAGAGGTATACATAGACTCCCAGGCCCTGTGCCGCAGCGAGATACCCCACTCCCTGATGGTGGAAATGCGCTCCTCGGTGATATTTATGGGAGCGCTGATAGCCCGCTGCGGCGGAGCCAGGCTCAGCCTGCCCGGAGGCTGCCAGCTGGGTAAACGGCCCATTGACCTGCATCTGGCCGCCCTGAGACAGATGGGGGCGGAGATAGAGGAGGCCGGCGGGGAGATAAACTGCCGGGCGGAGGGGCTCCACGGGGAGGAGATATTCCTGCCCTTCCCCAGCGTGGGGGCCACGGAGAACATCATGCTGGCGGCGGCCAGGGCCCGGGGGGATACGGTCATCCACGGCGCCGCCAGGGAACCGGAGATAGTCGCCCTTCAGGACTACCTCAAGGCGATAGGCCTGGAGGTGGCGGGAGCCGGCACGGATACGGTGTCCATCGGCTGCTTCCGGCCGGAAAAGGCGGTGAGCCACCGGATAATACCGGACAGGATAGTGGCCTCCACCATAGCCTGCGCGGCGGCGGCAACTGGCGGAAATGTTGAAATGCGGGGGGTGGACCCGGCGCATTTTTCAACAGTTCTCCACTTCCTAAAAAGCGCCGGCTGTGATATAATAAACTCTAATCGCAGTGTCCGGGTAAAGGCTCCCGCCAGGCTGAAGGCCGTGGGGGAACTGGAGACCAGACCCTATCCCGGCTTTCCCACCGACGCTCAGCCGGTGCTTATGGCCGCGCTTTTAAGGGCCGAGGGCCGGACCGTGATAACCGAGAACATCTTTGAGAACAGATACCGTCAGGTACCGGAGCTCCAGCGCCTGGGGGCGGATATAGCCGTGTCCGGCCGCAGGGCCGAGATCTGGGGAGTGGACTGCCTGCGGGGCGCCGCCCTTACGGCTACCGACCTGCGGGGCGGAGCGGCCATGATAGTAGCCGCCCTGGCCGCCAGGGGAGAGAGTACCATTTTCGACGACGGGCATATCACCCGGGGCTATGAGCGCTTTGACATGAGGCTGCGCTCCCTGGGGGCCGACATTTACTTAGAGTGCTGAAAGGATGTACCCATGGCAAGGAAGATTCACAAGAGAAAGGCCGCTGACAGCCCGGAGCGCATAAGCCTGTCCCAGTATCTCAGCAGCTTCAGCGGCCCCATCGTATTCTTCCTGGTGGTGGTCACCACCATATTTGTGATGAGCCTTTTCTTCCGCGTGACCAACATCCAGGTGGAAGGCAATACCCACTATACCGACCAGGAGATAATACAGGCCATAGACATAGAAGAGGGCGATAACCTCTTTTTCTTTGACCGCTTTTCCGCTCTGAGCCGGGTCTTTGCAAAACTTCCCTATGTGGAAGAGGTATCCGTTGAAAGAAGTCTGCCAAATAAGGTAATAATAACCGTAACGGAGAGCCAGGCTCTGGCCTATATCGTCCTGGGCGACGAGATGTGGACCATTGACCACAGCTGCAAAGTGCTGGGCAAGGCCACGGATGAGGAGCTGGGGGACATGATAGCCGTGGAGGGCATTTCCCCCGGTACCCTGTTCATAGGGGAGACCATGCTCACCGAGGACAATGATACCGAGCTGGTGGAATATCTGGCCCAGGTCCTCTATCAGCTGGAGGCCAGGGGATTGTACCAGCAGGTGGAGAGCATAGACTTCTCCGACAAATACAACGTGGTCTTTGACTATGGGGACAAGTACACCGTCAAGCTGGGCGGACCGGGAGATACGGAATACAAATTCGGTATGCTGGTCTCTGTGATGGCCCAGCTGCTGGAAGGGGATATCGGCATTATCGACGTGTCCGACGGCGTTACCGCCCACTTCAGGCCCATGTGAGATATAGATTACAATTTATTTACAAAAGTTTTCTGAAAAATGAAAAAAGCTATTGACTGTTGCAGAAAAATGTAATAAAATACTGCCATGATTCACAGATGTATTTTCGCATTTTATGTGACCTTAGAATAGAGAGGGAGGCAGATATATGGATTTCAAAGCTGAAGCTGGTCCTGAGAATGTTGTTACTATAAAAGTCGTTGGTGTTGGCGGAGCCGGCAACAACGTGGTAAATAGGATGGTAAAAGCAGGGACACAGGGCGTTGAGTTCGTAGCTATCAATACAGACAGACAGGCTCTGGCGGTGTCCAACGCCGACCAGAAGCTTCAGATAGGTGAGAAGATGACCCGCGGCCAGGGCGCAGGCTCCGACCCGGAGATAGGCAAGCGCTCCGCCGAAGAGAGCCGCAACAACATCGCCAAGGCGGTGGAGGATGCGGACATGGTGTTCATCACCGCCGGCATGGGCGGCGGCACCGGCACCGGCGCTGCTCCCGTGGTGGCGGAGATCGCCAAGGATGCCGGACTGCTCACCGTAGGCGTTGTGACCAAGCCCTTCAAGTTTGAGGGTAAGCGCCGCATGGACCAGGCCAATGCCGGTATCAAGGAGCTGCTGGGCCGGGTGGACTCTCTGCTCATTATTCCCAACGACCGTCTGAAGTTTGCCACCGACCAGAAGGTCACTCTGGCAAATGCCTTCGAGATAGCCGACGATGTGCTGCTCCAGGCCGTCACCAGTATCTCCAACCTTATAAAGAACACCGGATTCATCAATCTTGACTTTGCCGACGTTAACTGCATCATGCGCAGCGCAGGCTTTGCCCACATGGGCGTGGGACATGCTGCCGGCAAGGGCAAGGCTGAGGAAGCCGCCCGCATGGCCGTGGCCAGTCCTCTGATGGAGACCTCCATCAACGGCGCTCACGGTGTGCTGATAAACATCACCGGTTCCGAGGATATGGACCTGGAGGATGTGGAGACCGCCGCCAGCCTGGTGCAGGAGGCTGCCCA
>CASFJB010000079.1 GCA_949294945.1 uncultured Eubacteriales bacterium
CCCTTTTTTCCCTGGCCTTTTACGTCTGCATTGAATATGACTTTCATTTTCTTCTCCTTTCACTGGGGACGCCGGGGATAAACTATCCTTCGGCAAAATATTCGTCTATGGCGGAGTAAACTCTGTTCAGCGCCTCCTCCTGGCCGCAGTCGTCAAACTGCACCGCCGCTGCGCTGCGGTTGCCGCCGCCGCCCAGGCGTTCCATGATCAGCTGCACGTTCAGCTCCCCTATGGAACGGGCGGAGGCAAAGGTCCGGCCCTTGCCGTCCCTGGCCACCACTATGGAGGCGTCTACCCCCGAGATGTTCAAAAGCTCGTCCGCCGCCTGGGCCGCTACCACTCGGGTCTGGGGCTCCTTGGGGGCCGCCACGGCCACCTTGCGGTAGAGCTGGGCGCTCTGCATTATCTTATATTTGGCTATTGCATCGTCCATGCCGGTCTGCAGCAGCTTCTTCACTTCCGTGGTGTCCGCCCCGGAACGGCGCAGACGGGCGGCAGCGTCAAAGGTGCGCTCCCCGGTGCGGATGGCAAAGCTCTTGGTATCCAGGACTATGCCTGCCAGCATGGCCTCCGCCTCACATCTGAGGATGTCCGCCGGCTCCTTCAGCTCCTGGAGCAGCTCCGTCACCAGTTCACAGGTGGAGGAGGCATAGGGCTCCACAAAGCCCAGGGCCGCATTCTGTATATAGGTTGCCGCCACCCTGTGGTGGTCTATCACCGCCACGCGGATGCAGGAGAGGAGCAGGTCCTTGTCCTCCACCTGCTCGGGCCGGTTGGTGTCCACCACCACCAGCAGGGCGTGACTGTCCACCTTGGAGATGGCGTCCTGAGGGCTGATGAAGGCCTCCCGGTACTCCGGGGCCTTGCGCAGCGCATCGATAAGGGACTGGGCGGCATTGTGGCCCATGTCCACAACGATATTGTATTTTACTCCGAACTGTCTTGCAAAGCAGCACACGCCCACCGCGGCGCCTATGCTGTCCAGGTCCCCGAAGCGGTGGCCCATGACCAGGACTCTGGAGGAGTCCTTCACCAATTCTGCCAGGGCGTTGGACATGACTCTGGACTTGACCTTGGTGCGTTTTTCCACCTCGTAGCCCCGGCCGCCGTAGAACTCAAAGCTCATGCGGTTTTTGATGACGGTCTGGTCGCCGCCCCGGCTCAGAGCCAGCTCCGAGGCCATGTCTGCAAATTGCAGGGCCTCTCCCAGATTCTCCCCGTCTATGCCCAGGCCTATGCTTATGGAAGCGTCTATGCCTGTGGGGCTCTCCACCTGGTGGATATCCTCGGTTATGCGGAACTTGTCCTGGCGCAGGCGCTCCAGGTCCTGCCGCTCCATTATCAGCAGATAGCGCTCCCTGTCATAGCGGCGCAGGATGCCGTTGAAGGTATCGCACCACTCTTTCAGCTTGTCCTCTATGGCGTCCCGGATATCGTTTTTCACCCGGTCGGTCTGGTTGCGGCACATCTCCTCGAAGTTGTCGATGATGACTATGCCCGCCACCGGCCTTGTCCGCTCATATTCCTGGCGGATATTGTCATAGTCGGTGACGTCCACCCAATAGGTTATGCCCATAAAGGCGTTTTTATCGTCGCCCTTTTCGGAGCGGATTATATTGCCGTGGAGCTGGTATTTCCTGCCGCCCAGCTCCAGCAGGGTGGGATACTGGTTTTTCCCCTCCAGCAGCCATTTGCCGGAGAACTGGGGTATCATGTCCGCTATGCTGGCATCCATGCGGGTACCGTGCTCCCCGCACATCTCAAAGAACATCTCGTTGCCCCAGACTATTCGGGAGTCCGACAGGCGGAACACCGCAATGGGCAGGGGGAAATTCATAAGGGTATTGTTCTTTGCGTTCTCCGTCTCATAGGTCACCGACTCGATATAGGCCGCAAGCTGCTTCTCCCGCCTGCGCCGCAGGACGGCGGAGATGATTATCAGCAGCAATATAACTCCGGCCTCCACCGCCGCCAGCTCATACATCTCCATGAGCAGAGTGGCCACGGCAAAAGCTACCAGAGCCAGCAGGTGCATGGCCGAGCCGGTTTCAGCCAGACGCCGCATGTTTTTATTCATGGGGCACATCCCTTCCATGTTACTCTTATGTGATATTTCATTATAACAAACCCGGCAAGCTTTTACAACAAAAATATCCATTGAAGTCCGGGAAATTTCCTCTCTTTGCCGGTAAGGCATATTAAATATTTTTCGGTAAAGCTCAAATAATACTGAAAAAAAGGAGGCGGCTTATGAAAGCTGTTATAATGGCCGGAGGCATGGGCACCCGCCTCAGGCCCATAAGCGGAGACAAGCCCAAACCCATGGTGCCCCTGTTGGGCAAACCTCTGATGGAGCACATCCTGGAGCTGCTGCGCCGGGAGGGCTTTGATGAGATCTGCGCTGCGGTGCGCTACCGGGCCGGGGACATCATGGCCTATTTCGGCGACGGCAGCCGCTTCGGCGTGGACATGCAGTACCGGGTGGAGGAGGAGCCCCTTGGCACTGCCGGGGCCGTCAGGAACTGCCGGGATTTTTACGGTGACGAGGACTTCCTGGTCATCAGCGGGGACGCCGCCTGCGACTTTTCCCTCTCCCGGCTCATGGCGGAGCACAAGCGCCGGGGGGCCGCCGTCACGCTAGCGCTCTGCCGCCACAGCGAGCCTCTCAGCTACGGCCTGGCAGTCACCGACGGGGAGGACAGAATACGCAGTTTTGTGGAGAAGCCCGACTGGGGCCGGGTGGTGACGGACCTGGTGAACACCGGAATATATATCATCTCTCCCAGGATAATGGCGCTGGTGCCGGAGGGCCGGGAATTCGACTTCGCCAAGGACCTCTTCCCCCTGCTGCTGCAGCGGGGAGAGCTGATGCTGGGACTGCCCATGGAGGGCTACTGGTGCGACGTGGGCACCCCTCTGTCCTACTACCGCTGCTGTGCCGACGCCCTGGAGGGCAGGCTGAAGCTGAGCACAGCCGCAGATTTTGTCCCCGGCCCAGATCAGGCCCAGGACAGTCCGCCTCCCTCCGGAGCGGAGAGTCTGGACTGTGCCTGCCGCAGCCGGGCAGAGCTCATGGGCCTGCTGTCGGAGCTGCTGCTGGACATGGGGGCGGACTACTCCGACGGCCTGCAGCTGGACGGCCCCCGTTTCCACCTGCGCATTTCACCTCTGGCCTCCCGCTCCGCTCTGCGCATCAGCGTGGCCTCCCAGGACGCGGAGTTTGCCAGAGAGCTGGCCCTCAGCGCCAGGGACCTGGCCCGGGCCCTGGATGCCGGGTCTGGGCAGGATGCTGCATTCTCCCCCTGACGCCCGCTTTGTATATCTTTACACTGTCTGGAGACTTTTTTGATTTTATTTCATCAGGTCTCACAATTAACAAAGTTTTTTTGCAGTATTGTTGCAAAAACTCTGTGCGGATTGTATAATCGGTACAGAGTTTATTTTTTGTGCACAACTCACTAACAGGAGGGAGAAATATGAACATTGATAAAACTGTCCGAAGCCTTGAGCTGCGGGGCTTTAAGGTGAGCCATTTTGCCACGGGCGAGCAGGCCGCCGATTACCTTGCCCAGGCCCTCAAGGGTCAGACAGTGGGTATAGGCGGCAGCAAGACCGTGGACCAGATCGGGCTCTACGACAAGCTGGAAGAGGGCAAGGTCTTTTGGCACTGGAGAGTTCCCGGGGACGCCACCTATGCCGCTGCGGCCACCGCGGAGGTCTACATCACCGGCGCCAACGCCATCAGTGAGGACGGCGAGATACTCAACATCGACGGTCGGGGCAACCGCCTGGCCGGTCAGCTCTTCGGCCACAAGAAGGTCTATGTGGTCAGCAGCGTAACCAAGATCTGCCCGGATTTCGACAGCGCTCTCTACCGCGCCAGAAACACCGCGGCCACCGAAAACGTAAAGCGCTTCCCCTACGACACCCCCTGCAAGGTAGACGGCAAATGTCACGATTGCCGCAGCCCCCAGAGAGTCTGCAACGCACTTGTTGTGCTCTGGGGTCCCATGATGGGGATGGAGACGGAGATAGTACTTATAGATGAAAAGCTTGGAATGTGAGGAGGAAAAATGGTAAGAAAAAGCGCAGAAAAGACCCTGGATGTAAAGAAAATGTTCGGCGGCGCCGGTGAGGCCAAAATGTACCGCATACTGGAGGGCGCCGAGGAGATGTACGGCAAAGGCCGCCTGTTTAACCACGTGGTGCTGGAGCCGGGTTGTGAGATAGGCTGGCACGTCCACCAGGGAGACGGAGAGACCTATTACATCCTGAAAGGTCAGGGAGAATACAACGACAACGGCCAGGTCCTCACCGTGGGCCCCGGAGACGTTACCTTCGTGGACGCCGGAGAGGGCCACAGCCTGAAAAATACCGGGGAGGAAGCCCTGGAAGCCATCGCCCTGATTCTGTTCAAGTAATTTTTGTTAATTCATTGACTTTGTGAATTTTGTGGTTTAAAATCGGATTGCCAGATATTTCACGGAAAAAATCTAAACAGAGGTGTGCAAATGTACAAAGTAGTTACAAAAAGATTTCTCAATGAGGCCAAGACCATCTGCCTCTTTGAGATCGAGGCTCCCCTGGTAGCCAAGCATGCCCAGGCCGGGCAGTTCGTCATCTTCCGTCTGGATGAGCAGGGCGAGCGCGTTCCCGTCTCCGTTGCAGGCTGGGACCGGGAAAAGGGCACCGTCACCGTCATGGTGAGATTGAAGGCCTGGAGAAGGTATGTGTCGTTGGCGGCGGCGTGGGCTGCGCCATCGCCTACCCCATCGCCAAGGTGATGCATGAGGCCGGTATCGAGGTCACCTTTATCGCCGGTTTCCGCAGCGCCGATATAGTCATACTGAAAGAGGAGCTGGCCGCCGTTTCCGACAAGCTCATTATCTGCACCGACGACGGCACTTACGGCGAAAAGGGCTTTACCACCCAGTACCTCCAGCAGGAGATAGACGCCAACATCGCCCAGGGTAAGCGCCAGTTCGACCGGGTGGTGGCCATCGGCCCGGACATCATGATGAAGTTCCTTGCCGACGTCACCCGTCCCTACGGTATCAGCACCATCATCTCCCTGGACCCCATCATGGTGGACGGCACCGGCATGTGCGGCGGCTGCCGCGTCATCGTTGGCGGCGAGACCAAGTTCGCCTGTGTTGACGGCCCCGACTTCGACGCCCATCAGGTGGACTTCGACTCTCTGCTCAAGCGCGCCGCCTTCTATAAGGACGAGCAGGACAAAGCAGCAGAACACATTTGCAGAATGACAGGAGGTAAGCGCAATGGCTAATATGAGTCTTGTAAAGAACCCCATGCCGGAGCAGGACCCTGTAGTCCGTGCCGGTAACTTTGACGAGGTGGCTCTGGGATACACCCCGGAGATGGCCATCGACGAGGCTAAGCGCTGCCTCAACTGCAAGAATATGCCCTGCCGCAGCGGCTGCCCCGTGTCCGTGCGCATCCCCGAGTTCATCGCCAAGGTGGCCGCCGGTGACTTCGACGCCGCCTACGAGATAATCACCTCCACCAACTCCCTGCCCGCCATCTGCGGTCGTGTCTGCCCCCAGGAGAAGCAGTGCGAAAGCAAGTGCGTCCGTGGCATCAAGGGCGAGAGCGTGGGCATAGGCCGTCTGGAGCGCTTCGTGGCAGACTACCACATGGCCAAGGCGGACAAGCCCCCCATCGTGGCTCCCGAGTCCAACGGCCACAGGATCGCCATCGTGGGCTCCGGCCCCGCCAGCCTCACCTGCGCCGGCGACCTCAGAAAGCTGGGCTATGACGTTACCATTTTCGAGGCCTTCCATAAGAGCGGCGGCGTGCTGGTCTACGGCATACCCCAGTTCCGTCTGCCCAAGGAGATAGTTGCCGCCGAGATCGACAACCTGAAGGCCATGGGCGTGAAGATAATCAACAACGCCGTCATCGGCAAGTCCGAGACCGTGGACGAGCTCTTTGAGGACGGCTTTGAGGCCGTGTTCATCGGCTCCGGCGCAGGCCTGCCCCAGTTCCTCCACATCCCCGGCGAGAACCTGCTGGGCGTGTACAGCGCCAATGAGCTGCTGACCCGCGTGAACCTGATGAAGGCCTACCGGGACGATTATGACACACCCATCAAGCACTTTAACCGTGTGGCCGTGGTTGGTGCAGGCAACGTGGCCATGGACGCCGCCCGCGTGGCCAAGCGTCTGGGCGCCGAGCACGTGTTCATTGCCTACCGCCGTGGCCGGGACGAGCTGCCTGCCCGTCTGGAAGAGGTGGAGCACGCCGAGGCCGAGGGCATCGAGTTCCAGCTGCTGAACAATCCCACCCGCATCATAGGCGGTGAGGACGGCCATGTGGTCGGCATAGAGCTGCTGCGCCAGGAGCTGGGCGAGCCCGACGCCAAGGGCCGCCGCAGTCCCGTGCCCGTGCCCGGCAGCGAGTGGGTGTTGGATGTGGACACCGTCATCATAGCCATAGGCACCAGCCCCAACCCCCTGATCCGCAACACCACCGAGGGCCTGACCTTCACCCGCAAGGGCGGCATCGACGCCAACGAGAAGGGCCAGACCTCCAGAGAGGGCATCTTCGCCGGCGGCGACGCCGTCACCGGGGCCGCCACCGTCATCCTGGCCATGGGCGCAGGCAAGACCGGAGCCCAGTCCATCGACGAGTACATAAAGAGCAAGAACAAATAAGGCCTGAACAAAGCCGGATAAAAAAATCTCCAGATGAAAACCTGGAGATTTTTATTGCTCATTTGTTCACTTTTCCGCTATGTTCTCGCCTATTTTGTACACGTCTCCGGCGCCCACGGTGAGGATGATGTCCCCGGGACGGGCCCGGCGTTTCAGCTCCTCTTCCAGCTCCTGGAAGCTGGGGAAGAACTCCGCGCCCTCCACCCGCTCTGCCAGGGATGAGGAGGAGATGCCTATGGTGTTTTTCTCCCGGGCGGCAAATATCTCCGCCAGGAGCACCACGTCCGGCCGCTTCAGCTGCTCCACGAAATCCTCGAAGAGGGCGGCGGTGCGGGTATAGGTATGGGGCTGGAATACCAGAATGCTGCGCTTGTAGTTCAGCTCCTCCACAGTGTCCAGCAGGGCCTTCAGCTCGCCGGGGTGGTGGGCATAATCGTCATACACATCGGCCCCGTTGAACTTGCCCTTGAACTCGAAGCGGCGGCCCGCCCCGTTAAAGCCCGCCAGGCCGTACTTCACGGCATTGGGCTTAACTCCCAGGCAGATGGCTGCTGCGGCTGCGGCCAGGGCGTTTTTCACATTGTGCAGCCCAGGCACATGCAGAGTCACGTCGGTAAAACGCTTGCCGTTGAACATTATATCGAAATGGGAATTTGCGCCCTTAAACTCTATATTCTCGGCATACACGTCCGCCTTGTCCGTAAGGCCGAAGGTCATAATGGTCCTGGGCAGGTCCTTGAGAGTCTCCATGGTGTTGGCATCGTCCAGATCGGCTACTACGCAGCCGTCCTCCGGGGTGCGCAGGGCGAACTCTCTGAAGGAGTGCTGCACATCCTCCAGGTCTTTGAAAAAGTCCAGGTGGTCCGCCTCAATATTCAGGATCACCGCCACGGTGGGGTGGAAGGACAGGAAGGAGTTATAATACTCGCAGGCCTCCATCACGATGGTGTTGCCGTGGCCCACCCGGTGTCCGGCATTCAGCAGAGGCAGGGTGCCCCCTATCATTACGGTGGGGTCCCTGTCCGCCGCCATGAGGATATGGGTGCACATGGAGGTTGTGGTGGTCTTGCCATGGGTGCCGGAAATGCACAGGGCGTTGCTGTAATCCCTGGATATGGCGCCCCAGGCCTGGGTACGCTCAAAGACCGGGATGCCCAGCTCGTGGGCCCGGATTATCTCCGGATTGTCGTCATGGACGGCGGCGGTGCGCACCACGAACTCAATGTCCCCGGTGATGTTTTCCGCCTTGTGGCCTATGGCCACAGGTATGCCCGAAGCGGTGAGCGCTCTGACGTTCTTGCTGTTGTTCATATCAGAGCCGCTGATGATGATGCCCATGCCCCGCAGTACGTCCGCAAGGGAGGACATGGATACACCGCCTATGCCTATCAGGTGCCCTCTCCTGCCCGGGGAGAGATAATTGTTGAAGTCCGTCATAAAATTCTCCATCGCCCTGTTGTTCCCCTCCGCTCCCTGTTTGCTGTTAATACAATATCTATTGAAGTCCGAGGGGGAAAATGCTAAAATTGTTATGAGCCAAAAGATAGCAGATTGTATTATAATACCTGGGCGGCTTCATTGCAAGCAAATATTCCCCGCCGCCGCTGCATAGTATATTACGAAACCGTCATTTTGCCGGAAGGAGTTCCCGTATGGATAACATCGCGCCTCCCAAGTATGTGCTTCAGGTCCTGCGCAGCCTCAAGGCCAGGGGCTATGTGGCCTATCTGGTGGGGGGCTGCGTCCGGGACATGGCCCTGGGCGTGCACCCCAACGACTGGGATATCTGCACCAGCGCCCTGCCGGAGCAGGTGCTGGAGGTATTCCCCGGGGCCAGGCCCACCGGCATCCGCCACGGCACCGTCACCGTGGATATAAACTCCCGCCATGTGGAGGTCACCACCTTCCGCTCCGAGGGAGAGTATTCCGACCACCGCCACCCCAACACCGTCCACTTCGTGGGCGAGCTGACCACAGACCTGAGCCGCCGGGACTTTACCATCAACGCCATGGCCCTGTCCCCCGACGGCCTGCTGCTGGACCCCTTCGGCGGGCTGGAGGACATCCGCCGCCGCTGCATCCGCTGCGTGGGCCAGGCCCCCCGGCGCTTTGAGGAGGACGCCCTGCGCATGTTCAGGGCCCTGCGCTTTTCCGCCAGGCTGGATTTCTCCATTGCGGAGGACACCCTGGAGGCCATCAGGGAAAAGGCCTCCCTGGCCTCTTCCCTGGCAGCCGAGCGGGTGAAGGACGAGGTGGGAAAGACCCTGCTCACCAAGAAGCCGGAGACCGTGGGCCGGATGGCCCAGCTTGGTCTGCTGGACGCCTTTCTCGTAAAACCCGGCGAGGCTCTGCCGGAGCTCTCCGCCGCCGCTTCCCTGCCCAGGAAGGCTCTGGACCGCTGGATGGCCCTGTGCCTGGTACTCAGCCGCCGGGGCCTGATCTCGGATGTGAGGGATTTTCTCAGCTCTCTGAAGCTGGACAGCCGCAGCATCCGCTGCTGCACCGACGGAGTGAGCATCCTCTCCGGCCCTAAGCCCTCCAACGCACCGGAGTGGAAGCGGCTTTTGTGCCGCATGGGGGTGGACACGGTGAGCTGCGCCGCCCGCTGCCTGGACGCCCTGGACGGCGGCAGCAGCTACAAGGAGCTGAAAGCCGTACTTAAAAGCGGGGAGTGCTTCACCATGAAGCACCTGGCCGTCACCGGGGACGACCTGGCGGAGCTGGGCCTCCGGGGCCGGGAGCTGGGGGAGATGCTGGCCTTCCTGCTGGACTATGTCATAGACTACCCGGCCAACAACCGGCGGGAGCTGCTGCTCTCCCTGGCGGGGAACACGGAGGAACTTTGATGGATACATGGGAAAATCTCAAACATGACTGCAAGAGCTGCCGGGCCTGTTCCCTGGGGGACACCCGGCATAATCTTGTCTTTGGCGTGGGCAACGAGCAGGCGGAGGTCATGCTTGTCGGCGAGGGTCCGGGAGAGCAGGAGGACCTGAAGGGCATCCCCTTTGTGGGGCCGGCGGGAAAACTTCTGGACGATATGCTGGAAATGATTGACCTGGACCGCAGCAAGGTGTATATTGCCAACATCGTCAAGTGCCGCCCGCCCAGGAACCGGGACCCGCTGAACGTGGAGCAAGAGGCCTGCCGCCCCTGGCTGGACCGGCAGATAGCCCTGGTGGACCCCAAGATAATAGTCTGCCTGGGCCGCATCGCCGCCATGAGCCTTATCCGGGAGGATTTCCGCATCACCCGGGAGCACGGGCAGTGGTTCCACCTGGGCTCACGGCGCATCATGGCTACATACCATCCCTCGGCCCTGCTGCGGGATGTGGACAAAAGGCCCGAGGCCTTTATGGACCTTCGGAGCCTTAGAAAGGAAATTAAGGCTGTTTGCAGCCGCACCTACTGATTATGTTGGAATTCAAGACCCTCAGCCTTGAGGACAAGACATGGGTGGACGACCTGGTGAAGAGCGAGGGCTGCTTCAGCGCAGGCTACAGCTTCGGCACCATCTACATCTGGAACAGGAACTACCGCCACCTGGTGGCCCGCCACGGCGAGCGTATGATTGAAAAGCTGCGCTACAGCAGCGAGCCCGCCTACACCGCACCTATTGGCCGGGGCAGCATACTCCCGGCCCTGGACGCTCTCAGGGAATACTGCGACAGCCGGGAGCAGCAGCTGATGCTCCGGGGCGTGACCGAAAGACAGATGGCCGCCCTGGAAAAGGAGTGCCCCGGCCGTTTTGAGTACACGGAGGATGTAGACTTTGCCGACTACATCTATCTGGCGGAAAAGCTGGCCACTTACTCCGGCAAGGCCCTCCACAGCAAAAAGAACCACTGCAACCGCTTTGAAGCGGAAAACGACTGGAAGTTTGTGCCCCTCACCCGTGAGCTTATCCCCGGCTGCATGGACATGATGGACCGTTGGACCGAAGAAAACGCCCAGCGCCTGCACAATAGCATAGTCTATGAGCACGAGGCCCTGATGAAGAGTTTTGCCGCCTATGAGAAGCTGGGCTTCGAGGGGGGAGTGCTCTTCTCCGGCGACAGGGTGATAGGCTTCAGCATGGGAGAGTTCTGCCGCAGCGACTGCTTCGACGTCCACTTTGAAAAGGCCTACAGCGATATAAACGGGGCCTACCCCATGGTCTGCCGGGAGTTTACCCGGATGCTCATGGCAAGACATCCGGAGCTGGTATACATGAACCGGGAGGACGATATGGGTCTTGAGTCCCTGCGCCGCTCCAAGCTCTCCTACAAGCCGGAATTCATGGTGAAGAAATACACGGCCAGGTGGATATATGGCTGAGTATGTTCTTAGAGAGTACCGGCAGGAGGACTTCCCCCGGCTGACAAAGCTGTGGCAGGATACCTTCGGCGACCCGGAGGAGCTGATATCCGCCTTTCTTCAGCGTCTGCCCGCCTTCGGCGCAGGCGCCGTTGCCGCTCTGGATGGCCAGGCCGTGGGAGCCGCCTACGCCCTGGACGGCCTGTGTTCCGGCCTTGCCGGCGGTGATGCGCCCTGTGGCTATATCTACGCCGTGGCCGTCTCCCCGGAGCACCGGCACCATGGCCTAGGCGCCGCCCTAAGCCGGAAGGCAGCGGAGCTGAGCCGCCGGAGAGGCGCCCGGCTCATCTGCACCCTGCCGGCGGAGGACTCCCTCTACCCCTGGTACGAGAAGATACTGGACATCTCCTGCGCCCTGCACCGCCGGAGCTTCAAGGTCCGGGCAGCTCCCCTGCTCCCCTGCCGGAAGCTGGAGGCGGATGAATACCTGTCCCTCAGGGAAAAGCTGCTGGAGGGCCGCCCCCATCTCAGCATAGGTCCCGAGCTTACGGACTTTGCCGGGCTGTTCTACCGCCGCTTCGGCGGAGGCCTCTACCTCTGCGGCGGCGGAGTCTGCGCCGCCTACGGCGGCAAGGAGCTTGTCATAAGAGAGCTCATCTCCCCGGAGGACGGCTCCCCGGAGGCCATGGCCGCCTCCCTGGCCGCCTGTCTGGGCATAGAGCGCGCAAGATATTATCTCCCTTCCCAGGAGGGAGAGGCCTATATCTCCGCTCCGGAAAACAGCCTTCCCCCGGACTTCATATGGAACCTCAGCTTTGATTGAAACTGTCACCCAAAAACCAAAAGGTATTTTACAATTATGAAACATTTTCTGGGTTTATTATGAAACATCTTTCCCCTATCATAATAACTGTAAGTGACAGTTTTTCATCTTTTTCATTTTGTCCTCAACCATACAGCGAAACGGAACGGTGGGAGCCGTTCCGTTTTGTTTTATCCTGTTTCATCCCGACGCACTAAAGGCCGCAGGCTCCCCGTGAGCCTGCGGCCTTTGGCATGTGAAAAAATTATTTCCATAAATTTCAGCTCAGGTTGCCGGTGGCATACATGACGGCGGTGAGGGCCACCACCGGGGCCGTCTCACAGCGGAGGATACGCTCTCCCATAGAGCAGATGTGCAATCCCACTATTTTTGCCAGCTCCGCCTCGAAGGGCTGGAAGCCACCCTCCGGGCCGGTGACTATGGCGGCGGTCTTTATATCCCGGTTCTTGTCCAGCACTTCGCTGAGGGGCTCACGCTCCCCGGTCTCGTACATGAACAGGCCCAGGTCCTTTTTATTGGCCACATCCAGCATGGCGGCAAAGTCTCCCACCCAGCTCAC
Source organism: uncultured Eubacteriales bacterium (assembly GCA_949294945.1). Classification (GTDB taxonomy): domain Bacteria; phylum Bacillota; class Clostridia; order Oscillospirales; family Oscillospiraceae; genus Limivicinus. Next base: position 12,353 of record CASFJB010000079.1, read on the forward strand.
CTGGGGGATGATGCCCCGGCCGGACTGCTTGGCCGCCTCTTCGGCTATGCGCTGCCAGCGCTCCAGCTTTTTCTCCGGAGCGTCAGGCCTTGCTATGCAGCGGCTGGAAGCAAAAAAGCCTATCTCAGAGGCCCCGGCCTCCACGGATTTCTGGATGATATAGTCGGTCTTGTCCCCCTTGGGCAGACCGCAGAGCACCGTCACCTTCACCGTGGGCTCGGCGGGGCAGGGCACCACCTCGATGACCTCTGCCTCGGCCTGCTCCTTGTCCGCCTTCACCAGGCGGCACTTATAGTCGGTGCCCTTACCGTCGCAGATTATCATATCCTCGCCAGGGCGCAGCCTGAGCACACGCACGTGCTCGGCATCCCTTCCCCTTATAACGGCCATGCCTCCCATGATATTGGTGCCGGCCATGAAAAATCTAGGCATTTTACCACCCCGGTTTTTATTTTCTCCTTTGATTATTGCATAATCCCCACATTTTTTCAAGAGTCATCATACAATGGAGTGTAAAACTTCCGGGGAAGGAGGCGAGAAGCCTTGACCGACAGAGAGATACAGCAAAAGCTGAAAAACTTTGACGCAGTATGGCAGCGGGTGCAGAAAAGCAAAAAGCTCCCCGGCAGCGCAAAGCTGATGCCGGGGAAAGGTCCCCGGAGCCGGGCCGTCCGCTTTGAGGGCGGCAGCCGCTGAGCTACGTCGCTGCAAACGATAAATATCCCGTGTACTTTCCCCGGGATATTTGGTCATAAAAGCCTCGCAGAGTTTTTTCGCCGCAGCAAAAAAATAATTTAAATCGTTTTCCGCAGCGACATGTGCGTTGCGGAAAACACTTCTCACGGAGCGAAGCATCAACTGTTACTCAAATCCGGAGCCCAACACAGTGGGTCCGGATTTGAAAGGAGCCGCAACGGAATGGATGAGCAGCACGGCCAAATGCATTATTTGCCGCTGCTGCGAAGAATATGGAGTTTGCGGCGACGCAGCGCAGTGCAAGCCCCCTTGTCCAAGAAGGCAAAGCCTTCTTGGACAAAGACACTGTCAGTAGGCCACGCCCCAGTAGATCATGGTCTTGGCGGGCTTGCCGCAGCAGGCGCACACATCGCCCAGATGCTCCTGCTCAAAGGGGATGCAGCGGGAGGACATGCCGGCCTTCTCCTTCATGTCCAGCTCGCACTGGAGGTCGCCGCACCACATGGTCTTGATGAAGCCGCCGTTTTTCTCCTGCAGCTCCTTGGCCTCCTCTATGGAGTGGGCCACATAGGTATGCTCCTCCAGGTTCCGCTTGGCCTTGTCATAGAGTCCCTGCTGCACGGCGTCCAGGATCTCCGGCAGGCGCTGGGCAACTTCCTCCAGCTTAACGGAGATCTTCTCCCCGTTGTCCCGGCGCACGGCCATGCACACGCCGTTTTCAATGTCCTTGGGCCCCAGCTCCACACGGACGGGCACGCCCTTCATCTCGTACTGGGCGCACTTCCAGCCCAGGCTGTTGTCGCTGAGATCTATCTTTGCCCGGATGCCCGCGGCCTTGATGGTGTCAAAGAGGGCCTGGGCCTTCTGGGTAACGCCTTCCTTGTGCTGGGCCACCGGCACCACCACCACCTGGATGGGGGCTATGCGGGGAGGCAGCACCAGGCCGTTATTGTCCCCATGGGTCATGATGATGCCGCCGATGATACGGGTGGACATG
>CASFJB010000080.1 GCA_949294945.1 uncultured Eubacteriales bacterium
GAAAAATTCAAGGCATTATATACTTGTAGCATCGGCCAAGTAAAACAATTTTTTTGGAGGATATATCTTATGAAAGTCATCGTCTGCGATAGCTATGAGAGCCAGTGCGCCGCCGGAGCGGATATTATCGAGAAGATAGTCCGGGAGAAGCCCGACTGCTGCCTGGGTCTGGCAACCGGCTCCAGCCCCGTGGGTATGTATAAGGAACTGGCCCGCCGCTGCCGTGAAGAGGGACTGGACTTCAGCAAGGTCAGCACCGTGAACCTGGACGAGTACATCGGCCTGGAGCCCACCCATGAGCAGAGCTACCGCTACTTCATGGACAGCAACCTCTTCGACCACATCAATATCGACAAGGCCAACACCTATGTGGCCAAAGGCACCGGCGATATCGACGCCAACATCGCCGAGTTCCGCTCCGTGATCGCCAAGAGCGATGTGGAGCTCCAGGTCCTGGGCGTAGGCGCCGACGGGCACCTGGCCTTCAATGAGCCCGGCCCCAGCCTCTACTGGAGCGCCCACAAGGAAACTCTGGACGAGAGCACCATCAGTGCCAACGCCCGCTTCTTCGCTGACCGGGACGAGGTCCCCCGCTACGCCGTCACCATGGGTATCGGCGAGATCATGATGGCCAAGCGCCTTCTGATGATACTCTCCGGCTCAAACAAGGAAGAGGCCGCCCGTCTGCTGCTTATGAGCGACGATGTGACCTGCGCCTGCCCCGCTACCCTTATGAAGCTGCACCACGACGCCACCGTCATCCTCACCAAGGAACTGGCCGACAAGATAGGCTATAAGGCCTGAGGCGGGAACAAAGCCATGCCACTTCCACAGAGCGTAAACAGTCTGTTTCCTTAAAAAATCCACGGCCCCGGACTCTCAGTTCGGGGCCGTATATTACGCCTTTTCTATTGTTATGTCAATTGTGTTATGTATATAACTTTATTTAAACTATATTATGTAAACCTTCTTGCGTAGCCGCAGCGGCGGCACAGAGGCTCAGCCGCCCGGCGCCGGGAGAAGCCGGCATAAATATTTCCGGCTCTCTCGGTTGACATAATCTCCGGCAGCCCCTGACTGAACAGATTGCCCAGGGGGATATACCCCTCGTGGTCCAGGCAACAGGGCACCACGGTGCCGTCGCAGAGGACGCCCACCTGGTCTCTGAGCCCGTAGCAGAAGCAGCGCTCCCCTTTGTCCTCCACATCCATGTCCGGCCAGTCGAAGCGCTCCCCCGGCTCCAGGTATACCCTGTCCGCCAGGCGCAGGCTGCCCCGGCTCTCCGGCCAGGGCTTGGGAAAGGTTTGGAGAAGCAGCGACTCTATTTGAGGGTTCAGGCTGTCCAGGCCCTTCCGGTTCCACAGGCGCAGCACGCAGAGCTTCCCCACCTCCCCCGCCGCCCGGGCAAAGGCGGTGCAGGCAGAGACATAGCTCTTCAGCTCTCCCGTCGTGTTTGCCTCAAAGGACTGGAGGGAGATGTTCAGCTTGTGCACCGCCGGAGACGAGAGCAGCAGCTCCCCCCGTTTGGGCAGCAGGGTGCCGTTGGTGGTGATGATCACTTTGAATCCCAGCTCCCCGGCTCGTTTCAATATCTCATCCAGCTCCGGGTGGAGCAGGGGCTCCCCCATGAGATGGAGATACAGATAGTCGGTATAGGGCCGCAGACGCCCCGCCAGGAGGCTGAACTCCTCCGGGCTCATGAAGCGCTTCTCCCTTTTTGTTCCGGGGCAAAAGGAGCAGGCCAGGTTGCAGATATTAGTGATCTCTAGATAAGCTTTCTTCAGCTTCATTTTCTCTCCAAGAATTTCGGCGGGACCTGAGTCCCGCCGATATTTTCATTAGTTCCCCACGTATATGGCTTTTCGCATAAGTTCAGGAGAAATTTTCTCCACTTTACGGTCATAAGTCAGAACTCCGTTGAGTTCGTCCTCCACATCGCTGAGCTGGGTGTACACGGCGGCGGCCAGGCCCTCCATCTTGGCGGGGCCTATCTGCTTTTGGTACAGCTCCTCAATGGCTATCTCCAGCTGGGCAGGAGTCTCGAAATTTTTATAGCCGAAGTTCTTGTTGTTGAAGCAGTGGCCGGAGACATGGTGGTTATAGCCTCCAAACTCGCTGAGCAGCACCGCCCGGCCCTTCTTATCCGCCTTGAAGTAGTAGGGGCGGAAGTACACATGGCGGCTCACCACCTTGCCCACCCCCTGGTCATGCCAGCCGGAGGCGTGGTCAATAGTGCGGCTGGGGTCGATGGAGCGGACAAAGTCGTGCATTTTTGCAGCGTCAAACTGTCCCCAGCCCTCGTTGAACACTACCCACATGGCTATACAGGGGCAGTTTATCAGGTGGTTCACCATGGCCCCCAGCTCGGACTTGAACTGAGCCCTGCCCTGGCTGTCCCCCCGGCCGAAGAGGCCGTGGAGAGAGTCCGGCAGGTGGATATTGGTAAACAGCGGCAGGGAAACGATAAGCGGGTTATACCATCCGCCGCCGCAGGGCATATCCTGCCACACCAGCATACCGTAGCGGTCACAGTGGTAATACCAGCGGAGGGGCTCCACCTTGATATGCTTTCTCAGCATATTGAAGCCCATGGCCTTGGCGGTGCTGATGTCGTATATCATGGCCTCGTCGGTGGGGGCGGTATACAGGCCGTCGGGCCAGTAGCCCTGGTCCAGCACGCCGTTATGGAAGTAGGGCTTGTTGTTCAGGAAGAGCCGGGGCACTCCCTTCCCGTCCTTCTCCACGGAGAACTTGCGCATGGCAAAATAGCTCTGCACCAGGTCCTCCCCGCAGCTCACTGTGAAACCATAGAGCTTGGGGTTCTCCGGGCACCAGGCCTCAAAGCCCGGTATAGGAATAACTGCCGGGAGCATATAGCTCTCCCCGTTAAAATGGGCATAGGCCAGCTCTTCACCCACAATCTCCGCAGAGATCTCCACACAGGCCCCGTCGAAATCCGGGATAATCAGCAGATCCTTGACGTATGACTCCGGCACGGCTTCCAGCCACACACTCTGCCATATGCCGCTCTGGGGTGTGTACCATATGCCGCCACGACGGCTGCGCTGCTTGCCCCGGCTCATGCCGCTCTTCTCCGTGTCGTCGGTGACCCGCACCACGATGTCGGCACTGCCGTCTTCAATATATTCCGTTATATCCAGCTCAAAGGGCAGATAGCCCCCCTGGTGACTGCCGACCTGCCGGTCGTTGACCCAGACGGTGGCGCACTGGTCCACCGCCCCGAAATGGAGCAGCAGGCTCTTGCCGCTGAAGCTGCCAGGTATAACAAAGCGCCGGTGATACCAGAGGTACTCCCCGCTCTTCAGGCTCCGCCCCACACCGGAGAGCTCCGCCTCAGGGGAAAAGGGCACGATTATCGTCCCCTCGTAGCTCGCAGGCTGGCGGGAGCTCTCCGTTATGGCATAGTCCCAGGGGCCGTTCATGCTCATCCAGTTGGCTCGGGCCATCTGGGGCCGGGGATATTCCGGCAGAGGATTATTGATGTCTACCTTATCGGTCCAGGGTGTCTTCATAGGCCTATCAGAACAGTCCGCCCAAGCCGCCCAGGCCGCCCTGGAGCTTGCTCATGGCTTTGCTGGTCTCCTCATCGGCCACCTTCAGCGCCCCGTTCACTGCGGCCAGCACCAGATCCTGGAGCATTTCCACGTCCTCAGGGTCCACAACCTCCGGGTCGATGGTGATGCTCTCCAGCTGGTGAGTACCCACGATGGTGGCCTTTACCGCACCGCCGCCGGAACTGAACTCAAAACGGGTGCTCTCCAGCTCCTGCTGCATTTTCATAAAGTCCTGCTGCATCTTCTGGGCCTGTCTCATCATCTGCATCTGGTTGCCTCCCCCGGGGAAGCCGCCTCTGAATCCGCCTTTTGCCATTTTATATTCCTCCAAATCACAAGTATAGTTTTATTTTTATATGAACCTGACCTCTTTAAAGGCCTTCAGTTCCTCCAGTTCCCGCTTCCGCCGGGGCTGCTGCTCCTGCTTTTCCCCCAGTAGCACCCGCATCTCCCTGCCGCTTACGGCGCTGGCCGCAGCAGAGAGCTTTGCTATCACCTCAGGTTTATTGAAGCGTCCGTATATGAAGCCCGCTTTTACCAGCAGCTTCAGCACATTCCCCTCCTGCACCGCCTCTACCGAGGCGTTGTCCTTCAGGTGCATGCGCAGGTCCATGGGCAGCTCCGGCGCCGCTTTCTCGCATACCGCCGCCCAGAGCTCCCGGCCGCTGAGAGTGGTGCCCGGTTGGTCCTCTGCTGGCGGCGCTGCAGGCGCCTTGTCGCTACGTTGGAGAAAGCTGTCCTCCGGCTGCTCCTCCTGGAAGGCCAAGGGGTCCAGCTCGTCCTCCGGTTCATCCTCTGTATCTCGCCGGGGCGGAGGCTCCATGTCCTCGTAATATTCCTCCGGGATCTGAGACTCCGTCGCTCCCCGGTCCTCGTCCTCCGGCTCAATTGCCTCTCTGACCGGTGCAGGGGCCGGTAGCATGCCCCGGCTCAGCTGCTCCTCCAGCCGGGATATTCTGGCCCTCAGCTCGCCAAGGCTCTCCCCCGCCGGGCTGCGGCACAGGGAGACTATGGTCAGCTCCGCGGTAAGTCTCGGGTTTTTCACGTCCTTCATGGAAGCCTGGGCTCTTTGCAGGGTGTCCAGGGCTGAGAGCAGTTCCTCGGTGGTGAGCCGTTTTGCAAAGCCCCTCAGGGTCTCCACATCATAGCTGCCGGATACCAACTCCCCGGCGCCCTTAGGCGCCACCCGGAACATGAGAGAGTCCCGCAGCAGTCCTGACAGTTCTCCCAGCAGAGCCACCGGGTCCTTCCCGTCCATCCACAGGGAGCTGAAGCTCTTCAGAGCTCCCTGGGCATCCCGGTCCAGGATGAGCTCCAACAGCCCGGCCACACGCCGGTTCCCGGCCAGACCCATGGCGGAATAGACCGCATCCACATCTATCTCTTCTCTGGCGGAGCACTGGTCCAGAAGGCTCAGAGCGTCCCGGACGCCTCCTTCCGCCAGACGGGCTATCAGCTCCGCCGCATCATGGCTCAGCTTGAACCGTTCCTGCTTGGCTATATACTCCAAATACTCCGCTATCTCAGGGGTATCTATGCGCCTAAAGCTGTGGCGCTGGCAGCGGGACAAAATCGTTGCCGGTACCTTCTGCAGCTCCGTAGTGGCCAGGATGAACATGAGATGCTCCGGCGGCTCCTCCAGTATCTTCAGCAGTGCATTGAACGCCGAGGTGGACAGCATGTGCACCTCGTCCACGATGTACACCCGCTTCTTCACCGAAGTCGGGGAAAAGACTGCCTCCTCCCGGAGGGCCCGGACGTTCTCCACGCCGTTGTTGGAGGCGGCGTCCAGCTCAACCACGTCCATCACCGAGCCCTCGGCTATGCCCCGGCAGGCTGCACATTTGCCGCAGGGGTTGCCCTCCACCGGATTCTCGCAGTTTACGGCCTTGGCCAGGATACGGGCGCAGGTGGTCTTGCCTGTGCCCCGGGTACCTATGAATATATAGGCGTGGGACAGCCGCCCGGTTTTCACCTGGTTTTTAAGCGTCTCGGTTATATGCTTTTGCCCCACCACCTGGTCAAAGGTCTGGGGCCTCCATTTACGGTACAATGCCTGATACACGGCGCACCTCCGTTCTGGCCGGCAGCTAAAAAGATATGACTCTTGACAAGACTGCACACCCTAAATCGAACAATCCTCTCTACCCGTTACGCCGGCAGCCGGCTCGGATCCGGTATCCTTGCGGCACACGGAAAGCACCGCTTAATGCTGCTCGGTTCCCCGCCTGACATGGTTCACGGGTTTCCGTTGCGCAAGACCGGATCGTCATTACTGCTTACCGGGGTCAGACGGTACAGAGCACGTCCTCTCAAGGGAATTCATCCCTGCTATAGCGGATTGCAGGTTACAGGGCACCGCTGGCTCCCCAACTAGTGCAGCCTTGTCAAAAGTCACGATGTTATTCTACTACAAGTTTTTGATTTAATCAATCCCATTTTTTCTCTTTACAAAAAAGCAAACTGTGATATAATGAACAGGTCACGGGATAGGGCTTTCCTGTACATCAGTCTTTCCCATCAGTACACAGTTCGGGCCTGTGGCTCCCTTGCCAGAGCAAGCGGTTCGGTTATATGCCCCTTTAATTCAATATTTGGGCTCGTAGCGCAGTTGGGAGCGCACCACATTCGCATTGTGGGGGTCGAGGGTTCGAATCCCTTCGAGTCCACCACGTCGGAGCAAGCTGCATATCGCTTGCTCCGACTTTTTATGCCTTTGGCAAAAAAGTCAGAGTGCGCTCATTCCGCTGCTCCTCCTTAGCCAAACTGCAACCACTTGCGTTGGGTTGCAGTTTGGTGTTACGGGGGATGACTTTGGACGTCATATCGTTCGCAGCGACGTTTTCTCTTTTAGAGCAAACGTCACTTCTCACTCATTCTGTCGCAGCTCCTCTCAAACCCGGACCCGCTGACGCTGGGCTCCGGGTTTGTTTTTTGTGGTTCTCGCTTTGCGACCGCGCTTTCTATTTCACGTGGAATAGAAAGCACCATCCGCTCCGTTCCCTTGCTCCTCCTTTTCCAAATCGATCCCGTGCTATGCACTGGGCTTCGATTTGGGGTTACGTGGCTATAACTTTACCTTGCCGTTCTTATAAGCTGAGGTCATATTTTGTGGCTTCAGCTTATTTTTGTATCAGGAATATCACATCTGTCATCAGGACTATAGGACAGATTCCTGAACTCCTCAAAGCTCACATTGAACTGTATATCCAGCTCATAGTCCCTATGTACATGGATGGACTTCACGAAATATGCTATGAACATCTTCTTGGCCTCAAAGTTACAGTTGTCATAGACATCCGCCCAGGATCTGAGCCGGGTCAGTTCTTCCTCCTCCTGGTCGGCTCCGCTCTGCATCAAGCTGTATTCCTCTTTTACCTGCCGGAGGGCTTCGGACAGTTCCCTCTCTTCCGCCCTGCCCTGCTCTATAAGCTCATTGAGCATATCTGCTGTAAAGCGGCTCTCGCCCCGTATTACCCTCAGTATCTCGCTGCGATAGTCCTCCAGCTCCCGGCGCTTTGCCGCCAGCTGGCTGCTGCACAGGTTCATCCGGGCCTTTGTCAGCTCCAGCATCTTCTTGTGCTGGGCTGTCACTATATCTTCTCCCGGCTTTCCTTTTATCTTCTCCAGCTGGGAGCGGATCACCTGGTCCACAATTGCGTCCAGTTTAGGCACCCCATAGCCGGATTGTCCGTCACAGCTGTCAGGATGCCGCACCTTGTAGTGGCACTGATATCGGGGCCGTGACACCCACTGTACACTGCCGTCTATACAGGTTTTCCTCTTCCCGCTGGTAGTCAGTGTGAGACGGTTCCCGCAGTGGCCGCAGTACACTTTTCCCACCAGAAGGGCGCTGCCTTTCAGGTTGAGGGGGATGTCCGAGTGCTGCTGCGTCCGGCTCTGCATTATGGTCTGGGCTCTGTCATAGGTGTCCCTGTCTATTATTCTAAGCTCCGGCACTTCCTCAGATATGGCGTCCCCATTGTGGATGACACCGGTGTAGATAGGGTTCTTTATCATTCGGTTGATGGACGCGTTTGGAAAGTTGCTGCCATCCGCCCGGCATATCTTGTTCTCGCTCAGGTAGCGGCTGAGACGTTGGGCACCGTAGCCCTCATTTACGTACTTATTAAAAATAAGCCTCACTATCTGAGCAGCTTCCGGGTCTATGACCATATCGTTCACTTCCACGTTGCGCTTATTGGTTCTGCCGCGCTTTTCGATTCGGTAGCCATAGGGTATTCCACCGCCGGTAAAATGTCCCTCCTGAGTCAGCTGCTCCATTCTGGTCTTGACTCGGAGCGAGGTCTTTATGCTCTCCCCGGAGGCCTGCCAATAGCGTATATAGTTGAGCAGCTTGTCCACATGGTTGTCGAACCGCTGCTGCCCTTCCATGGCGCTCCAGACTTCTATGCCGTTGCGGACAAACCACTCTACCACAAAGGGCGTCTCATCGTCACGTCTGCCAAGCCGGTCAAACATGAATACCAGCAGGATATCGAATTTACCCTCAATGGCTGCCTGCTGTATTTCCTGGACTTTGTCCCGTTCCTTTGCAGACAGTTTGAATCCGGATACTCCTTTTTCGTAGAACTCGGCTTCAATGCTCCAGCCCTGCCTGAGTGCAAATTCCCGGCAGCACTGTTTCTGCATGGGTATATCGTCCTTCTCCACCTGCCCAATGGTGGATACCCTGTACAGGCAATAGACTCTTTTCATTTCACTCATAGTTTGCTTCGCCAATACAAAAAGTCAGCCTTCTGTATTAATTTTTCAAGGTGCATTCTACATTATTATTTTAACATTTTCCGCACCTTTTTCAAGCTATAATGCGCTTTTGGATAAGGTAGAATAAGTTTCGCAAAAATAAAGAGGCATGGTTTGCAGATCTCTGGTAGAATGAAGTTGCGACACCACCATTCGAAAGGAGACAGCAAACCATGTCCGAGAAGATTGTACAACTAAACGAGGCCGTAATCAAGAGCGAACTCAAGGAACTTGTACGAGGCAGCGTGGAGGAAACCCTCAACGAGCTGCTGGAGGCCGAGGCGGAAAAGTTGACCCAGGCGGCCAGGTATGAGCGCAATGAGCAGCGCCAGGGCTACCGCAGCGGCCACTACAGCCGCAGCCTCACTACCACTTCCGGGGACGTCACCCTCAAGGTACCCAAGCTCAAGGGCATCTCCTTTGAGACTGCCATTATTGAGCGGTACCGCCGCCGGGAGAGCAGCGCGGAAGAGGCTCTCATTGAGATGTACCTGGCAGGTGTATCCGTCCGGCGTGTGGAGGACATTACAGAAGCTCTGTGGGGCAGCAAGGTGTCTCCCTCCACCATCAGTGAGCTGAACAAGAAAGCGTATGTCCACATTGAGGAATGGCGGAATCGCCCTTTGCAAAGTGGACGGTACCCGTATGTCTATGTAGATGGGATATATCTGCGCCGCAACTGGGGCGGAGAGTTTGAAAATGTGGCCATTCTGGTGGCAATTGCGGTCAACGAGGACGGATACCGTGAGGTTCTGGGTGCCACAGAGGGGATGAAAGAGGACAAGGCCAGCTGGGTCAGTTTCTTCCAGTGGCTGCGTGGCCGTGGCTTGGACGGGGTCAAGCTGGTGGTTGGAGACAAGTGC
>CASFJB010000081.1 GCA_949294945.1 uncultured Eubacteriales bacterium
TACAATGGCCATATTTGTGCAAGAGACGCAGGTCCCCAACTGAGTGGGCACCATTCCCAGCGGCACATTGCACAGCTTGGAAATGATTTTGGCTGTATCCATGCACTTGCCGCCGCCCACACCAACAATACTGTCGCAGCCGGCTGCAGCCAGTTCCCTGGCATGTCTGCCGGCATTGTCATAGGTGCAGTAGCCGGAAAACTCTCCCACTTTATAGTCCAGCTTTTCTTCTTTTAAGGCCTCTTCCATTTTGGGCAGAGCCGCTTCCAGAGCCCTTTTTCCCCCAAGAATGTAGACCTTTTTCCTGTCCAGCAGCTTCAGTTCGCTGCCAATATATTTAAGCGCACCGCTCTCTCCTATATATCTCGAGCCGGTCGCTTCCATGGCAGATGCCAGCATTTATACATCCTCCTTGCTTTTTATGACATAGAAAACCGCAAACCAGGGAAGTTTATCCATCCATCCCTGATTTGCGGCCATTAATTTCCAGCTGCGCCGGTTACCTGCACAGCCGATTATGTTCAGGCGAGATGGTCTCTTTGCTTTAAAAGTCCGGCCTTCTCAGCAAACCACATTGCATCCCATCTGTTTGAGGATCTCACGCAGCTCGGGAAGCTCCTCTTCTGGGATATTCTCCATGGGTTCGCGGGCATAGCCTGCCGGCATTCCGCAGAGGACGGCAGCCGCCTTGTTTGCTGCCTGATAATAAGGCATGTCTGTAGGCAGATCCTTGCCCGGGTGCACGGCCGAAGGTATGGCGGAGTGCTTTGCCGCCAGACGGAATACCCAGTTCCAGAAAAGGTTCATCTTGTCCGCAGCCTCCCGGACTTTTGCAATGTCTCCCGCCTGCCCCGCATGATACAGGTCCAGCGCCAGATGGGGCGCATAGTTTATCATCTCCGTTACATAGCCCTTGCAGCCATGGAAGCACATATACTGATACATAAAATGCCCAAGGCCGGCAAATATGGACATGTCCTGGGGGTCTATGTTCTGCATCATGCTGAGGAAGGCATTGGGATTATTGGTATTTTCCTTCAGACCTATGATGTTGTCCACCTTGGAGAGTCTCTGTATAACAGGGAGAGGAAGCCAGAGTTTGCTGGCTGCAGGGTTGTTGTATATGGTTATGCCGATGTCAACAGCCTCCGCAAGAGTCTCAAAATGGCGGACGACACCGTCGGTGGTGGGCATGGTGTAATAGGGGGGGACCACCAGAAGCGCATCAGCTCCGGCCGCCTGTGCATACTTGGAAAATTCCACGGTGTTCTTTGTGCCTGCACGTCCGGAACCTATCATCACCGGGAATTTTCCGTTTACTTCCTCGCAGACCACGTCTACTACAGTCTTGTTTTCCGCTTCGGACATGGCATAGAACTCGCCCGTTGTGCCCAGAGCTATAAATACGATGTCCTCCCCTTCCAGAGCCTTGTTCTCGGTCACCATACGGACACTTTGCCTGAGGGCCGGCACGTTCAGATCGCCGTTTTTATCAAAGGGGGTAAGCGACAGATGGAAAATTCCTTTGATCCTTTCTTTCATTTCCTGGGGTTTCAGAGACATTTTCTTTTCCTCCATGATTTTTATCGTTTTTATTTTGCAAGCGCTGCCTTCAGCGTCTGTTTAATTAATGGTTTGACAGCTGCTCAATCGAGAAAGCCGCAGATCTGAGGAAGCCACGTAGCGGTCTGAGGTACAAAGCATATTATGGCCAGCACAACGAATGCAGCCAGCAAAAACGGGACCAATGCTTTTACCACATCTTCGAACTTTCTCTTGCCCACCGCCACTCCGGCATATAAAACTACTCCTACAGGAGGGGTAACCAGGCCCAGAGTCAGGTTCACCAGCATTATCATTGCAAAGTGCACAGGATGTATTCCCACCTTATACATAATCGGGGCAATGATCGGAGCAAACAGGATAATTGCAGCTCCGGTATCCATCCACATGCCGACAATGAGCAGGAATATATTGACTATAAGCAAGAGCACATATTTGTTCTGAGACAGAGACAGCATGAAGGCCGCAATGGCATCCGGAACTTTTTCCATGCCCATCACCCAGGCAAAAACCGAGGAGAAGGATATTATAAGGAAAATATTTGCCATCTGCTTTGCTATGCCCTCCAGGGCTTTTACAAAGTCCATGGGGTGGTAGTTGCGATATACCAGCAGGCCCAATATCAGCGCATAAAGGCATGCCACATTGGCCGACTCAGTGGCGGTAAAGAACCCTCCCAGCACGCCCCCAATGATTATGAAGGGCATACCCATGGTGATCAGTCCGTCTATGATTATTTGCACTATCTGCCTTCCGGTCCTCTTTTCCAGGGACTTTGGAAAGTTCCTGCGATTGCGGATAGCCAGGATATAGAGTATCTGACTGCCGCCAAGCATCAGTCCGGGTATGATGCCTGACAGGAAAAGCGCGCCAACGGAAAGGCCCATTACACTGGCATACAGCACGGCAATATTGCTGGGCGGTATCAGGGGGCTTTCAAGGGAAGAGGCACAGGTCAGCGCACAGGAGAAGTTCTTGTCATAGCCTTCTTTGTCCATCTCGTTCATCTCTATTGGCCCCAGAGAGGCTATATCGCCTAAAGCAGTCCCCGAGATGCTTCCGAAAATCATACTGACAATCACGTTCACAAAGGCCAGTCCCCCGCGGAACCTGCCTACAAACAGCTTGACCAGCCTGAACAGCTTTCCGGATATGTCCGCATTCACCATAATGTCCGAGGCCAGGAGGAAAAAGGGTATGGCCAAAAGCTGAAACTGATTTATTCCCTCATACAGGCGGTTCGGCACCACTACCACGTAGGACGGGTTTGTTATAAGAATATATACAAGTCCGGTTATTCCCATGGAATAGGATATGGGTATCCCTATAAGTATGGTGCCTATAAGGATCACCATAGCTATCGCAAACTCACCCATTGTTTTCCTCCTTAAGCGCCAAGAGGCTGTCCAAAAGCTTCCACAGCAACTGGAAAGAGACGATCCCGCTGCCAAACAAAATGCTGGATTTCGGTATAAACATTGTTATCCGCAATGCGGGGGATATCTCTCTCAGACTGTATTTGGGAACTTCCTGGCAGGATATCACAAAAATCGTAAGCATAAAGGCCAGCATTATGACTATATGAAATATCGTCGTATATTTCTGCGCCTTTTCCGGCAGCTTCTGCACAAGGAAGGTAACGGAAGAATTTTCCCAGCTTCTCACCAGTGTGCTGGACCCGAGGAAGGCCAGCCAGATCATGCAATATCTGGAAGTCTCCTCGGTCCAGGCAATGCTGCTCTTTGTGATGTATCGTCCTATTACCTGGTAGGAAATGGAGATGAACATCAGAAAAGTCAGCACAACACAAATCCAGCCTACGATCTTGTCTACAATCTCAGATATTTCGTTTAATTCTTTTCTGAGTCTCATAGCTCCACCTTTTAAAACAATTATGATTTTTCTTCTTCAGGCTTTTTCCTAAATGCCTTTACTGCAAGCACGACAACGGCCAGAGCCAGAATGACTATTGCAACGATATATCCCGTGGCCGCAGATGCGCCGCCGGCTGCCGCTTCGGTGGACGTGCCTACATAGGCTGCCTCTTCTCCGGTCCTGCTGGCTTCAATGGCGGCCAGGAATCCATCCACAGTTTCTGTTCCTATCTCCTCCCTGAGCCACTGTGCAACCGGCTCCTGGGCGACCTTAAACGTAGCCTTCTCTTCCTCAGTGGGAGAATATATCTCCACGCCCTGCTCAGCAAGGAAAGTCAGCGCCATTCCCTCGCTGCTGGCAATAGTGCCCCGGGCCGCGGTCTCTGCAAGTTTTCCGCCTTTTATTACGATCTCCTGCAGGTCCTCGGGCAGAGACTGATACCAGGACTCACTGACGATAAAATAGCAGGGGCTGACGATGTGCCCGTCCAGGCTGTAGTACTTCTGCTGCTCATAGATGGAGTTGTCCAGCATCACAAGGGGGGCGTTCTCCTGGCCGTCTACCACGCCGGTCTGAAGGGCGGAATACAGTTCGCTGAAGCTTATTCCCTGTGCAACAGCACCCAGAGCTTCCATTGTCTTTATATATGCCGTGCTCTGCATGCACCTGATGTTCAGCCCCGCCACATCCTCGGCGGTCTTTATCTGCCGGACATTGTTGGAGAAGTTGCGGAAGCCGCCGTTGTCAAAGGCAGAGATTATTCTGACCCCGCAGGTATCTGCTATCTCCTCGTTCATGGCCTGAACATATTCTCCGTCAAGAAAATTGTAGAACTCATAGCGGTCGGAGAAAATATAAGGCATGGTGAACAACTGGAGGTTTGGATAATAGTTGGACAGGTCGGAGTCACTGGCCGTGCCGACTTCAATTACACCCTGCATGCACTGCTGTATTATTTCCTGTTGATTGCCAAGGGTCGCGTTGGGATAAAGGTTGACCTCTATCCTGCCCGAGGATGCCGATTCCACATAGTTTTTGAAAGCCAACATACCGGCATAGTTAAAGTTGGTCACGGAGCTGTCGCCTATGTTGGTTTTCTCAATTGAGATGCTTGCCATGCTAATGGAGT
The DNA here is from genome assembly GCA_949294945.1 of uncultured Eubacteriales bacterium. Classification (GTDB taxonomy): domain Bacteria; phylum Bacillota; class Clostridia; order Oscillospirales; family Oscillospiraceae; genus Limivicinus. The sequence goes on from CASFJB010000081.1 coordinate 4,568, forward strand.
ACTCCGGTTCAGCTTCTGCGGCAAAGGCAGTAAGTCCCATTGAGCAGAGGAGCAGAACTGCCATCGTAACAGAGAGGAGCATTTTCAAACTTCTTTTTTTCATTTTACATCCTTTCCTTTTTTGTTTTTTATTTTTTCCTGCTGCGCAGGCAAAGTCCGCTTTTGATTCGTACTTTTTGATGTCGTACGTTTGGCTTTTTCTGTTTTGTATAATACCATATGCACGATAATATGTCAATAAAAGTTTTATATTCCGTTATATATGACGAAATTTATCAGCGTTAATCTTTTATATTGCTTTTTGCGTAATATATGATATATTAATGACAAAGTCAATGAATTATAAAGGGGGAAAATGGTCTTGCCTGCAGTTAAATGCGACGCTGTTGAAATGATTCGCAGCTATCTTTTGGAAAACGGATATAAACCCGGAGATCGTATTCCGACGCAAAGCGCCTTAGCCCAAATCCTGGACCTGCCGGACCGGTCGTTGAGAGAGGGTATAAATATTTTGGTGAACCAGGGAGTGCTGATTCCAAAAGGCAGGGCGGGCACTTTTATGTCTAACCCCCAAAGGGAAAATGTTGTTGAGCCTATTCGCTGGTTTTACGAAACAAAAGACATATCTGATTATGAGCTGATACAGGCGCGAATTATTCTTGAAAAGGCAGTTATCGGCACTGTATGTGAAAACCGCAGCACCAAGGATCTTCTGCTGCTCCAGTCCATAGTGGAAAAGCAGGGCAGTACGCCCCTGCCAGCCAAGGAGGAGCTGTCCCTTGACAAGGAGTTCCACCTGCAGCTTATAAGCAGCACCCACAACAAGGCTTTGGATATTGTTGGCAACTTGATCATGCTGCACCTGGACATGCTCTATGAGCGGGGACTATATCCCGAAGATATGGACGAGAGATGTATCGACCATCAAAGCATTATTGATGCCGTATATGACAGAAATAAAGACCTTGCAGAAGAGCTGATCGTAAGTCACCTGGAAAAGTGCTATGCTTTTGCCAATACTTTGCCTAATAATCCGCTGAAGAGCGCACCCCCCTCCCAAGATTGCGTGTCTTGAAGTACCTCAATCCTTCTCCTTCCTGCCTGCCGCCCTGGCTTGATTATCCCGGGACCTGGTGGTATAATCGGGAAAAATCTTTCCGGAGGCAGTAAAAATGTCCCTAAACAATTCCGGTAAAATCAAGAGTTCCGCCCTGTCCGCCCTGCTGGTGCTGGGGGCGGGCTGCCTTTGGGGCTTCATGGGCCTGCTGGTGCGCAGCACCGACAGCCTGGGTCTGGGCTCCATGGAGACCTGCTTTCTCCGGGCCCTGGTCACCGCCGCAGTGATGCTCCTTCTCCTGCTGCTTTTCGACCGCCCCGCCCTTAAAGTCCACCTCAAAGACCTGTGGTGCTTTGCCGGCACCGGCATAGTCAGCATGAGCTTCTTTAACTTCTGCTACTTCAAGACCATCATGCTCACCTCCCTGTCTGTTGCGGCGGTGCTGCTGTACACCGCTCCGGTGTTTGTGGTGCTCATGTCCGCCCCTCTCTTCGGGGAGAAGCTGAGCCGCCGGAAGCTGCTGGCCGCCCTGGCCGCTTTCCTGGGCTGCGCCTTTGTCTCCGGCATAGTGGGCGGGGCGGGGAAGCTCTCCGGCGCAGGCATACTCTTCGGCCTGGGCTCCGGCATAGGCTACGCCCTCTACAGCATTTTCGGCCGCTACGCTCTGGAGCGGGGCTACGGCTCGGTGACCATCTCCTTCTACACCTTCCTCTTTGCCCTCATCCCCAGCTCCCTGCTCTCGGACAGCGGCAGAGCCCTCTCCGTTTTGTGGGGCAGCGGCGGAGAATTTTTCCTCCTCTCCGGCCTCATCCTCATGGTGACGCTCATACCCTACCTGCTCTATACCAAGGGCCTCCAGGGCCTGGAAAACGGCAGCGCCTCCATCCTGGCCTCCATTGAGCCGGTGGTGGCCACCCTGCTGGGCCTGCTGCTGTACTCGGAAAAGCTGGGCTTCTGGAACATTCTGGGCATAGCCCTGGTGCTGCTGTCCATCCTGCTGATAAACCGCCGCAGCCCGGCAGAGAAGGAGCGGGCCTGAGCCAGATGTGAAAACAAAACAGAAAAATGTAAATGCCCCTGTTCTCCCTTCGGAAAACAGAGGCATTTTTATATACGCTTGGTTTTTCCCTATATCTCTTCACAGCGGTGGCAGGCCACCTGGCGGCCCTCCACATTTCGCAGCTTCGGCTCCTCGGTGCGGCAGCGCTCCGTGGCATAGGGGCAGCGGGTGTGGAAGCGGCAGCCGGAGGGCGGGTCGATGGGGCTGGGCAGCTCCCCTTTCAGCAAGGGGCGTTTCTCAGCTCTGGCCCTGGGGTCTATCCCGGGGATGGCCCCCAGGAGGAAGCGGGTATAGGGGTGCAGGGGCTTTTTGTACAGCTCCGACGTATTCCCCACTTCGCAGAGCTTGCCCAGAAACATCACGCAGGTCCTGTCGGAGAGAAAGCGCACCACGGACAGATCGTGGCTTATGAACAGGTAGGTGAGGCCGAATTCGGCCTGGAGATCCTTCAGCAAATTCAGGATCTGATTTTGCACCGACACGTCCAGGGCGGACACCGGCTCGTCGCAGATGATGAGCTTGGGCTTCAATGCCAGGGCCCGGGCTATGCCTATGCGCTGGCGCTGGCCCCCGGAGAACTGATGGGGATAGCGGTACAGGTACTCCGCCGGCAAGCCTGCGGCCTTCATCAGCTCCGTGACCCGCTGGGTGGTCTCCTGGGCGGTGGCGCAGACCCGGTGGGTCTCCAGGGGCTCGGCAATGATATCCCGCACGGTCATGCGGGGGTTAAGGGAGGCGTAGGGGTCCTGGAAGATTATCTGCATCTTGCCCCTCAAAGGGCGAAACTCCTTTTCGCTCATGGAGCTTATATCCTGCCCCTCGAAGCTTATACTGCCGGAGGTAGCGGGAATGAGCCGTATAAGGGTACGGCCCAGGGTGGACTTGCCGCAGCCGCTCTCTCCCACCAGGGCCAGGGTCTCCCCTTCATAGATGTCCAGATTCACCTGGGACAGGGCCTGGAGGCGGCGCTTGCCGGAGACGGGGAAGTCCTTGGACAGTCCCCGGGCGGAGAGAAGAATTTTCTTTTCCATGTCTTTCCTCCTTCAGCGCCGGGCGTAGGGGCAGCGGGCCAGGTGCCCCTCGCCCACCCGGCTCAGCTCCGGCGGGCAGCGGCGGCAGTCCTCACCGGCCATGGGGCAGCGGGGGGCAAAGCGGCAGCCCTGGGGGAGGCGCAGCAGGTTTGGCACCGCTCCGGGGATGGTGGAGAGCTTCTCGTCCCCCCGGCGCAGGGAGCGCACCGAGTCCATGAGCCCCCGGGTATAGGGGTGGCTGGGATTGTCGAAGAGCTCCAGCACCGGAGCCTGCTCCACCACCTGACCGGCGTACATCACGTATACGTAGTCACAGAGCTGGGCTATGACGCCCAGATTGTGGGAGATAAGGATAATGCTGGTACCGATGGTGTCCCGCAGCTCCCGCAGCAGCTCCAGTATCTGGGCCTCCACGGTGACGTCCAGGGCGGTGGTGGGCTCGTCGGCTATCAGGAGCTTCGGCCGGCAGATCATGGCCATGGCTATCATGACCCTCTGCCTCAGTCCCCCGGACAGCTCGTGGGGATAGCAGCGGTAGCGCTTCTCCGGCTCGGAGATGCCCACTATCTCCAGCATGTGCAGCACTTTTTTCTTTGCCTCTTCCCGGCTTATCTTCCGATGCTGGAGTATGGCCTCCTGTACCTGCTTGCCCACGGGCACCACCGGGTTCAGGCTGGTCATGGGCTCCTGGAAGATCATGGCTATCTCTTCCCCCCGGATAAGGGACATATCCCCCTCGCTGAGGGGCACCAGGTCCCGTCCCTCCAGGAGTATCTCCCCGCCCACTATCTTTCCCGGGTATTTCAGCAGCTTCATAACGGAGCGGGCGGTCATGCTCTTGCCGCAGCCGCTCTCCCCCACCAATCCCACAATGGAGCCGTGGGGCACGTCAAAGGACACATGGTCCACAGCTTTGACCTCCCCCTTCTCGGAGAAGAAGCTGGTGGAGAGATCCCGCACGCTCAAAGTTATAGCTTCATCCATGCCTGTCTCTCCTCCTTTACTGATCTTTTAGATGGGGGTCCAGCACGTCCCTGAGACCGTCACCCAGGAAGTTGAAGGCCAGCACCACCAGCATGATGGCCACGCTGGGGGCCAGGGACAGCCAGGGCTTTGTGTACAAAAACTGCCGCCCCAGGTTCACCATCAGTCCCCAGGAGGCCTGGGGGTATTTGATGCCTATGCCCAGAAAGCTTAGAGAGCTCTCGGACAATATGGCCGAGGGGATGTTCAGGGTGAAGAGCACTATCATGGAGGGCAGGCAGTTGGGGAAGATGTGCCGGCACATTATCTTCAGCCGGCTCACGCCCATGCTCTTGGCCGCCTCCACAA
>CASFJB010000082.1 GCA_949294945.1 uncultured Eubacteriales bacterium
TGTGACTGCCTTCCCCCTGAACTTGCCGCCGGGCGCTTATAAAGTCGCCGCCATCACGGCCTTGATTGTGTGCATACGGTTCTCCGCCTCGTCGAAGACGATGGAGGCCTCACTGCGGAAGACCTCATCGGTGACCTCCATGGCGTCTATGCCAAATTTCTTGTAGACATCCAGACCCGTCTCCGTCTCCAGGTCGTGGAAGGCGGGTAGACAGTGCATGAAGCGGCACTGGGACCCGGCGTTGTCCATGAGCTTTTGATTCACCTGATAGGGCAGCAGATCGTGGATGCGCTCGGCCCAGACAGATTCCGCCTCGCCCATGGATACCCACACGTCGGTGTAGATGACGTGGGCGTCTTTGGTGGCCTTCATGGGATCGGTCTCAAAGCTGAGCTTGGCCCCGGTCTGGGCGGCTATGGCCCGGCATTTTTCCACCAGGGCGGCGTCGGGGAAATACTTCTCCGGGGCGCAGGCCACAAACTCCATGCCCATCTTGGCGCAGCCTATCATAAGGGAGTTGCCCATGTTGTAGCGGGCGTCCCCCATGTATACCAGCTTTTTTCCCTTGACGGAGCCGAAGTGCTCCCTGATGGTGAGCAGGTCCGCCAGTATCTGGGTGGGGTGGTACTCATTGGTCAGGCCGTTCCACACGGGGACGCCGGAGTGCTTTGCCAGCAGCTCCACCCGCTCCTGGCCGAAGCCCCGGTACTCTATGCCGTCGAACATGCGGCCCAGCACCTTGGCGGTGTCCTCGATGCTCTCCTTCTTGCCTATCTGGGAGGCCTTGGGGTCCAGGTACACCGGGTGCATGCCCAGGTCTGCCGCCGCCACCTCAAAGCTGCAGCGGGTGCGGGTACTGGTCTTTTCAAAGATGAGGGCGATGTTCTTTCCCTCAAAGAGCCGATGGGGTATGCCCGCCTTCTTTTCCGCCTTCAGCTTGGCGGCCAGGGCAAGAAGTTCCTCTATTTCATCGGGACTGAAATCCAGAAGAGTGAGAAAGCTTTTTCCTTTAAGAGACATTTCCTTCACCTCATGCACAGGCGGCCTTGATGACTTCAAGGGCCTTGGTATATTCAGAGCGGGCAGCAGCCGCACCTTGTCCTTGGCGGTGAGACAGAGCACTCCATTGTCCATGCACTCTTTCACCACATCCCCGGCGGGCTTTACGGTCTTGATGCCCACCATTAGGCCCATACCGGTGACGGCCTCCACACCGGGGGCCCCGGTGAGCGTGTCCTTTATAAGCTGGCCCTTGGCCTTCACCTCGTCCAGCAGCTGTTTGTCGATACGCCCTATGATGCTGATGGCTCCGGCGCAGGAGACGGGATTGCCGCCGAAGGTGGAGCCGTGGTCACCGTAGCCCAGGCTGAATTCGGTTTTCTCTCCCATGAGGGCGGCGCCCAGAGGCAGGCCGCCGGCAATGCCCTTGGCGGTGGACACCAGGTCAGGTTCCACGCCGTAGTTCATATAGGCATAGAGTTCGCCGGTGCGGCCGTTGCCGGTCTGCACCTCGTCGAAGATGAGCAGAATGTCCTCTTTCTTTGCAAAGTCCGCCACGGCCTTCACAAAATCCGCCTCCAGGGGGATGACTCCGCCCTCGCCCTGGATACACTCCATCATAATGGCGGCGGCATTGTTTTCCAGAGCCTTGGCCTTCACGTCCTCGAAGTCGTTGGCCTTGGCGTAGACGAAGCCGGGGGTCAGGGGCTGGAACAGCTCGTGGTAGTGCTCCTGGCCGGTGGCGGCCAGGGTGGTGATGGTGCGGCCGTGGAAGCTGTTTTCCAGGGTGACTATGGTGTAGCATTCAGGCCCCTTCTTGTCAAAGGCGTATTTCCTTGCCGCCTTGATGACGCACTCGTTGGCCTCGGCTCCGGAGTTGGTGAAGAAGACCTTTTTCATTCCGGCCTTTTCGCAGAGCATCTTTGCCAGAATGGCGCAGGGCTGGGTGTAGTAGAGGTTGGACATGTGCTGGAGCTTGCCCAGCTGTTCGACGACGGCCTGCTGCCACTCCTCGTCGGCGGTGCCGAAGGCGGTGACGCCGATGCCGCTGCCCATGTCAATGTACTCCTTGCCGGTCTCGTCGTAGACCAGGGAGCCCTTGCCGCTGACCAGTTCCACGGGGAAGCGGGCGTAGGTGTTTGCAACATACTGTTTGTCGATGGCTTTGATGTCAGTCATTTTTATCCTCTCCTATTACCATAGTGCCGGCGCCCTCGTCGGTGAGTATCTCCATAAGTATGGAGTGGGGCACCCGGCCGTCCATTATTATCACGCTTTCAACGCCCCTGTTCAGGGCTTCTATGCAGCAGTCCACTTTGGGTATCATACCGCCGGAGATGACGCCGCTGGAGTAGAGCTCCTTGGCCTCATCCACAGTGAGCTTGGGGATGAGAGTGGAAGGGTCGTGCTGGTCTCTCAGTATCCCGGCAATGTCCGTCATCATAATGAGCCTTTCGGCCCCCAGGGCCCCGGCTATGAAGGCGGCGGCGGTGTCGCCGTTTATGTTGTAGGCCTTGCCCTGCTCGTCGCAGCCCAGGGTGGATATCACGGGGATGTAACCCTTTTCCAGCATGTCCATCACCGGGCGGATGTCCACTTTGGTGATGCGGCCCACAAAGCCCAGCTCCGGGTCTTTGGCCTCGGCTCTTATAAGCCCGCCGTCTATGCCGGAGATGCCCATGGCCCGGCCCCCCTGCATCTCCAGAAGATTTACCAGGGTCTTGTTTATCTTGCCGGAGAGGACCATCTGAACTATGTCCATGGTCTCCTGGTCGGTGACTCTCAGCCCCCGTACGAAGACGGGCTCCTTGCCCAGCCGCTCCATCAGCCGGTTTATCTCCGGGCCGCCGCCGTGGACCAGGACCACCTTTACGCCTACCAGCCACAGCAGGACTATGTCCTCCGTTACCTGCTGCTTCAGCTCTTCGTTTATCATGGCGTTGCCGCCGTATTTTACCACAACTATCTTGCCGCTGTACTGTCTTATATAGGGCAGGGCCTGGGTCAGCACCTGGGCTCTCTGGGAGTTGGTGAATATCAGCTCGTTCATATCTTAAGTCCTGTAATCTCCGTTTATCTTCACGTATTCATAGGTGAGGTCGCAGCCCCAGGCCACCGCCTGGCCCTCCCCGTCGCCCAAAGACACGTTTATGCCTATCTCCTTTTCCAGCAGCACCTGCTTTGCCAGCTCCTCGGAGAAGGGGATGCCCGCTCCGTCCTTGCAGACTTCCACGCTGCCCGCCGGGGAAGTGAAGCTCACGTCCACCTTGTTCACGTCCACATCCACGCCGCTGTAGCCTATGGCGCAGAGGACTCGGCCCCAGTTGGCGTCGGCGCCGAACATGGCGGCCTTTACCAGGCTGGAGCAGATGATGCTCTTGGCAATGGTCTTGGCGGCGGCCTCGTCGGCGGCGCCGCTGACGGAGCACTCCAGCAGCTTGGTGGCCCCTTCGCCGTCCCCTGCTATGCAGCGGCAGAGGTAGACGGTGAGGGTGTTCAGGGCTTTCATAAAGACGCTGAAGTCCTGGCCGGGGGCGGTGATCTCCTCATTGCCTGCCAGACCGTTGGCCAGGATGGAGACCATGTCGTTGGTGGAGGTGTCCCCGTCCACGCTGACCATGTTGAAGGTATTCTGGATGTCCCCCTTCAGAGCCAGGGAGAGCATCTCCGGGCTGATGGCGGCGTCGGTGGTGATAAAGACCAGCATGGTGGCCATGTTGGGGTGTATCATGCCGCTGCCCTTGGCTATGCCGCCGATGTGGCAGGTCTTTCCGTCCAGCTGGAATTCCACCGCCAGCTCCTTGGGCTGAGTGTCGGTGGTCATGATGGCCTGGGCGGCATTTGAGCTGCCTTCGTCAGAGAGCTCCGATACCAGCTGAGCCAGGCCCGTCTCGATGGGCGTGATGTCCAGAGTCTGGCCGATGACGCCGGTGGAGGCAACTATCACGTCCTCCGCCTTGATGCCCAGAGCCTGGGCAGTCATGGCGCACATGGCCTGGGCCTTCTCTATGCCGTCGGCATTGCAGGTGTTGGCGTTGCCGCTGTTGCAGATCATGGCCTGGGCCTTGCCGTCGGCGATGTTGGCCTTGGTGACGGTGAGGGGGGCCCCCTTCACCAGATTTGTGGTGTACACCGCTGCGGCGGAGGCGGGGACCTCACTGAATATCAGGGCCAGGTCCTTCTTGCTGTGGTTCTTGCGTATGCCGCAGTGTATGCCTGCGGCCTTGAAGCCTTTTGCGGCGCAGACGCCGCCGGTGACAGTTTTCATTCTTTTCTCCCCTATTGCTCTATACCGTAAGGCCGGTCTTTTCGTCCAGGCCCAGGATAATGTTCATGTTCTGTATTGCGGCGCCGGATGCGCCCTTGCCCAAATTGTCGAAACGGGATATGAGGAGGATGCGCTCGTCGCAGCCTGCAACTCTTATCTCCATGTCGTCCTTGCCGGAGAGGGCCGCTCCCGAGAGGAGCCCACCCTCCGGGTCGTCCTCTTCAAAGTGGACAAGGCCGGAGGAATAATATTCCCGGTAGACTTCCTTTATGTCCTCCATGCTCCCCTTGATATCCTTTTTGAAGAGGGGCACCGTGAGCTCCATGCCGCTGTAGTAATCGGCCACTATGGGGCAGAACACCGGGGCCTCCTCCAGGCCGGAGATGAGGCGCATCTCCTTCAGGTGCTTGTGCTGCTGAGTCAAAGCATACTGTCTCGGAGCGGAGAGGAGGGGACTTCTCAGCGGGTCCTCATACTCGGCTATCATCTTTTTCCCGCCGCCGGAGTAGCCGGTGAGGGAAAAGCAGCCAAGCTTCAGCTCCGCCGGAATGATGCCCGCTCTCACCAGAGGCTCCGCCAGGGCGATGAAGCCGCTGGCGTGGCAGCCGGGGTTGGCCACTCTCTTGGAGACGGCTATCTTCTCCCGCCGGCCCTTCAGCTCCGGAAAGCCGTAGTCCCAATCGGGATTAGTGCGGTGGGCGGTGGAGGTGTCGATGAGGGCGGTGGAGCCGTGGCAGAGGTTGGCGGCCTCTATTGCCGCCGCGTCGGGCAGGCAGAAGAAGGCGATATCCGCTGCATTGATGGCCTCTTCCCTGGCCTTCAGATCCTTCCTCAGCTCTTCAGGCAGGGAGATAAGCTCTATATCTCCTCTCCCGGAGAGCCGCTCATGGATGCGCAGCCCGGTAGTTCCGGCGCTGCCGTCGATGAATACCTTAGTCATCTTTCAAAAACTCCTCCACGTACACAAGCTGCATCTCCACAGAGCGGAGTGAGGTGCCGCCCTGGGAGATGCGCTTTTCAACACAGGTGCGGAGGTCTATCTCCTTGTAGAGATCCCCGTCAAAAACGGGGCTGAAGGTCTTGTAGACCTCCAGAGGCAGAGTCTCCAGCACCTGGTCGTCAGCCATACATTTTGCCACTATCTCCCCGGATATCTTGTAGGCGCTGCGGAAGGGCAGCCCCTTTTTCACCAGATAATCCGCCAGGTCCGTGGCGTTTATAAAGCCCTTCTGGGCTGCGGAGAACATGTTGTCCTCATGGACGCTCATGGTCTCTATCATGGGGGCCGCCACCTGGAGGCAGGCTTTCACCGTATCCAGGGCGTCGAAAATGCATTCCTTGTCCTCCTGCATGTCCTTGTTATAGGCCAGGGGCAGGCCCTTCAAGGTGGTGAGCAGGCCCATCAGGTCCCCGTACACCCGGCCGGTCTTGCCCCGGATGAGCTCCGCCATGTCCGGGTTCTTCTTCTGGGGCATGATGGAGGAGCCGGTGGTGTAGCCGTCGGAGAGGGTGACGAACTTGAACTCCCAGCTGCACCAGAGTATCAGCTCCTCAGAGAGCCGGGACAGATGCATCATCAGGATGGACATGGCGCTCATCAGCTCCAGGCAGTAGTCCCGGTCGGAGACGCCGTCCATGCTGTTGAGGGCCACGGAGGAAAAGCCCAGGGCCTTGGCCTCCATCTCCCGGTCCGTATCATAGGTGGTGCCCGCCAGGGCGCAGCAGCCTATGGGGGAGACGTCCATGCGCTTCAAAGCGTCTTCGAAGCGGCCGGCGTCCCTGATGAGCATCATGCAGTAGGCCAGCAGATGGTGGCCGAAGGTGACCGGCTGGGCCCGCTGCAGGTGGGTGTAGCCGGGCATGATGCTGCTCTTGTGGGCCTTGGCCTGGCCGTAAAGGGCCTTGACCAGAGCCTTCAGCAGCTTTTTTACCTCCGCCATCTCGTCCCTCAGGTACATCCTCAGGTCCAGGGCCACCTGGTCGTTGCGGCTGCGGGCGGTGTGGAGCTTCTTGCCGGTGTCCCCGATGCGCTTGGTGAGCTCCTGCTCCACAAACATGTGGATATCCTCGCTGAGAGGATCTATCTGCAATGCGCCGCCGTCTATGTCCTCCAGTATGGACAGCAGGCCCTCCGTCAGCTGCTCCTTGTCCTGGACACTTATGATGCCCTGGGCGGAGAGCATGGCCGCATGGGCTATGCTGCCGGTGATGTCCTGCCTGTACATGCGGCTGTCAAAGGATATGGAGGAATTGAAATCGTCCGCCACCCTGTCGGTGATGCCGGAGGTGAGCCCGGCCCACATTTTTGCCATAACTGCTGTTCTCCTTATAGTATCGCTTTATCCGGCGTGGGTCCCACGCCGGATAAATAAGTTTTTATTTCTTGCCGTCCACCAGGGCCTGGACCTTGATGGGCAGACCGTAGAGGTTTATGAAGCCCTCTGCGTCCTTCTGGTTGTAGTCGCTCTCGCCGAAGGTGGCTATCTCCTCGCTGTAGAGGGAGTTGGGGCTCCAGACCCCGGCGTTTATCATGTTGCCCTTGTAGAGCTTCAGCTTCACCTTGCCCGTGACCTTCTCCTGGGTCTTGTCCACAAAGGCGCTGAGGGCCTCCCGGAGAGGAGTGAACCACTGGCCGTTGTACACCAGCTCTGCAAAGGTGATGGACAGCTTCTGCTTTTCGTGGAGGGTGAGCTTATCCAGGCAGACGCTCTCCAGCACGCTGTGGGCCTTGTAGAGAATGGTGCCGCCGGGAGTCTCATATACGCCCCGGCACTTCATGCCCACCAGTCGGTTCTCCACGATGTCGATGATGCCGATGCCGTTTGCCCCGCCTATTTGGTTTAGCTTGAGGATGATCTCCTTGGCGCTCATCTTCTCCCCGCCCAGAGCCACGGGCACGCCCTGCTCAAAGTCCAGGGTGATGTAGGTGGGCTTGTCGGGGGCGGCGATGGGGGAAACGCCCATCTCCAAAAAGCCGGGCTTCTCGTACATGGGCTCGTTGCCGGTGTCCTCCAGGTCCAGGCCCTCGTGGGACAGATGCCACAGGTTCTTGTCCTTGGAGTAGTTGGTCTCCCGGTTTATCTTCAGAGGCACCTTGTGGGCCTCGGCGTACTCTATCTCTTCCTCACGGGATTTGATGTTCCACTCACGCCAGGGGGCGATGATGGGCATGTTGGGAGCGAAGTGCTTGATGGCCAGCTCGAAGCGGACCTGGTCGTTGCCCTTGCCGGTGCAGCCGTGGACTATGGCGTCGGCCCCTTCCTTCTTGGCTATCTCCACAAGACCCTTGGCGATGCAGGGCCGGGCGTGGCTGGTGCCCAGGAGATATTCCTCATATACTGCCCCGGCCTTCATGGTGGGGATGATGAAGTCGTTTACATACTCCTCGGTGAGGTCCAGCACGTAGAGCTTGGAGGCCCCGGTCTTGAGAGCCTTTTCCTCCAGGCCCTCCAGCTCGTCGGCCTGGCCCACGTTGCCGGAGACGGCGATGACTTCGCAGTTGTTGTAATTCTCCTTCAGCCAGGGGATTATGATGGAAGTGTCAAGTCCGCCGGAGTAGGCGAGAACGACTTTCTTTATATCAGCTTTATTCATTGTGGATGCCTCCATGTCTTTTTTTGTTATGGGCAGATTATAATGTAAGGCCGCCCCTTTGTCAATAAGAAAAGTGAATATTTAGCCAAAATATATGAAATAAATCACAGCAATATGCATAAATGCCATGTATATACAGACTAAATGTGAATATTAATTGCTTTATGCATAATGTTTAGCCCCGGACTTGTACAAATTGCCCTGGAGGGGAAGTGTTAAGAAAAAAATAAAGCTGGACAAGGGCTGTGCATGGTGGTATATATGTATACAGTTATACTAAAATATGCGAGTCCAGCCAAGGTCCCCCGCGGGAAAGGAGAGATGGCAAATGCTGGAACTGTCTGCAAAGACCAATCTTTTGGAGGAAAACGACTATAAATATTCCCTCCAGGACGTAGAGGAACCCATACTGTATCGGGATGTGTACAGTTACGAGGAAGTGCCCAAGATAGCCTTCAACCACCGCCGGGTGCCCATGTCCATGCCGGAAGATATCTGGATAACCGACACCTCCTTCCGGGACGGGCAGCAGTCGGTGAACCCCTACACCCCCGGTCAGATAGTGGAACTGTACAAGCTGATGAACAGACTGGGCGGGCCCTACGGCCTGATAAGGCAGACGGAGTTCTTCATTTACAGCAAAAAGGACCGGGAGGCGGTGGAGCGCTGCCAGGCACTGGGCCTGCGTTTCCCGGAGATAACAACCTGGATAAGGGCCAGCCGGGAGGACTTCCGCCTGGTCAAGGACCTGGGCATCAGGGAGACGGGCATACTGGTCTCCTGCAGTGACTACCATATATTCAAGAAGCTGAAAATGACCCGCCGCCAGGCTATGGAACACTATCTGGCCGCGGTGAAGGATGCCTTCGACGCCGGGGTAATGCCCCGCTGCCATCTGGAGGACATAACCCGGGCGGACTTCTACGGCTTCGTGGTGCCCTTTGTCAACGAGCTGATGGAGCTGTCCCGGGAGGCAGGGATACCAGTTCGCATCCGGGCCTGCGACACCATGGGCTACGGGGTGCCCTATACCGAGGTGGCCCTGCCCCGGAGCGTGCCGGGGATAATCTACGGCCTGCAGCACTATTCCGATGTGCAGAGCCAGTACCTGGAGTGGCACGGCCACAACGATTTTTACAAGGCGGTGGCCAACGCCTCCACTGCCTGGCTGTACGGAGCCAGCGGAGTCAACTGCTCTCTGCTGGGCATAGGTGAGCGGACGGGGAACGTGCCTCTGGAGGCCATGGTTTTTGAATATGCCTCACTGAGAGGCTCCCTGGACGGTATGGATACCACGGTGATAACCGATATAGCTGAGTATTTCAGGAAGGAAATCGGCTACAACATACCGCCCATGACCCCTTTTGTGGGACGTAAGTTCAACGAGACCCGGGCCGGAATCCATGCCGACGGACTTTTGAAGGACGAGGAGATATATAATATCTTTGACACGGAGAAGTTGCTGAAGCGCCCGGCAAAGGTGGCTATCAACAAGAATTCCGGCCTTGCGGGCATTGCCTATTGGATGAACCAGAACTACTTCCTCCGGGGAGAGGATAAGCTGGATAAGCGATCACCGGTTGTCCAGGCCCTGAAAGTCTGGGTAGATGAGGAGTATGAGGGCGGCAGGACTGCCAGCCTCTCCACCGAGGAGCTGGAAGAAAAGATATTTGAACTCTCGGCCGGGGAATTCAAGCCCCAGAGCTGAAGAAAGGAGAAGCCGGAGATGAGAGAACACAGAAGCATATCCATAGCCGACCAGATATTTGAACAGCTGGAACGGGATATA
>CASFJB010000083.1 GCA_949294945.1 uncultured Eubacteriales bacterium
GGATTGGCAGTTGCAGCCTTCCACATGTCCAGCGCCCCTATCAGCTCCAGATCGTCGTCCACCACCGGATACTGCTGGGCCAGACTGCCCTCGGCATAGTGCCGGTGCCAGTCCGCCACTATATCATTATAGTACATGTAATCCGGCGCCTGCATCCAGGCCGAGACCCTGTCCCCGCCGGACTGCATGCCGGGCTGGTCCAGCTCAGAATCAAAAAGCCGCACCAGCGCATAGGCGCTCTGGGGCGAAGTGAACACCAGCAGCCCCCGGCGCTCCGCCAGATTTGCCAGCACCCAGCTGGGCCTTATTCCCCCGGTGAGCAGCAGATTGGCCCCCCGCTCCAGTATCTCCGTCTGGAGCTCCGGCCTGTCCCCGCAGAGGCAGAGGCAGTCGGAGGGCTCGATCCCTTCCAGCTGGCGCAGCAGATCCTGGCGGGAACCGTCACTGATTATAAGCCGGCGTATCCGCCTGTTTAGATTTGCCTTTCCCGCGCTGACGCTGAGGCCCAGCATTTTGGCGGTATCGGCGGCGCTGACGCTTTTGTCATAACTGGGCTGCTGCACGCTTATGCGCACCGTGCCCGCCTTGGGTTTGACCATCACCAGGCCCAGCTGCTCGGCCTCCTTCACCGCTTTATAGGCCGTGCCTTCGCTGACCAGCAGCTTTCCGGACAGCTCCCTCACGGATATGCGGCTGCCCTCCGGCAGGGACTCTATATATTTCAGCACCATGTCGTTCTTGATGGAAATTGCCGCCGCCTCCCAATTATAACAGTTTAAAACAGTTTTGAATATGTTCCAATTTTCTCCCCTAATCTGTACTATAACATTTCCGGTTTTGTGAAAAAATAGACACCAATTTTTGATTATACCGCTGAAACTGACCTGGGGCCGCAGGTTACTGTTGACATCTGTCCCATTATTGTTTATAGTTTAACCAGCGGCAGACGGAAAAAACTTGTTTTGCATTAATACACCGCTTATCTGTATTATAACAGATAACTGAATTTTTGCAATAGTTTTTTCATCTGTATTAGAATTTCAGTTATTTTTAAATTTAACATGGAGGTCAAAACAATGTACAAGTTCACCGAAGAACAACTGATGATCCGTGACATGGTAAGAGAGTTCACCGCAAACGAGATCGAGCCCAGGGACAGAGCCATGGACGAGAACGGCTTTGACTGGGACCTGATACCCAAACTGGTTGACGCCGGCCTGATGGCCATCCATATGCCCGAGGAGTACGGCGGCGGCGGCGGTGACACCATCACCAGCGAGATAGTCATCAACGAGATCGCCAAGGGCAGCGCCTCCATCGCCCTGTTCCTGGACGCCCACTGGCTGGCTGCCGACATGATCCTCCTCCACGGCACCGAGGAGCAGAAGAAGAAATACGTACCTCTGTGCGCTGAGGGCAAGGTCTTTGCCTTCGGTCTCACCGAGTCCAACGCCGGCTCCGATGCCGCTGCCATCAAGTCCGTTGCCGAGAAGCAGCCCGACGGCAGCTACATCCTCAACGGCGGCAAGGCCTGGATCACCAACTCCGGTATCGCCGACTACTACCTCATCATGGCCAAGACCGATCCCACTGCCGGCAACAAGGGCATTTCCGTCTTTATTGTCCCCAAGGAGGCCGAGGGCCTGACCGTCGGCAAGTTCGAGAAGAAGATGGGCATGCGCGGTTCCGGCACCTGCGAGCTGAGCTTCGACAACATCAAGCTTCCCGCCGATGCTCTGGTCGGTCCTGAGGGCCGCGGCTTCATGATAGCCATGCAGGCTCTGGACGGCGCCCGTATCTCCATCGGCGCCATCGCCTCCGGTCTTATGCAGCACGCCATGGACAAGGCCATCAAGTACGCCAAGGAGCGCGTCACCTTCGGCAAGCCCATCTACAAGCACCAGGCTGTTGGCTTCAAGTTCGCCGACATGGCCGCAAAGATCCGCGCCACCGATCTGATGATCTGGGACACCTGCGCCATGAAGGATTCCGGCGTCCGCTTCTCCACCGAGGCTGCCGAGCTTAAGCTCCTGGCTTCCCGCTGGGCCTGCGAGGTCTGCGACGACTGCATCCAGATCCACGGCGGCAACGGCTACAGCCGCGAGTTCGACGTGGAGCGCTTCTACCGTGACGCCAAGCTCCTGGAGATCGGCGAAGGCACCAGCGAGATCCTGCGCATGGTTATCAGCGGCGCCGTTATCGGCAGATAAGTTTTTCCTCAGTAAACCTATATAAGTTAAGGAGACAGAACTCCAATGAAGATTCTGGTGTTTGTAAAACAGGTCCCCGACACCGACGATGTAAAGCTGGACCCCAAGACCGGCAACATCATGCGTGAAGGTGTGGCCAGCAAATTGAACCCCCTGGATGCCAACGCCGTTGAGGCCGCCATCCAGCTCAAGGAAAAATACGGCGCCACTGTCTGCGCCATCAGCATGGGTCCCCCTCAGGCTGAGGAAGTTCTGAAAAAGGCTCTGGCTCTGGGCTGTGACGAGGCCTATCTCCTCTCCGACCGGGCCTTTGGCGGCGCTGATACCCTGGCCACTTCCTACACCCTGGCCATGGCCGCAAAGAAGATCGGCGGCTACGACCTGCTGCTCTTCGGCCGCCACGCCGTGGACGGCGACACCGCTCAGACCGGTCCCGCCACCGCAGCTCAGCTGGGCATTCCCCAGATAACCCTGGTCTCCTCCATAGACGTGCAGGACGGCTATGTCGTCTGCGACCATGTCCTGGAGGACTGCGTGCAGAAGGTCCGGGCAAAGCTGCCCGCCCTGGTCACCGTCACTGCGGAGATCAACCAGCCCCGCTATCCCAAGCCCATCAACATCATGAAGGCCCTCAAGAAGCCCCGTTTCGTCTGGAACGCCGAGGACCTGGAGGCAGACAAGAGCCGCAGCGGCATCCCCGGCTCCCCCTCCTCCACCAAGGAGGTCCTGGAGCCCCCCAAGCGGAACGCGGACACCAAGTATTTCTCCGGCACCGGAGAGGAAATCGCAGCTCAGATTGCAGATATGCTGCATGACGAGCATCTGATATAAGGAGGCGGCATCCATGGCAAAAAGTGATTACAAAGGAATATGGGTGTTTGCCGAACAGCAGAACGGCAAACTCAACGGCACTGTTCTGGAGCTGCTGGCAAAGTCCCAGGAGCTGAAGGAGCACACCGGCGAGGAGATAAGCGCAGTACTGCTGGGCAAAAACGTCTCCCATCTCACCGACACTCTCTTCGCCTACGGCGCCGACAAGGTCATCCTTGTGGAAAACGACGCTCTGGAGAACTACAGCGCCCGCCCCTATGAGGCGGCCCTGACCCAGGTGGCGGAGAAGTACAAGCCCTCCATCATTCTCTACGGCGCCACTTCCCTGGGCCGCGATCTGGCCCCCAGGCTCATGGTCTCCCTGAACACCGGCCTCACCGCCGATGCCATAGACCTGGGCTTTGACAAGGACGAAGTGTTCTATCAGACCACCCCCGCTTACGGCGGAAGCATCCTGGCCCACATAGTCATACTGGAGGCCCGTCCCCAGATGGCCACCGTGCGGCCCATGATGTTCGAGCCCATAGAGCCTAGGGTGGGTGCAAAAGGCGAGATCATCACCGAGACGGTGACGGTGGAAGCGGACCCTGACTATGAGGTGCTGGAGACGGCCCCCAAGCAGGATACCGGCGACTCCATCGAAGGCGCTCAGGTCGTGGTTGCCGGCGGCCGCGGCATCAAGGAAGAAGCCGACGTGGCCGTGCTCAAGGAGCTGGCAGAGCTGCTGGGCGGCAAGCTGGCCGCCTCCCGTCCCCTGGTGGACAACGGCTGGCTGCCCCATGAGAAGCAGATAGGCCAGAGCGGCGCCGCCATCAAGCCCAAGTACATCTTCAATATCGCCATTTCCGGTTCCGTACAGTATCAGGTAGGCATGCAGAATGCCGGCTGCATCATCTCCATCAACCACACCAAGGGCGCTCCCATTTTCGACATCTCCCACTATGGTGCAGTTGCCGACTACCGCAGCGTTGTCCCCGCTCTGGTGGAGGAGATAAAGCGCAGAAAGGCCTGAGCCAAGTTTCAATCAGTCATCCCAAAATTAAGATAAACTTTTGAAGAAGGAGATCTTATCATGAGCGATCGTAAATTCATCATTCCCGAGTTCGGTCCCTTTGCCGGTATGCGTGTTGTCTGCTCCGGCTCCCTGGTGGCAATGCCCTTTGCAGCAACCATGCTGGCTGACTTCGGCGCCGAGGTCATCCAGATAGAGCGTCCCGGCGTGGGCGACACTCTGCGTATGCTGGCTCCCTTTGCCGATGTCAACGGCACCAAGGTTTCCACCGCCTGGGCCCAGAACGCCCGCAACAAGCTGGCCATGGCTCTGGAGCTGAACCTGAAGCACGAGGAAGTCAAGGAGATTTTCTACGGACTTATCAAAGAGGCCGACATCTTCATGGAGAACATGGTCTGGCTGGAGAAGCTGGGCATCTATGACGAAGAGCTGCTGAAGGTCAACCCCAAGCTGGTCATCGTCCACGTCAGCGGCATGGGCCACAAAGAGTTCGGCGGCATCCCCTCCGTCTGCAACCGCGCTTCCTACGACATGATCGGCCAGGCCTTCTCCGGCTGGCTGTACCTCCAGGGCGACGCTGACCGCGATCCCGCTATCGCCAAGCCCTACACCAATGACTACGTCTCCGCTTTCGCCACCCTCTTCGCCGCTCTGGCAGGCTACACCTACGCCCAGAAGACCGGCAAGGGCCAGGTGGTGGACGTGGCTCAGTTCGAGGCCATGGCTCAGTACATGTGCGGCACCTACACCTCCTACACCATGTCCGGTCTGGTTTCCGAGCGTTCCGGCAACTTCAACCCCGCCTTCCAGCCCTACAACCTCTTCAAGTCCAAGGACGGCTTCCTGGTGGCCGTGGGCGCCTTCGGCCCCGGCGTGTACAACCGCTGCATCCCCGCCATGGGTCTTGACCTGGAGTACTTCAACTACAAGGATTGCTCTTCCGGCCCCGCCGCCGTGGCTTCCGAAAAGGGCCAGGAGCTGAACAAGGCCGTTATCGACTGGTGCGCTTCTCACGACGCTCTGGAGATAGAGTCCATCATGGAAGGCGCCCGTGTCCCCTGCGCCACCGTCAACACCGCCAAGTCCGCTTACGAGAACGAGCACTTCCGCTCCCGCGGCGACTGGGTCAAGTATGTTGACCAGACCACCAACAGCGAGATCGAGGCCTTCGGTATCGCTCCCAAGATGAGCGAGACCCCGGGCAAGGTCTGGCGCGGCGCTCCCTCCATGGGCCAGGACACCGAGGACATCCTCAAGACCATCCTTGGCTACGACGATGCCAAGATCGCCGACCTGAAGGCCAAGAAGCTCATCTGAGTCTGATTTCAGATCCTCCATTTCTCATTTATAGGATGCCGGGCTGCACATGCAGCCCGGCATTTTTTCCTATTGTCGGCGCCGCACCTGCGCTTTCCTTTTCTGTGCCTTGTACCCCGTCCGGCATGATGGTATAATTCAGGGAGACTATTTCGTGGAGCAGACTATGGATTTTTCCCAATTCAAAAAACAGTTCAACATCTCCCTGAACGAGCAGCAGGAGGCCGCCGTGCAGGCGACAGAGGGCCCCGTCATGCTTCTGGCAGTGCCCGGCAGCGGCAAGACCACCGTTCTGGTGACCCGGCTGGGCTATATGTATCTGGGGCTGGGCATAGCTCCGGAGAGCATCCTGACCATGACCTACACCGTGGCCGCCGCCGGAGATATGAGCCGGCGCTTTGCTGCCCTTTTCGGGCAGGACGCCGCCTCTTTGCTGGAGTTTCGCACCATCAACGGGGTGAGCAGCAGGATCATCCGCCATTATGAGCGGAGCATGAACCGGAACGCTTTCCGGCTGCTGGATGACGGCAAGCAGAAAAGTGCTCTCATCGCCCAGCTGTATCGGGAACAGTGCGGGGAATTTGCCCTGGAGAGCACCATCAGGGCAATAGAGACGGCCATCAGCTATGCCAAGAACCAGATGCTGGGCCCCCAGGAGCTGGGAGATCTGGACGTGGAGGGCTTGGATTTTCCTGCCTTTTACCAGGCCTACAGCGCCGCCCTGCGGCAGCAGCAGCTTATGGACTACGACGACCAGATGGTCTATGCTCTACAGATACTCCGCCGTTATCCCGGCATTCTGGAGGCCTTCAGAGACCGCTACCGCTATCTTTGTGTTGATGAAGCCCAGGACACCTCCAGGATACAGCACGAGCTCATACGGCTTTTGGTCGGGGACAGAGCCAACCTTTTTATGGTGGGCGACGAAGACCAAAGCATTTACGGCTTCCGGGGCGCCTGCCCCCAGGCCCTTATGGATTTTGACACTGTCTATCCCCAGGCCAGGGTACTTTTCCTGGAGCAGAACTACCGCTCCACGGCGGAGATAGTTGCCGCAGCCAACAGCTTCATCCGGAGCAATACAGACCGCCGGCCCAAGCAGATGCGTTCGGTCCGGGGCAGCGGGCCTAAGCTCAGGGAGATCTCCCTCTATGACCGCCAGAGTCAGTATGCCTACCTGTGCAGCATGGCGCAAAACTGCACTGTTGAGACCGGAGTGCTGTACAGGGACAATGAGAGTGCTCTGCCTCTCATAGACCTGCTGGAGCGCCGGGGCATAGCCTACCGCTGCCGCCAGGTGGACAGTCTGTTTTTCACCAGCCGGGTGGTCACTGACATCACCGATATTATCCGCTTTGCCCTGGACCCCGGGGACGGCCGGCTGTTCATGAACATATATTATAAGCTGGGTGCGGGCATCAGCAAGGCTCTCGCCCAGGAGGCCCTGCTCCGGGCCGACGGGGACATTCTGGAATACCTTGCCACCGCCCCTGGGGCATCTGCCTGGACCAGAAAGCAGTGCAAGGCCCTGCACACGCATATGGAGCATCTTAAAAACGAGCAGGCGGACAAGGCAGTCTACCGCATTGTGAATTACATGGGTTGCGGGGCTTATCAGCAGGAGCGGGGCGGAGACATGGGCAAGGCCGAGATATTGGAGGCCCTGGGCCGCCAGGAGCCCAGCCCTGCGCGGCTGTTGGATAGGCTGGAAGAACTGAGGGGAATACTGCTCAAGGGCGCTTCCGATGCCTCCTGTCCCTTCGTCCTCTCCACTATCCACTCCAGCAAGGGTCTTGAGTACGAAAGAGTCGTGCTCATGGATGTGGCGGACGGCATTCTTCCCAAGAGCATCCCCCATCAGGATGCGGATGAAGAAGAGCTTAAAGCCTACCAGGAGGAGCGCAGGCTGTTTTACGTGGCCATGACCAGGGCAAAGCAGGAGCTGTGCATCTTCACCTTCAAAAAGCCGGGGCTGGAATCCGCCTTCTCCAAAGAGGTTTTTCCGGAGAAAAGCAGGTCGGAAAAGCAACATCTCCCCGCCTCCGGCTCCGTCAAAAAAATTATTCAGCCTCCCAGAGAGAACATGACAAGACGCGGGCCCGATCAGCGGGACTTCAAGTCCGGGACTCGCATTTTCCACAAGAGCTTTGGCCCAGGCATCCTGGTCAGCCGCACCGGGGATGTTATCCTTGTGGCCTTTGACACCGGAGATTTCAGGCGTCTGGCTCTCTCCGCCGCTCTCCGCTCCGGACAGCTGAGTCTGGAATAACGTCCTTTTAACTTTATAATATGATCTCGTGACACTGAGACCCCGGAAGCTCCACAGTATATGGAAACTTCCGGGGTCTCCGGTCATGTACAGGCCGCTTTGCCGCAAACAGCCCCCTCCAAGGTCCCTGAGCTGAATTTCCGGAGGCAAGGGCAGCCGCCGGGAGCTCCCCGCGCAGGCGGGGATAAGATGCGGTTGTTGATGTTCACATTGCCGCGCTGTGGATCAGCCCCGCATGCGCGGGGATAAGACCAAATTTTACAAAACAGCGTCTTGATAGATGGGATCACCCCCGCATGCGCGGGGATAAGGGTTAGATACTCCGGTTCAGGTTCGGGGGCGGGGGATCACCCCCGCATGCGCGGGGATAAGAATGCGATATATGGTATGACAGCAACGGACATAGGATCACCCCCGCATGCGCGGGGATAAGTCTGGTCCGAGAGCAGGGCAGACTGGGTATCCGGGATCACCCCCGCATGCGCGGGGATAAGACCGGGGCACCGGACCTATGGCTGTCCAAGGAGGGATCACCCCCGCATGCGCGGGGATAAGCCTATTTCTAACAATCCCACAGTTATTCAGATGGGATCACCCCCGCATGCGCGGGGATAAGTAGTGCCTTTGGCCCGTGTGCGGCCACGCTTTGGGATCACCCCCGCATGCGCGGGGATAAGTCACAGCACTGGAGACGAACCAGGGCGGGGATGGGATCACCCCCGCATGCGCGGGGATAAGAAGTGTAAGTGCCGGGAGCCAGCTCTACAGTTGGGATCACCCCCGCATGCGCGGGGATAAGCTCACAGAAGCCAAAAGACAATGTCCCTTTTTCGGATCACCCCCGCATGCGCGGGGATAAGAAGATCTGGGTCATATGACTTAATCTCATCCAGGGATCACCCCCGCATGCGCGGGGATAAGTGCCAATCACGATTCTTCGCAGCTTCACGAGAGGGATCACCCCCGCATGCGCGGGGATAAGCATC
>CASFJB010000084.1 GCA_949294945.1 uncultured Eubacteriales bacterium
GATACTTTTCATGGCGGGCCTGGCCAATATCCCCAAGGAACTGCTGGAAGTTGCAGACGTGGAGGGGGCCAGCGAGACCTACAAATTCTTTGCCATCAAGCTTCGCTACCTGTCCCCCACGGTGCTCTTCGTCACCATATTGTCCCTGATAAACTCCTTCAAGGTATTCCGTGAAGTGTATCTGCTCACCGGGGACTATCCCTATGAAAAGCTGTACATGCTCCAGCACTTTATGAACAACACCTTCCGCTCCCTGGATTATCAGAAGCTCTCCGCTGCGGCGGTGGTCATGGCCATTGTCATGGTGGTGCTGATAGCCCTGCTGTTCATAGCGGAGGACTGGTTCGGAAAGGATGTGGAGGGATGAAAAAGAAACACTATTTCGGCCGGGGGGCCATGTTCCTTCTCTGTGCCGCCTTTGCGATAATGTTCCTGCTGCCCACGGTGCTGACCATCACCAACTCCTTCATGTCCGAGTCGGAGATAAAAGCCAACTACGGCATGATCTTCTCCACCACTACCGGCGGCTATGTGTCCAAAACCGTTAACCTGAAGTTCATCCCCGACAAGGTCACCCTCTCCCAGTATGTCACCGGCCTGATAAAATCTCCGGAGTACCTGCTGAAGCTGTGGAACAGCATCTTCCTGGTGGTGCCCATAGTCATCTTCCAGGTGGCGGTGGCCGCGGTGGCGGCCTACAGCTTCACCAGATGGAGAGGCAAGATAAGAAGCGGTATTTTCTTCTTCTATGTGATACTGATGCTCATGCCCTACCAGGTGACCCTGGTGCCGAACTACCTGGTCAGCGACTGGCTGGGAATACTGAATACATCCTGGGCCATAATCCTGCCGGGTATCTTCGCCCCCTTCTCCGTGTTCCTGCTCACCAAGTTCATGCGCCGCATACCTTATTCCCTTATAGAGGCGGCCAAGGTAGACGGAGCAGGAGAGTGGCAGATATTCACCAAGATCTGCCTGCCCCAGTGCCGCTCGGCTCTTTACTCCATTGCCATCCTGGTGTTCATCGACTATTGGAACATGGTGGAGCAGCCCCTCATCCTTTTGCAGGATGCGGACAGCCAGCCCCTGTCGGTGTTCCTGTCCAACATCAATACCGGGGAGATAGGCCTGGCCTTCGCCATGGCCACAGTATATATGATACCGTCCCTGCTGCTGTTCCTCCACGGCGAGGAATATCTGGTAGAGGGCATAGCAAATTCCGGCAGCGTAAAGGGCTGACGGGCAGCAAAGCTTTAGAGGTGTATTATGGAATTTAAACCTAAGAACAGAGAATGGGTAAAAAATGCCGCCATTGTTTTCCTGGCGGTGCTGCTGGTGCTGACTTTCTTCTCCAACACCATCATGAACCGCAGCCTGCCTGAGGTGGCTACCGCCGGAGTTACCGACGGTTCCATCGTGGCCAAGGTCCGGGGCACCGGCACCGTGAAAGCCAACGGCAGCCACAATGTAAAGACCACCCAGACCCGGGAGATCCGCTCCGTGATGGTGAAGGTGGGCCAGGAGGTGAACACCGGAGATACCCTGTTCGTACTGGGCGCCGGTGACAGCCAGGAGCTGGAGACCGCCAAGGAGACATTGAGAGACCTCCAGTACGCATACCAGAAGGCAGCCGTGAATATGCCCAACTTCAACTACACTACTGAGCTGCGGGCAGTGGAGACGGCCAGCAATAATCTGGACGCGGCGGACAAGGCCTACAGCGATGCCCTGACTGCCTATAACCTTATGAAAGAAAACCTCTCCGACAAGGAGACCCTGGACAAGCTCAGCGATGCGGAAAAGGCCATGAAAGACGCATACAATACCCTTATCAGTGTCCAGGCCAGCTATGACAGCGCCTACCAGAACCTGAACGCAAAAGTGGTGGACTGGCAGAACCGGGTCAATCAGCTGAGCAGCGTAACGCCAATCGAGACCCCGGCTCCCACCCAGGAGCCGAATCCGGATCAGGGCCAGGGCCAGGGCGGCGGAACCCAGGATAACTCTGTGGGCGGTAACACTGAAAACGGCGGAACCCAGGATAACTCTGTGGGCGGTAACACTGAAAACGGCGGTACCGGTGACGGCACATTCGGCGGAACAGACAGCAGCTCCGGCGGACTTACTGCCCAGACCATGGCCAATACTGCCGGGCGCAGCGGCGGCATAGTGCTGCTGGCCGGCATTGGGGATGTCCCGAACATCGAGCTGATGGGCACCTACCAGCCGGGAGAGACCACCCCCAACGACGTCAAGGACCTGGCGACGGCCCAGCAGTGGCTGAAGGCTGCCCAGGCTGAGCTGTCCTCCTTCTCCTCCAGCAACGGCGCAACTCTGGAAAATGCCAAGAGCGCCTATGATACTGCAAAGGCCAAATATGACGCTCTGCTGAAATACAATGAGCAGGTGAATTACCAGCTGGTGCCCTATAAGGAGGCTCTCGACAAGGCCACTGCCGACATGGAGGCCGCCGAGGACGCCTATGAGGATGCCTGCAACAACCTGTATTTCACCCAGACCCAGAATGATAAGACCCTGACCTCCGCCTCCATCGACCTGCAGCAGCAGGCGGAGAAGATAAAGGCCGCCCAGGAGAAGGTGAAGCAGCTCTCCGGCGACGCCGGTGACCAGATAACCGCCAATGTCAACGGCGTGGTCACTGCCATTAACGTCAGCGCCGGGGATACCGTCACCAAGGACACGGTGGTCTGCACCATTGAAGTGCCGGACATGGGCCACACGCTTTCCTTCTCCGTCACCAACGACCAGGCCCAGCGCCTGAGAGTGGGAGACAGCGCCACGGTGAGCAACTACTACTGGGGCAACGAGATAGTGGCTACTCTCTCCAATATCCGCACCGACCCCAAGAATCCCCAGACCAATAAGGAGCTTACATTTGAGCTGTCCGGCGATGTCACCTCCGGCTCGGAGCTGACCATCTCCGTGGGCCAGAAGAGCGCAAATTACGATACCATAGTGCCTAACAGCGCCATACGCAGCGACAATAACGGCAAATTCGTCCTGGCCATCCAGGCCAAGTCCTCCCCCCTGGGCAACCGCTATATCGCCAAGCGGGTGAGCGTGGAGGTGCTGGCCTCCGACGACAATAACTCCGCCGTGGTAGCCGACCTGAGCTACGGTGACTACGTCATCACCACCAGCAATTCCCCGGTGAAGAGCGGAGACCAGGTGAGAATGGCGGAGAACAACACATGAGAGAGAAGCTGAAACGGCTGGCACTGCCCATAGCCGCGGCCATATTGGCCCTGCTGTGCCTTATATGCCTGTTGGCGTATTCCCATCTGGCCAACATGCTGGACAGCCAGCATCAGGCGGAGCGCTGGCAGGGAGAGAGCGAACAGAAGTTCAGCCAGCTCAGCTGCTATATGTCCGTGGACCAGAAGCTGACCCTGGAGCAGGTGTATACCTTCCGCAACGCAATGATGACCAAGTTCCACGAGGCGGCCCTGGATATAGATACCGATGCCCAGCTCTTCTGCGACGCCTGGTCCACCACCGGCAAAGCCTATGTGGCCAGCGACCAGGGCAAGGGGGATGTGAGCGTCATTGCCGTTGGGGGCAACTTCTTCGACTTCCATCCCATCCGCCTGCTCAGCGGCAATTATATAAGCCCTGACGATTTGATGAAGGACCGGGTGCTCCTGGACGAGGATACCGCCTGGCTCCTCTTCGGCGGCACTCAGCTGGAGGGCATGAGCTTCAAAGTCGACGGTGTGCCCTTTGTTGTGGCGGGGGTAATAGAGCGGGAGCAGGATTTCGCCAGCCTTAAAGCCTATACCTCCGGTATGGGCATATACATGAGTTACGATGCTTACCTCAGTCTTAAAAGCGGCGGAAGCAGCGTTCAGACCGCTTCGTCCACCGGCAGTACAGGCAGCAGCGCCGGCAGTACGGGCGCCGGTACCGGCAGCGACAGCTCCGGAAGCACCGGCGGCAGTTCCGGCGGTACCGGCAGCAGCTCAGGCAGCGTGGGCATTGAATGCTATGAGGTGGTCATGGCCGAGCCGGTAAAGGGCTTTGCCCTGGGTGTGGCCAAGGAGAAATTTCCCATCGGCGGGGGAGTGATAGTGGATAACTCCAGCCGTTATAGCTTTGAGAGCATATTGAAGCTGGTAAAAGAGTTCGGCTCCAGATCCATGCAGACCCACGGCGTGATCCTGCCCTATTGGGAAAATGCCGCCCGGTGTATAGAGGACTGGTGCCTGGCTCTGCTCATAGGCGCCATGGTGACGGGCGTGCTGCCCCTGGTGCTTGTAGTCATCTTCCTTGTCCGCCTGTTCCTTCGCGGCAAGGGCAAGCTGGAGGACGAGCTGCTGCCCAAGACCAAGGAGCGCATCGGCGAGGCCATAAGAGTCCGGCAGCGCAAGGCCTGGGAGCGGAGATACGGCAAGAAGAACAATAGCGGCTGAGGGCCGGAAAATAAAAAATACGGGCCGGAGGCCCGTAAAAAAAGATGATTAATCATTTCAAGCCGGTGGGTTTACCCACCGGCTTGAAACTTTTTATTAAGGAGCTACAAATATGAGGAAGCTTGATTAAAGCAGACCCAGGAAGTGCTGCATGGCAAGGCTCACTGCGGCAATGCACACCCAGCAGCAAAAGCCCATGAATATGGGCTTGCCGCCGCTCTTCACCAGATTGACGATATCGGTGTTGAAACCGATGGCCGCCATGGCCATGATGATGAAGAACTTGGACAGCTCCTTGAAGGGGCTGAAAAATGCGGCGTCTACGCCGGCCATGGTGGACACGGTGGTGATGACGGAGGCCAGCACAAAGAACAGGATGAAGAAGGGGAAGATCTTCTTCAGGGAGAAGCTGCCGCAGCTGGCGCTGCTGCCCTTCTTGGCCTGCCAGGTGCGCCAGAAGGCCAGGACCAGCGTGATGGGGATGATGGCCAGGGTGCGGGTGAGCTTGACGATGGTGGCGTACTCCAGCACGGCGCCGTTGGTGCCGTGGAGGCTGTCCCAGGTGGAGGCGGCGGCAGTGACGGAGGAGGTGTCGTTGACGGCAGTGCCGGCAAAGAGGCCGAAGCCCTCATTGCTCAGGCCGATGGCCCCGCCGAAGGTGGGGAAGATAAGGGCCGCCACCACATTGAAGAGGAAGATAACGGAGATGGACTGGGCGATCTCCTCGTCGTTGGCCCCGATGACCGGGGCGGTGGCGGCAATGGCGGAGCCGCCGCAGATGGAAGAACCCACACCTACCAGGGTGGAGATATTGGCGGGCATCTTCATAAGCTTACAAAGGACAAAGGACACAATAAGGGAGGTGGCTATGGTGGAGCAGATTATGGGCAGGGACTGGGTGCCCACCTTGGCGATCTCCGACAGGTTCAGGCCGAAGCCCAGAAGTATAACGGCGTACTGGAGTATTTTTTTGGAGGTAAAAGCTATGCCGCCCTGGACCTTGCTCTTGTCCTTCCATACCAGGGTCAGCAGCATGCCCGCCAGAATGGCGAATACCGGGCCGCCTACCACAGGCAGAGCCTTGCCCAGAAACCAGCAGGGGATGGCCATGACCAGACACAGCAGCAGACCGGGACCTTTTTTCCTGATAAATTCCATATCCTTTATTCCTCTTTTCCCAAATTTCTCCTTGATTATATTACAGCTTAACGATAAAATAAAATTACACTTTATAATATAACGATAATTTATTTTTATTGGTGAGCTTATGCTGGATACAAAGATAAACACATTCCTGGTGCTGTGCGAGACCATGAACTATACCCGGGCGGCAGAGCGGCTGTGCCTTACTCAGCCCGCCGTCACCCACCATATACATTACCTGGAGGAGCACTACGGCTGCCGCCTGTTTTCCTACCAGGGCAAGAGCCTGAGCCTGACGCCGGAGGGGCAGCGGCTGCTGGGTCTTGCCCGGTCCCTGGCCTATAACAGCCGTAAAGCGGAGGAGGCAATGCGGGCCCCAGAGGCTCTCAGCCTGAGAGTGGGGGCCACCAAGACCATAGGCGAGTTTGTGATAGCCCCCAGACTGAAGCGGCTTATAAGAGAATTCCCCAAGCTGTCTTTCTCCATAATCGTGGACAATACCCGGCACCTGCTCCAGGCCCTGGACAGTCTCCAGCTGGATCTGGCTCTGGTGGAGGGCTACTTTGACCGGGAGAAATATCAGCTTCTGCACCGCAGACGGGAGGACTTCTTTGGAGTCTGCGCCTCCGGGCACCCCTTTGCAGGGAAAGAGGTGACTGTGGAACAGCTCCTGGAACAGAGGGTGATTATCCGGGAGCCGGGCTCCGGAACCAGGGACATTTTCCAGCAGATGCTGCTGAGACAGGGCTACGGACTGGACAGTATTACCCAGCAGATGACCGTCAGTGACTTTTCCATAATAAAATCTCTTCTGGCCGATTCACTGGGAGTATCCTTTCTGTATGCCCCGGTGGTGGAGAAGGAGCTGGAGCAGGGTAGCCTGGCCCGCTTTGACCTGGCGGGGGAGACCATGAGCGGCGCTTTCAGCCTGGTGAGCCTGAAGGACAATATGTTTGCCCAGAGCTGGGCAGACCGCCTGCTGCCAGAGGGAAAATAAAAATAAAATGAGTCCGGCATTCCGCCGGACTCATTAAATAATATAGGAATTTATCGGATTTTAGAAGATGGCTACCACGGCGCCGTTGTAGGTGTCGGCGATGTAGGTCTTGACATTATCGGTGAGCAGGGCGTTCACCAGGGCCTGGATCTTCTCGCTGTTCTCCTCGCCGCTGCGGCAGGCCACGATGTTGGCGTAGGTCTGAGCTGCGTCGCCGGAGGCGTCCTCTATTGCCAGGGCCTCGGAGGCGTGGAGACCGGCCTGGAGGGCATAGTTGCCGTTGATGACGGCCACGGTGCCCACGTCGCTGTTGGCCAGCTGGGCGGGAACGGTGTCGGCCTGGACGGCCTGGATATCAAAGCCGCCGTTGTCCACTATGTCCAGAGTGGTGATGCCGGCCTCGGCGCTGGCGTCTTCAGGCAGGGTGATGAGTCCCTCCTGGGCCAGAAGCAGCAGGGCACGGGTCTCGTTGCTGTCGTCGGCGGGGATGAGGATAGTTGCGCCGGGTGCGATGTCTGCCACGGCGTCAACGCCGTTGCCGTAGAGGCCGAAGGGCTCGTAGTGGATAAGGGCGGCGGCCACCAGGTCGGTGCCGTTGGACTCATTGAAGCTGTTCAGATAGGGGGTGTGCTGGAAGTAGTTGGCGTCCAGGCTGCCCTCGTCCAGGGCCTGGTTGGGCAGGACATAGTCGTCATAGATGACGATCTCCAGCTCATAGCCTTCCTCGGCCAGAGCATCTTTCACCTGCTCCAGGATCTCGGCGTGGGGGGTGGAGCTGGCGCCGACCTTGATGACCTTGTCCTCGGAGCTCTTGCCGCAGGCGGCAAAGCTAAAGACGGCAGCGATTGCAAGAACGATAGCAAGAATCTTTTTCATTTTGGTTTCTCCTTTTTATTAATTATAAGTTGTGAATGTTGAAAGTTATTGATCTGGTTTTCACTTTTACATTCGCAGCTTACAAAGACTGGTGAATATCATGGGACTACCTCACTTTATACGTTTGTCGGTGCGCCGGGCGATGTGGGTGCCCACGATCTGGATTATCTGGACTATGGCTACGGTGAGCAGCACACACACCCAGGTTATGTCTCCGTTGCTGCGCTGATGCCCGTAGATTATGGCCACCTGGCCAAGACCGGTGCCGCCGATGGTGGCTGCCATGGCGGAGTAGCCCAGGATAGTGACCATGGAGATCACGGCTCCGTTTATAAGGGAGGGCTTGGACTCAGGCAGCAGCACCTTGGAAACTATCTGGAAATTGGTGCAGCCCATGGACTGGGCGGCCTCGATGACGCCGGCATTGACTTCCTTCAGGGAGGACTCCACCATCCGGGCCACATAAGGGGAGGCGCCTATGACCAGCATGACTATCACCGCGCCGTTTCCAAGGCTGGTGCCAAGGATGAAGCGGGCTACCGGGAGCATGGCCACCATGAGGATGATGAAGGGAATGCTGCGGAAGAAATTTACCACAAAGCCCAGCGCCCTGTTCACCCAGGGGGTGGGACGGATGCCGTTCTGGTCGGTGACGTTGAGCACCACGCCCATGGGCAGGCCGAAGAGGTAGGAGAAGAAGGTGGCGATAAGAGTCATGTATATGGTCTCCACCACACCCATCTGGATAAGGCCGTTTTCCCAGACCTTATAAAACATATCAGAAAACATCTCAGTTCTCCTCCTTCCAGACTACTTCGCTGCTGCTCAGCCAGGCTATTATCTTGTCTGCCTGGCGCTGGTCGCTGGGCAGCTCCACTATCATGTGTCCGTATATGGAGCCCTCGTATTCCCTGGTGTCGGCAAAAAGTATATTCACCGGGGCCTGGCACTCCAGGACCATCTGGGAGATGATGGGAGCCTGGGAGTAGAGCCCGTTGAAGATGAGCCTTATGCGCCGGCCACCTGCGGTGTCCAGAGCCGCCCGGTCCGTGGGGAGTATAAGCTCTCTGGCGATGTCTGAG
>CASFJB010000085.1 GCA_949294945.1 uncultured Eubacteriales bacterium
CGGGCTTCAGGGCCCGGCAGCCGCCATGTCCGGCTTTCGTCAAAATATTATAAAAAAATTAAGAATTGTCATTGAGCTATTCGCTTTATCATGGTAATATGTAATGGTGCGAAAGAGGAGTAGTGAAAATGGATAAATATACCCGCCACAAAAAAGTGTGGCACATACTGTACGCCCTCATCCACCGGCCCTTTGCCTGCCTGCTGAACATGAGCTGGGAGGTCTGCCGGGTGGAGGGCCCCTGCATAGTCATACCTAACCATGTGACGGCCATAGACCCTCTGCTGGTGGCCATGAGCTTTCCGGACAGGCCCTTGTACTTTGTGGCCAGCGAGCACCTGTTCCGCAAGGGGCTCATCTCCGGGGCCCTGAACTGGCTGGTGGAGCCCATAGCCCGGAAGAAGGCCTCCTCCGGGGTGGACACGGTGATGGCGGTGCTGCGGCATCTCCGCGCCGGCCGCTCCGTGTGCCTTTTTGCCGAGGGGGAGGCCAGCTGGAACGGCCGCAGCGGACGCATCTTCCCCGCCACGGGAAAGATGGTGCGGCGCAGCGGGGCCACGCTGATAACCTACCGGCTGGAGGGGGCCTACCTCTCGGACCCCCGCTGGAGCCCATATATCCACCGGGGCCGGATATACGGCCACGCCGTGGGGGTCTACCCGGCGGAGAAGCTGAAGGCCATGAGCGGCGAGGAGATAGACGCCCTCATAGAGCGGGACATCGGGGAGGACGCCTGGGAGCGCCAGGAGACGGAGCACCGGCGCTTCAAAAACCGCCGCCGGGCGGAGAATATAGAGACTGCCCTGTTC
Organism: uncultured Eubacteriales bacterium; assembly: GCA_949294945.1. Lineage (GTDB taxonomy): Bacteria > Bacillota > Clostridia > Oscillospirales > Oscillospiraceae > Limivicinus. Next base: position 810 of record CASFJB010000085.1, read on the forward strand.
ATGTGCCCCAAATGCAAAGGCATAGGCCGCCTGAAAAGCAAGGGCAGCCGCCTCCGGTGCAGCTGCGGCTTTGAGCTGGAATATACGGAGGAGGGGGGCTTTGAGCCGCCCCGGCCCTTTGAGAACATAGCCCGGTGGGACGATTGGCAGCACGCCATGCTCAAGTCCGGGGACTATCCCCATGAGGGGGAGCTGCTGTTCTCCGACGGGGGCATGAGCCTTGTGGAGATAGAGGAGGGCCACCGGCAGCGTAAGCTGGGCCGGGGCGAGCTGCGCCAGTACCCGCAGCGCCTCAGCTGCGCCGGGCAGGACTTTGACCTGGCCTCCGTCTCGGACATGGCCCTGGTCCAGACCGGAGTGCTGCTGTTTTCCTCTGGTGGAAAATACTATGAGATACGCAGCAAAAAGCCCCATTGCCTGAGGAAATATCTGGCGGTGTGGAAAAATTCCCGGGAGGGAGAATAGAAAGGGGAGCCCATGGATTACTCGTCAGTTAATGTCTCTCTGTGGAACATAATAATACAGCTGGGCCTTATAGCCGGAGTCATACTCATATCCCAGTTCCTCCGCAGCAAGCTGGCCTTCGTGCGCAAGAGCATGATGCCGGTGGCGGTGCTGGGGGGCTTCATACTGCTGATACTTAAATATATCGGCCTGGTGAAGCTGGACGGGGAGCTGCTGGAGATGCTGGTGTACCACTGCATAGCTCTGGGCTTTATCGCCATGTCCCTGCGCACTACCGGGGGCAAGCTCTCCGGCGGCGGCAGGCGGATAGGCCTGCGCTCCGGGGCCCTGATAGTGGGCACCTATCTTGTCCAGGGCGTGGCGGGGCTCATCATCACCATGGGCCTGGCCTATACCATAATGCCCGGCCTGTTCAAGGCGGCGGGATTACTGCTGCCCATGGGCTACGGCCAGGGCCCCGGCCAGGCCAACAATATCGGCGGCAGCTATGAGGCCATGGGCTTCGCCGGGGGCCAGAGCTTCGGTCTGGCCATAGCCGCCTCCGGCTACCTCTGCGCCTGCATCGTGGGGGTGGTTATGCTGAACATCCTCAGCCGCAGGCATAAGATAACTTCCACCGGCGAGAGCAAGAGCAGCCGGGACCTGTCCGTAGGCTTCTTCCAGGACAAGAACGAGCTGCCCGTCTCCGACTCCATCGACCGGCTGTCGGTGCAGTTTGCCCTTATCCTGCTGGTGTACCTGCTCACCTACCTGCTCACCAAGGCCCTGGCGGGGGGCGTGATATCCCTGGCCCCGGGCCTGACGGATACGGTGAACACCCTGCTCTGGGGCTTCAACTTCATCATCGGCTCCGCCGTGGCCATGCTGGTGCGGCTGCTGCTGAACAAAGCCCAGAAGTCCAGAATAATAGAGCACCAGTATCAGAACAACTATCTGCTCAACCGCCTCTCCGGCTTCTTCTTCGATATCATGATAGTGGCGGGCATCTCCGCCATCAACATGGAGGAGCTCAGCGGACTGTGGCTGCCCTTTGCGCTGCTGAGCCTGGCGGGGGCCGTGCTTACCTGGCTGTATCTGCGCTGGGTGTGCAAAAAGCTCTACCCGGACTACTACTATGAGGGCCTCATCTCCATGTACGGCATGCTCACCGGGACCATCGGCTCCGGCATACTGCTGCTGCGGGAGATGGACCCGGACTTCTCCAGCCCGGCGGCAAACAATCTGCTCACCGGCAGCAGCTTCGCCATCATCTTCGGCGCCCCCATATTGGTGCTGGTGAGCCTGGCCCCCAAGTCCGACCTGCTGTGCCTGGCCACCCTGTGCATAGCGGCGGTGTACCTGGTGCTGCTGACCCTGGTCATCTTCAAGGCCGGCGGCAAAGGGGAGAGAGAGGGAAACTGAGCCGGAATAAGACAAAAATACATATAAACGAAAGGGCCCGTCGCAGGTTTTCTCAATTATGCGACGGGCCCTTTCACTCCATGTGCCGTCCGGGGGCTCTCCATACGGCGACAGAGGGCAGAGAAAAGAGACGGCCGCTTTCCTAAAAACCTCTCCTGTGTTGGAATTGCAACAGACATATTGGCGGCAATATAATAAAATCCGGATATGAGCTCAAGATTAGACACAAGGAGGAATAAATATGATACGCAGGATAATACATATCGACCGGGAAAAGTGCAACGGCTGCGGCGCCTGTGCGGCGGCCTGCCACGAGGGAGCAATAGGCATGGTGGAGGGCAAGGCGGCGCTTCTGCGGGACGATTATTGCGACGGGCTGGGGGACTGCCTGCCCGCCTGCCCCACGGGGGCCATCAGCTTTGTGGAGCGGGAAGCGGCGGCCTATGACCAGGCGGCGGTGGAGGAGAAGCGGAAGCGGCAGGTCCCGTCCCAGGCTGCCGGCTGTCCCGGCCATCAGCCTAGGAAGCTGAAGGCAGTGGCGGCAGCTCCGGCCCCGGCCCCCGGCCCTGCCGCCTCCCAGCTGGCTCAGTGGCCCTGCCAGATAAAGCTGGCTCCGGTGCAGGCCCCTTACTTCCGGGGGGCAAAGCTGCTTATAGCCGCCGACTGCACAGCCTATGCCTATGCAAATATGCACCAGGATTTCATGAGGGGAAAAATAACTCTGGTGGGCTGCCCCAAGCTGGACGCCGTGGACTACAGCCAGAAGCTGACGGAGATACTGAAGAGCAATGACATCCGCAGCCTGAGCATAGTGCGCATGGAGGTGCCCTGCTGCGGCGCTCTGGAGCTGGCAGCAAAGAAGGCCCTCCAGGCCAGCGAAAAGTTCATCCCCTGGCAGGTGGTGACTATCTCCGTGGACGGCCGTATCCTGGACTGAAGCTGGAAAAGAATAGGCAGCATAGGACAAAAAAGCCTTCCCCGCCAAGGGGAAGGCTTTTTAAGGTTTATGGGTTTCCCGGGGAAACTGCCGGGGCTCAGTCCTTTGCCTGGTGCACCACTACCTGGCTGAAGGGTATCTCTATACCCTTGCGGTCCAGCAGCAGCTTCATCTCCCGGTTCAACGCCCGGCGGGCGGCAAAGTAATCCTCTTCGGTCACGTCCACCACAACGCGGATGACCACGGAGGAAGCGGCCAGCTCTTCCACCCCCACATAGTGGGGCACGGAGAGGAAGAGGTCTCTGTGGCGCTCGTATATCTCCGGCAGGGACTCGGCCAGGATCTTCTCCACCTTCACCAGGTCGGAGGAGTAGGAGATGCCCACGTCGCACACGGCCACGGAGGCCTGGCGGGAGCGCTGCTGGAGATTGCGGATATCGGAGTTGTTGACGATCTTCAGGTTGCCTCCGGCGTCCACGATGCTGGTGGTGCGTATGCCGATGTTTTTCACGGTGCCCCGGAAGTCGTCCAGGACTATGATGTCCCCCACGTTGTACTGGCCTTCAAAAATGATGAATATGCCGGTGACGGCGTCCTCGATGAGGCTCTGGGCGCCGAAGCCGATTATCAGGGAGGCCACGCCCAGGGAGGCAAAGACTCCTGCCAGGTTCACGCCCAGGATACCCAGGGCCCATACTATGCCCACAATGGCGCAGATGAACTTGGTCAGGCTGATGAACAGGCCCGCCATGGACTTGCGGTGCTTGCCCTTCCTGGCCACCAGCTCCAGGGGCCAGCAGATGAGCAGGGACACCAGCGTCACAAAGACGGCCACCGCCGCTGCGCTGATGAGCCGGGCGGGAGTGAGGACACCCATGCCTCCGAACAGGCCGCCGAAGGCCTTCTGTATCTGAGTAGTCACGGCCAGCTTGCTGCCCTCGTCCAGGAAGGGGTTCCAGCCGGGGAAGACCAGCAGGATCAAAAGGACCAGCAGGACCAGGGCCAAAGTGATGCGTTTTTTAGCTCTCATAATGAAACACTCCCTTTGTTATGTAGTGGGCTCCGTGGTATCGGAGACATCAGGGGCATCTGAAATATCGGAGGTATCCGGGGTGTCGTTTACATCGGTGGTATCGGGAACATCGGAGATGGAGCGTATGGCAGGATAGGAATACTCGCTGAAGTTGGAAACCATAAACACATAGCCGCTTCTGTCGCCGTCCCAGCTGAGGGAGACATCAGCAAAGGCGGTCAGATTGTCGTAGGGCAGGGTTATGCCGCTGACGGTAAATGTGTGGCTGAAACTGGAGCCGGGGTCATTGAGGGTGACCGACTGAGGGGAGAATGCGGCTTCGGCGACATCGCCCAGTGTGAACCCTTCATAATCGGGGTACAGATCTATAGTGACAGTGACAGATCCGAAGCTGGGCTGGATGTATTGACCGGAGACCGTATATTGGATGCTGCCTTCCTCTATCTGACTTACATCTACCGTGACATTTTCCAGAATGGTGCCACAGAGCAGCTGCCCGGTCTCCAGCGTCACGCCGGTCTCGGTGGTCACGCTCACCTTTGTTTCGGCCGGGGAACCCGGTGAAATAATGCCGGTGCATTCGATAGTAAGGACTTTAGTCTCAGAATCATAGGTCTGGCTAAAGTCCTCCGGGGGCACTTCCACGGAGAATTCATTCATTATTCTGGTCAGCGTGATGCTGTTGTTCTCGGAAGGGATATTTTCAAAAGTATAGGTCTCATAAAACCTATAACCCAGGAACTCGGCATCCGCAGTCACAGCAGTAGCAGAGACCTGGTGCGTACCCACCTGGGGCGTAGGCTCCGGCGAGGGTTCCGGCGTCTCGGTAGGCGCCGGGGTGGCGGTGGGTTCCGGCTCCGGTTCCGGCTGAGGCGGAATGTAAGGCGGCGGCGCAGGAGTGGGTGCCGGGCTGGGAGAAGGTGAAGGCGAGGGAGAAGGCGAAGGACTGGGGCTGGGTGAAGGACTTGGCGCCGGGCTGGGGCTGGGGGAGGCCGTGGCCTGAGGGCTGGGAGAAGGAGAAGGCAGGCCTTCCGGATTGGGGGAGGGACGATTTTCCGGCCCGGTAATAAAGCTGTAATCGTCCTTAAGTTCGCCGTCCAGGTAGTAATTAAGGATATATTCGGTATCTCCGTCCAGATCCTGGAAAGTCAGATCCTGGAGTCCTTTGTGGAGGAAACCTTCTTCCAGGACCGTATCCGGCTCCCGGGCCGGGGAGAGGACATAGTGCAGCCGGCCGTCATCCGGGAGGTTGTGAACATCCACCCGAATTTCAATGCGGGAGCCCGTAATGGACAGAGGTGAGGAAACGATGAAAAAGCTGAGCATGGAGCCGGTGAGCATCAGGGCGGCCAGGGCGGCGGCAACCAGCTCCAGACCGTTGAGCAGGGCGGCAGGGAAGCTGTGGGCCTTGCTGTTAAGGGGCCCGGAGTTGGGGCAATATTCCCGGGCGTCGTTGTGAAGTTCCTGGAAGGATTCTGGCTTTGTACCTTTCACTCCGACAGACACGCCCCTTTCCCGGAAAATTCCGATATCTTCTCTCCGACTCGACAAAGATAATTTTATTTTACAGGCTGCAAAAACCTTCGTCAACATTTTTTTGAAATACTTTGGAAACATATTTAAAAGAGCGGCGAGAGGGCCGGGAAAAGGCCTGACGGGAGGCGTTAAAAAAGGGTGCCGGGTATAAATCGCATAATTTCCCAGTTCCTGCAAACAATAGCAATGCAAACGCAAAGCAAGGAGAGAAAGGTTTATGAAAGCAACAGGAATCGTGCGCAGGATAGACGATCTTGGCCGGGTGGTCATACCCAAGGAGATCCGCCGCACCATGCGCATCCGGGAGGGCGACCCGTTACTGACAACATTGTCACCATGGGAGACTTTTTGTATTGCGATGATGGAGTTAGAGAATAGGGCGTGTGTCAGTTCATACATAATTGCGAGAAGTACATAAGCACCTTGCTACCCGAAACAGTCAAACACCCGCACCCCATATTTTTCTTGGAGTGCGGGTGTTGACATTTTATTTTTATGCTTGTTTTTTTATTAAGTGCGCGAGAAAAAGTGGTTTGAGTCTAAAATTTCCGCGTTATTTAGAATACTGCCGAAAATTCGCCATGAGTATTCGAAAAAACACTTGATTTTTCGAATACTAAGTGATAATATCGGGTATGTTTATAGTAATAATGTAATTTTGTGAGGTGATACCAGTGGCATACAAAGAACTAAAAAAGCTTTACTATAGTGGTCAAGAAGTGTACCGCGAGACATATATGCAGCGGTTCTCATCGGATAACACAGTCAGACTAGACTTTGATGTAGCCGGGTATCAAGCTTTCTTTGTCCAGTGTGAAGACGTAATTAATCTAACATATCATATTTTGAAGCTGGATAAAGAAATTCTAAGATTACGGGCACTGCTTCCCGAAGTGGCATTAGAACAGTATTCTAAAAGATGTCTCATTGATGAAATTGTTATAACAAACAATATTGAAGGGGTATATAGCAGTAGAAAAGAAATTGGTGCTGCACTAAATATCCTTGAGGAACAGTCTACCAAACGGGGAAAGAAAAATGTATTCTTAGGACTTGTAAATAAATATTTTAAGCTCTTAAGTCATGAGAAGGTTCGGCTGCAGACTTGCCAAGATATACGGGACATCTATGATGAAATTGTACTTGAAGAAGTAGTAAGCGAAAACAAGCACAATGCCCCGGATGGACAGATCTTCCGGAAGGATATGACAGAAGTGTATGCTAGCACCGGCAAGTCCATCCACAAGGGCAAATATCCTGAATCAGAAATCATTGTCTACATGGAAAAGGCGTTGAAATTTCTCAACGACGATGAGATCCTTCCTTTGTACAAAATCTGCTTGTTCCACTATATGTTTGAGTATATCCATCCCTTTTATGATGGGAATGGCCGTTTAGGTCGGTTTATCCTCAGCTACTGTATTTCAGAAAACTTTGAAGGATTGCTGGCTTATCGTATCTCAGAGACGATTAAAGAGAATATCAAAAAATATTATGAAGCATTTAAAGTATGCAATGATACCAGAAATCTAGCAGATCTTACTCCGTTTCTTATTATGATGATGGAAATGATTAAGGAGTCAATGGAAGATCTTAAGCGGTCTTTGACGGAAAAGCGGCTCAGTTGGAAGCGTTACGGTACAATTATACCTAAATTAGATCAACACCAAAACGAAGATATTGCTCAGCTTTATGATGTTCTTATCCAAGCATCGCTGTTCAGTGAGCAAGGAATCTCAACTCCAGAGTTGCTTTCTATTTTCAATACGAACTACAACACTATTGGAAAACGGCTTGCTGTCGTAAAGAATCAAGACCTTCTCATTACAGAAAAACACGAGAACAAAAAGTACTATTCAATCAAGCTAAAGGAACTAGACGATATGATTCTAGAGTCCTGAAAAATAAAATCCCGGAGATTGTTAATTACAGCAATCCCCGGGTTTTTTTAGTTTTCGTAATCCGCATATCCTGATAATGAGGTGCTTGACCATACTTGTAAATGTCAATGAAAAAGTGAGCCAGGCGCTCATGAAATTTTGAGCCACGAACGCTCATGAAAAAGTGAGCCACTACGCTCACGAATATATGAGCCACCTTGTCAGCGTCGCTGCTGCATGGTAGCTTTCAAGCGGTAAGAATCTCCGTTCATATCCAGCACATGGGAACGGAAGGTCAGACGGTCAATCAGAGCAGCTACCATTGTTGTATTCTCAAATAGCTCTGTCCATTTTGAGAAGGGTAGATTTGTAGTCACAATGGTGCTGCTTTTTTCACTTCTGTCGGAGATAACCTTAAACAGCAACTCTGACTGGTGTCGGTTGAAACTGAGATAACTCAGC
>CASFJB010000086.1 GCA_949294945.1 uncultured Eubacteriales bacterium
AGGAGATTGGTCTTTCCCTGGGCGTTGGGCCCGGCGATGACATTGGTGCCGTCTATGAAGTCCACGGTCTCAAACTCATAATTTCTGAAGCCGTTGAGGGCTATGCGTCTGACTATCATGCCCCGGTTATCTGAAATTCCATATTCTGGAATTTAACCACGTCCCCGCTGCGGAGCTTTTTCCCTCTCATGGTGCACACTTCTCCGTTGACCTCCACCATTCCCTGGGAGATCACCAGCTTGGCCTCTCCCCCGGTGCCCACGGCTGCGGCGAATTTCAGCAGGGCGTCCAGCTTTATGAACTCTGTGTCTATAGCTATTTTTTCCATAATTTTCAAAACTCAGTCCCTTTAGCTTTAATGATTCAGGCGTGGAGCCGCACCGGCAGGACCATATAGGTGAAGCTGTCGCTGCCGTCGGCGGCCTTGATGATGCAGGGGGAGGAGGGGCTGTTGAGGCAGATATTCAGCTCATCCTTGCCGGCGGCCTTCATGGCGTCTTTCATATAGCGGTCGTTGAAGCCTATCTCCATGCCCTCGCCGTCACCTTCGCAGGAGCAGGTGTCCTCCGCCCGGCCGATGGGGGTGACGCAGAGGCAGTGGATGCTGCCGTCCCCTATGCTCATGCGTACGGGGCTGCTGTTCCTCTCGCTGACGATGAGGGAGACTCTGTCTATGGTGGACATGAACTCGCTGCGTTCCACCTTCAGAATATATTTGAAGCTTTCCGGGATGGACTTTTTATAGTTGAGGAACTCCCCTTCCAGTCTCCTGGAGACCACCACGGTGCCGCCTATGGAGAAGGAGATGTGCTTTGAACCCACGGAGATCTCCACCGCTTCCTCGCTGTCGGAGCAGATGCGCTCCACATCGCTGAGGGCGGAGCCGGGGACCACGAAGCTGCAATTTTCCATCTGGGCGCTTTCCAGCTTTTCCCGGCGCAGGGCCAGGCGGTAGCCGTCCACGGAGACCAGGCTCAGCTCGTCTCCGTTCACCTCAAAGAGGGTGCCGGTGTAAATGGGTCTAACGTCGTTGTCGGAGACGGCAAAGATGGTCTGGTTTATCATCTCCGCCAGGATCTTTCTGGGCAGGGCGATTTTGTTTACCGGGTCCACCTCCGGCATTTCCGGGTAATCCTGGGCGCTGATGCCCATAAAGTTGAATTCGCTCTTGCCGCACTTTACGTTCACGTTGTTGTTCACGTCGGTGCTGATGCTGACTATGCCGTCGGGCAGGCGGCGCATCATCTCTCCGAAGAGCCGGGCCCCAACTACCACGGAGCCGGCTTCCTTGATGTCCGCCTCTAGGCTGGTGTATATGCCTTTTTTAAGGTCGTAGCCGGTGACGCTTATCATATCTCCGGCCTGGATGAGCAGGCCCTCCAGGGCGGGGATGGGGCTTTTGCTGGCGGCGGCTCTTGAAGCCGTGGCGCAGGCGTTTTGAAGCACGTATTTTTCACAGCTGAAGTTCATATCTCATACTCCTCGGAAGAAAGAAAAATTTTTTATATAATAAATAAATCTAAATATTTTTAGTAGTGCTAGTAGTAGGGAAAATTTTTGTGGAAAACTATCCTCAGCCTTTGATATCAGGGCTTTTTCAATGTTGAAGCTTTTGTTTATAAAAAAGCTCTTTCCAACAGGGCCTGTGGGCTTTGAAACTTTCCACAGAGCACTTTCAACTTAACAACAGGCCTGTGTGGAAAACTCAGACGGAATTTATGTTGGAGGTGATGTCTCTCACGGTGCCGGCCATGGAGGGGTCGGTCTTGAGAAGGTCCTCCACTTTTCTTATGGAGCTGAGGACGGTGGCGTGGTTTCTGTCCTCGTATTCTGCGCCTATGTCCTTCAGGGAGAGATTTGTGAGAGAGCGCATCAGGTACATGGACACCTGTCTTGCCATGGCGGTGTTCTTTGCCCTGCTCTGGCCCTTCAGGTCCTCCGGCTTCAGGGAGTAATATCTGGCGGTCTCCCGGATGATGCTCTCGGGAGTGGGTATATAGGTGCCTATCCTTATGACGTCCTTTATGGCCCGCTTCACCGAGTCTATGGTGATAAGGTCGTCCAGTATCTCCTTGTAGGCGGTGAGGCGCTTTATAACGCCCTCTATTTGCCGTATATTGGCGGTGATGTTGTTGGCGATGTACTCCACCGCATCGTCGGAGAGGAGAAGGCCCAGCTGCCCGGCCTTGTTGCGGGTGATGGCCATGCGGGTCTCCAAGTCCGGGGGCTGTATATCCGCCATGAGCCCGCCCTCAAAGCGGGTGCGCAGCCTGTCGTCCAGGATGGACATCTCCAGGGGCGGCCGGTCGGAGGTGATGACTATCTGATGTCCCGCCTCGTAGATATTGTTGAAGGTGTGGAAGAACTCGTTCTGGGTCTGCTGCTTGCCGGCGATGAACTGGATATCGTCCACCAGGAAGAGGTCAACGTTTCTGTACTTCTGGCGAAACTCCTCTGCGGTGCCGTCCTTGATGGATTTCACCAGCTGGTTTGTGAACTCGTCCCCTTTTATATAGGCGATGCTCTTGTCCGGGCTCTTCTCATGTATCTGCTGGCCTATGGCCAAAAGCAGATGGGTCTTGCCCAGGCCGGAGTTGCCGTAGATGAACAGGGGGTTATAGGTCTTGCCCGGATTTTCCGCCACGGCTATGGCGGCGGCATGGGCGAACTTATTGGAGTTGCCCACGATGAAGCGGTCGAAGGTGTAGCCCGCCATTTCCGGCAGGGAGTTGTCCACCTTTTTCTTTATGGCAAAATCGCTTATCTCGTCCCCTGAGAGGATGAGCAGGTCGAAGTCGCAGGAGAAGAGGTCGGAGAGGGCGGCCTTGATGGTGTCGCCGAAGCGGGAGCTGATGATATCCCGTTTAAAATCGCTGGTGGTGTGGAGCACCAGGCGGCTGTCCTCTATATCCACAGGGGTGCAGTCGGAGAACCAGGTGTTGATGGCTGTAGCTGTCAGCTGATGGGAGAGTATCTCTATTATCTTGTCCCATATATCGTTTAGTGAATTCATTTACGGCACCTCACGGCATAAAATCCCAGTATTCCTAACTATATAAGTATACCAAAATAACTTAAGATTTTCAAGACTTTGAGTAAGACATAAATATAATATAGAAAGATATACAAAATTATAAACAAAAACCGGCGGAAATTTTCTATGATTTTTTGAAACTTTCAAGAAAGCCTCACAGAGTTTTTTAAACCCAGAAAAAAATAATTTGAATCGTTTTCCGCAGCGGCGTGTACGTTGCGGAAAACACTTCTCACGGAGCGGAGTGTCGAATTGTACGCCGTAGGCGTACAACCGAGGCATGAAGCGAAGTGTAAGCTTTTTTGTAAAAGAAGGCATAGCCTTCTTTTACAAGCTAAAAAACCGGCGGAAATTTTCCGCCGGTTTTTCAAAAAAGCAAATATTGAAGGTCTGGTTTTTACTTTTTGGGTATCAGCACTTCGGTGCCGCCCATGTAGGGCTGGAGCACCTTGGAAATGGTGACGCTGCCGTCGGCCTGGAGGTGGTTCTCCAGGTAGGCTATCAGCATGCGGGGCGGGGCCACCACGGTGTTGTTCAGGGTGTGGGGCAGATACATCTTGCCGTCCTGGCCCTTGACTCTCATACGCAGGCGGCGGGCCTGGGCGTCCCCCAGGTTGGAGCAGGAGCAGACCTCAAAGTATTTCTGCTGCCGGGGGGACCAGGCTTCAATGTCGCAGGACTTCACCTTCAGGTCCGCCAGGTCGCCGGAGCAGCACTCCAGCTGCCGCACGGGAATCTCCATGCTGCGGAAGAGCTCCACGGAGAAGCGCCACATCTTCTCGTACCAGTCCATGGAGTCCTCAGGCTTGCAGACCACTATCATCTCCTGCTTTTCAAACTGGTGGATGCGGTAGACGCCTCTCTCCTCTATGCCGTGGGCGCCCTTCTCCTTGCGGAAGCAGGGGGAATAGCTGGTGAGAGTCTGGGGCAGGCTCTCTTCGGGGATTATCTGGTCGATGAACTTGCCTATCATGGAGTGCTCGGAGGTGCCGATGAGGTACAGGTCCTCCCCTTCTATCTTGTACATCATGGAGTCCATATCCGTCTGGCTCATGACGCCTTCCACCACATTGCCGTGGATCATGAAGGGGGGGATGCAGTATATAAATCCCTTACCTATCATGAAGTCTCTGGCGTAGGCCAGCACGGCGGAGTGGAGCCGGGCGATGTCCCCCATGAGGTAGTAGAAGCCGTTGCCGGAGACCCGGCCGGCGGCGTCCATGTCCACGCCGTTAAATCTCTCCATGATGTCGGTGTGATAGGGTATATCATACTCCGGCACTACAGGCTCGCCGAAGCGCTCCACCTCAACGTTTGCGCTGTCATCGGGGCCGATGGGCACGGAGGGGTCAATGATATTGGGGATGCTGAGCATGATGTGGCGAATACGCCGGGCGTATTCCTCCTCCAGCTTCTCCAGTTCCGCCAGCCTCTCGGCGTTGGCCTTCACCTGCTCCTTTATCTTTTCCGCCTCCTCCAGCTTGGAGGGGTCCTTCTTGGCCTGGCCCATGAGCACGCCTATCTGCTTGGAAAGGGCGTTGCGGCTGGCCCGGATGTCGCTGGCCTCGGTGATGGCGGCACGGTTTTTGGCGTCCAGCTCCAGCACCTCGTCCACCAGGGGCAGCTTTGCATCCTGGAATTTCTTCTTTATATTCTCCTTGACTATCTCAGGGTTCTCTCTTACAAACTTTATGTCCAGCATTTTTTTCTTTTCTCCTTACTCAGTTATTGTTGCCGGCCCGGCTCAGCAGCTCTATAAGAGCTTCCCTGTCGTCGGCGCCGTAGAATTCTATTTCTATTTTCCCCGTCTTTTTCCCGTCCACCAGCTTCACCTTCCGGCCCAGGGCCGCGGAGAGCTGCCGGGAGACCTCTGCGCTGTAGTCCACCTTCACGCCCTTTGAGGGCTTTTCCTCCGGCTCCTCCGCCTCACGGCAGAGCCTTGCCGCCAGCTGCTCCGTCTTTCTCACGGAGAGGGCTTTGTCTATGACCTCTCTTGCAGCCCTCAGCTGGGTTTCTCCGTCCTCAATGGGCACCAGGGCCCGGGCATGTCCGGCGGATAGCTCCCCTTTTTCCAGCAGCTCCAGCACCGGCTTTGACAGGCTCAGCAGCCTCAGGGAGTTTGCCACGGCGGGGCGGGAGCGGCCCACGCTCTTGGCCGTCTCCTCCTGGGTCAGGCCGTATTCCTCCATGAGGGTCCTGTAGCCCTTGGCCTCCTCCACCGGGTTCAGATCCTCCCGCTGGAGATTTTCCACCAGGGCCAGCTCCGCGGTGCGCTGGTCGTCGGCCTCTATCACCCGCACCGGCACCTCCTGGAGCCCTGCCAGCCGGGCCGCCCGCCAGCGCCGCTCACCGGCGATTATCTGGTAATAGCCGGTGTCCAGCTTTCTTGCGGTTATGGGCTGAATGAGCCCGTATTGGGCGATGGAGTCCGCCAGGTCCTGAAGGGCCTCCTGGTCGAAATACTGCCGGGGCTGTTCCAGCCGGGGCTCCACCTTGCTTATGGGCAGATTCATCAGCTGGGAGTCCTGCTCCTCCGCCTCGTCCTGGCCGAAGAGCACCCCCAGACCGGTGCCCAGTCCTTTCATGTTTTTTGACGCCATGCCTTACCTCACTTTTCACTTCTGGCGATGAACTCCACCGCCAGGGCCATATAGGCCTTGCTGCCCCGGTTTATCCTGTCGTATACCACTCCAGGCAGGCCGTGGCTGGGGGCCTCGGAGAGCCGCACGCTGCGGGGTATCACCGTCTCATAGACCTTGTCGGAGAGATAGCGGCGCAGCTCGTTTGCCACCTGGATGGTGAGGTTTGCCCGGCTGTCGTACATGGTGAGGACTATGCCCTCTATGCCCAGCTTCCGGTTCAGGCGCTTGGAGCACATCTTTATACTGGTCATCAGATCCGCTATGCCCTCCAGGGCGTAATATTCGCACTGCATGGGTATGAGCACAGTGTCCGCCGCCACCAGGGAGTTCACCGTCAGCAGCTCCAGGGAGGGCGGGCAGTCCATGAGTATGTAGTCGTAGTTTTCCGCCACGGTCTCCAGGGCCTTTTTCAGTACGTACTCCCTCTCCTCCGTGTCGATAAGCTCCACGGAAGCGGCGGCCAGCTCCTTGCTGGCGGGGATGACGTCGCCGTAATCCGTGTGGACGATACAGTCGGCAGCTTTTGCGCCGTTTATCAGCATATCGTAGGTGTTGGGCCGCTGACTTTTGGACACACCCATGCCTGAACTGGCGTTGCCCTGGGGGTCGCAGTCCACCAGCAGCACGTTTTTGTCCATCAGGCTCAGAGCCGCGCAGAGATTGACGCAGGTTGTGGTCTTTCCCACGCCGCCTTTCTGGTTTGCAACAGCAATCAATTTAGCCATAAGTATTCTCCTTTTATATCTGGGGGCAATTATATCAGCTTTGTCTGCGCTTTTCAATGTTTCACATGAAACATTTTACAAGTTTTCTCAGAAAGAAATATTTTATGTTTCACGTGAAACATGCCCGGCGGCGGGGAGAGAAAAGTTTCACGTGAAACATAAACAGAAGCTCAGCCCAGGAGCAGGTCCATGTCCTCAAGACTTATCCCCCGGTGGACGGCCATGTTTATCCCGTAGCCTATGGCCCGGGCCCCGGCCCTCACCAGGGAGTCGATGCTCCGGGGAGTGACGAAAAGCCCGGCCATCCCTTCCCCTGCCAGGAGCCCGGCGTCCATCACCGTAGGAATGCCCAGAGAGACCACGGGAACCCCCAGAGTCGCCCGGCTCAGCTCCTGCCGGTCGTTGCCTACACCGGAGCCGGGGGAGATGCCGGAGGAGGAGACCTGGATGCAGCGGCAGAGCCGGTCCAGGTCCGCTCCGGCCAGGGCGTCTATGACTATCACCAGCTCCGGCCGTATCTCGGCACAGAGAAGCTTTATCTGAACTGCGCTCTCAATGCCGGAGCTGCCCAGCACTCCCGGACGGCTGAGAGCCAGGGAGGAGAAGGCCTCAAAGCCGGGGACCTTTCCCTCTTTCAGGTGCCGGGTCACCAGTATGCTCCCGGCGGCCAGACTTCCCAGGGCGTCGGGGGTGATGTCGGGATTCCCCAGGGCGGCCACCAGCACGGAACGGAAGCCGCCGGCGCAGCGGCCTATCAGCTCCGAGACCCCCTGCACCAGCTGGTGGAACTGCTCCGCTCCCCGCTGAAACTGTTGGGGCGTGTCCAGAGTGAAATATTTCCCAAGGGGCTTGCCCAGGGCCTTGGCTCCCCTCTCGTCCAGGATCTCCACGCTGAGCAGCTCCAGACCATAGAGACTCTCTTTCACCGCCTTCACTCCCGGGAGCTGAGTGAGCTCTCCGCTGTCCTCCCCCAGCTGGCGGAAGCTCTCGCTGGCCAGGTCCGTCCTGCCCTTGTAAAGCATAGCAATACCTCCAAAAATCAAGATATAGTGTATCATTCCCACAATGGCTACAATAGATAACTTGGACAAAAAATTGATAAGTTTTTTTGAAAAAACACTTGATTTTTGGTGACTTCTTTGATATAATCCATCAATGCGAGTTGTGATAACTCAATTTTATAGGAGGAGGTGGCGATTGAAGCATGGCCAACATTAAATCTTCTGCAAAGAGAGACATTAAGTCCAAGGAGCTCAGAGCCAAGAACCGGGCCGATAAGACCGAGCTCAAGACCATGATGAAAAAATTTGACGCAGCCGTTGCCGAGGGCAACCGTGACAATGCCGTCAGTGCCTATAAAGTTGCTGTTAAGACTGTCGACCGCGCAGCCGGCAAGGGGCTTCTGCACAAGAACAATGCAGCTCATAAGAAGTCTGCAATGGCAAGCAAGCTCAACGAGATGGCTTGAAGGAAAACCGATTAAGGACATGCTTTTGGCATGTCCTTTTTTCATATTAAGAAGGAGCGGGGACAAATGGAAAAAAAGCTGATGCTGATAATCAATCCCTCTGCCGGCAAGGGGGCCTACAAGGTGAATCTGGGTGAGGCCCTCCATGTGCTGGACATGGGGGGATACCGTACCAGTCTGTTTTTCACCTCCGGCCGTGGGGAGGCCACGGAGTACGCCGCCTCCTATGCCGGGGACTATGATACGGTGGCCTGCATCGGCGGGGACGGCACTCTCAGCGAGGTGGTGTCGGGGCTGATGGAGCTGAGCTCTCCCCCGCCCCTGGGCTATATCCCCATGGGTACGGCAAACGACGTGGCCACCACCCTGGCCCTGCCCAAGAACGACACCGTGGCCGCCGCCCGGCGCATAGTCCACGGCACCGCCCACCCCTTTGACGTGGGGGGCTTCGGGGAGAGAGAGTACTTCGCCTATATCGCCGCCTTCGGGGCCTTTACCGAGGTGAGCTATGCCACTCCCCAGAGCCAGAAAAAGATGCTGGGCCATCTGGCCTATGTGCTCCAGGGCGCCCTGGCATTGCCGAAAATAGAGAGCTACAGGACCCGGGTGGAGTACGACGGGGGCGTTATTGAGGGGGAC
>CASFJB010000087.1 GCA_949294945.1 uncultured Eubacteriales bacterium
GTCCCGGAAGAAGATGCCGTTGAGGTTATAGTCATAGTTCTGGCCGGTGTGGGCCAGAATAGTGTCAAAATATTTTCTGCATTTGTTGATTACGGCGGAGAGCCGGATGATTTCCGGCCGGGTGCCCACTATTATAAGGAGCTTGAGGCGGCCGTTTTCTTTCCATTTCACATTTTCAAACATGGCGATACTCCTTGCTTAAATTTCAACCGGCTCATAATAGGTGTCGGGGTGCTCAGGGTCGAAGCTCTCGTTGGCCCACATGAGGGTGACCAAATCCTGGGTATCGGAGAGGTTGATGATATTGTGGGTGTAGCCCGGGAGCATGTGGACGGCCTGGATGTTCTCGCCGGAGACCCGGAATTCCAGAACCCGGTCGTCCCCCACTCTGCGCTGCTGAATGAGGCCGTGACCGGAGACCACTATGAAAAACTCCCACTTGCTGTTGTGCCAGTGCTGGCCCTTGGTGACTCCGGGCCGGGAGATGTTCACGCTGAACTGGCCGTGGTCGGCGGTTTTCAGAAGCTCGGTAAAGCTTCCCCGCCGGTCGCAGTTCATTTTCAGAGGGAAGGCCACCTTCTCCTGAGGGAGATAGGACAGGTACATGGAGTAGAGCTTTTTCTCCAGGCTGCCCGGGGCTATCCTGGGCATAAGCAGAGTTTGCGGCTGGTCGTGGAAGCCTTTAAGGCAGTCCACGATATAGCCCAAAGTGGCCCGGTGGGTCACCGGGGCATAGCAGTATCTGCCCTCCGCACAGGGCAGGACATTGACGCCGTCAAATTCGCAGCGGTGCTCCCTGCCCTCCAGGGCGTCCAGCATCTCCTCCACCAGATCGTCGATAAAGAGCAGCTCCAGCTCCACACCGGGGTCGTTAACGCTTATGGGCAGGTCCCTGGCGATATTGTGGCAGAAGGTGGCCACGGCGCTGTTGTAGTTGGGGCGGATCCATTTTCCCGCCAGATTGGGAAAGCGGTAGACCAGGACCTTGGCCCCGGTGTCTTTTGCGTAATCAAAGAACAGCTCCTCCCCGGCCTTCTTGCTCAGCCCGTACTCACTTTTGCCGAAGCGGCCGGAGAGGCTGGCCTGGATAGAGGAGCTGAGCATCACCGGCGCCTTGTTTCCCTGCTTTTTCAGGGTGTCCAGCAGCTGTGCCCCAAAGTCCAGGTTGCCGGAGCGAAATTCCCGGGGGTCCTTGGGCCGGTTCACACCGGCGAGATTGAAAACAAAATCGCAGTCCCGGCAGAAGGCCTCCAGCTCCCGTGGGCCGTTGTCCCTGCCGTATTCGTATATTTCATCTATATGCAGCCCGGGCCGGGTCCTGTTTTTCCCGTCCCGGATGTTTTTCAGGTTCTCCACCAGATTCCTGCCCACGAAGCCCCTGGCTCCGGTAACAAGGATTTTCATAGCCACACCTCCGCTGGGATACCTGCCTGAATAATAAAGAGAGAAAAACCGGGGTCTTTCTTTTGTCATTATATTTATTATTCCTGTGCTTGTCAAATTTTAGGAACGGAAAAAGGGAAAAAGCCGGGGAAAAAATACAGAGGGACCCCGGTATTCTCCCCTTTAGATTGACAATTACACCGCGGTGTTTTATAATTCAAGAAAATCTTAACAATTAATGTTTTTTGAACATAAAAGGGCAAAGCCCGGGGAAAGAGAGACCGGGGCGAAGCCGGGAAATATGAAAAGAGAGACGATACCTGCGGAGCGAAATAAGGCCGCAGGTATATTCAAGTAGCCTCTGCCGGGGGACAAGCCGGCGGAGCCTGGGGGACGAGGAAAATGGACAGCGCCAGAAGCAGGGTCAAGATGCCCTTTTTCAAGCTTATAAATATCATGCTGATAACCGGGGCCTTTGCCGCCGGCTGGTTACTTTATTACAATAAGGTCATAACTCTCAGCTATCAGTACAAGGGGAACCTGGCGGTGACGCTGCTGTTCCTCTGCCTCTACTTTCTGCTGACCAACGTGTATGAGGCCTTTGCCGTAGGCGTGCAGCGCCGGGCGGAGCAGATGATATCCCAGATGCTGTCGGCGTTCCTGGCCGACGGCCTGATGTACATCATCATCTGCCTGCTCTATGAGTGGATAGCTCCGGTGTGGCCGCTGGCTCTGGTTTTCCTGGTCCAGTGCCTGTCCATCCTGCTGTGGATACTGTTGGTGAACCGCTGGTATTTTTCCAGCGTGCCGAAGCTGCCCACGGTGCTGCTCCACGACGGCACCAGCAATGCCATGCACCTCCAGCAGGAGATCAGCACCGACAAGGGCCTGGAGGTCATAAACAGCCTGATGCTCCGGGACTGTGTGCAGCAGGGCATGGAGCCTCTGGAGAAGGCGGAGGCGGTGTTCATCTGCGCCGAGCAGAGCCGGGAGCGGTCTGAGGTGATAGATTACTGCATAGCCCGGAAGCTGAAGTTCTTTGTGGTCCCCTCCACCAACGACATGTTTTTGAGCTCCGCCCGGCACACCCACATGTATCACATGCCTCTGCTGCAAATGCATATGAACCAGCCCACCCTGGGCTATATCGTGCTCAAGCGGCTCATGGACATAGTCCTGTCGGTGGCGGCGCTGGCGCTGCTGTGGCCCTTCATGTTTATTATCGCCCTGATAATCAAGGCCTATGACGGCGGACCGGCCTTTTATAAGCAGGTGAGACTGACCAAGGACGGGAAGCGTTTTGTGATGATCAAATTCCGGAGCATGCGGGTGGACGCGGAGGCCGACGGCGTGGCCCGCCTCTCCACGGGGGACAGTGACCAACGCATCACCCCTGTGGGCAAGGTGCTGAGGAAGTTCCGTCTGGACGAGCTGCCCCAGATACTGTGCATCCTCCGGGGAGAGATGTCCATAGTGGGCCCCCGGCCGGAGCGGCCGGAGATCGCCGGGAAATATGAGGAGGAGCTGCCGGAGTTCAGGCTGCGCCTCCAGGCCAAGGCCGGCCTCACCGGCTATGCCCAGGTCTACGGCAAATACAACAGCACTCCCCGGGAGAAGCTGCAAATGGACCTTATTTATATATCCAACCCCAGCATCATCGAGGATCTGAAGCTGATGCTGACCACCCTGCGGGTGCTGTTTATTAAGGAGAGCACCGAGGGCGTGGCGGAGCCGGAGAACGGCCGGGAGGCCTGAACCGGCGGAAGGGGCCCCGGGAGGGCCAGCTGAAAAGGAGTCGGAACAAATGGAGAAGATAAGAAAAAGCCCGAAACTGGACGGCCGCAGGATATATGCCGCCGCGGTGTTTTTGTTTTTCGTGTACTTTATGCTCAAGCAGGTCAACGAGGGCCTGTGGTACGCTTTCTATTGTGTGTACTATCTGTATCTGTGCCCGGTGCTCATAGCCTTCGGCCTGTACTTTTCCCGCCGGGAAAAGCCGCTGGAATTCAAGCTCTTTACCCTGTTCTTCCTGTGGCTGTATATCTCCCGGCTGCTGAACGGGGATTATTTCCTCACCTATGACGGCGGCGCCGTGATGGACATGGGCCTGGGCTGCGCCTTCTTTGCCGTCTGCCTTGTCCTGAATGGGGAGGACAGATACCGCTATCTGGACTGGCTGAGCATAGCCGTAGCGGTCTTTTATACCCTGATAGGCATAGCCGTGCTTTACGGCGTGATATTGCAGCGGGAGCTGACAAACCCCTTGTTTTACGGGCAGCTGCTGAACTTTGAGGGGCTGATGTACAGGGCCAGGGTGCTGGGCAAGAGCTCCAACGAGTCCGTCATGTGGTTTTTCATCAGCTTTTTTCTGCTGTTCTATCTCTTTGTCAGAAAGAAAAAGCTGCTGTGGCGTATTGCGATAGTCCCGGCAGCGGCGATAAATTATCTGGGCATAGTGGTCACCTTCAGCCGCAGCGGCCGCCTGGCCTTCTCTGCGGGCATAGCCCTGCTGACGGCCCTGGCCATTCTGAAGAGGCCCGAGCTCAAGATCCAGGCACGGAAGGTCCTTGCCGCCGCGGCATTGACCTGCCTCGTGCTGCCGCTGGTGTATCTCAGCTTTGACGGGGCGGCGGCGGGGATCCGGCTGGCCTCCAATTGGGCGGTAGCCGCGGTGGATGAAGCAGAGCAGGCAGAATCCGCCGTACAGGCGGAGCCCACAGCGGCAGTTATGAATGCCCTCCTGGCGGCGGAACAGGGATCCCAGGAAGCTCCGGACGACGAACAGCATATGTATCAGGACAACAGGGGCCTGGACGACTCCGAGCGCTTCGTGGTGTATGAGAGCATAATCCCCACTCTACAGAGGGAGCCGCTGCGGCTGCTCCGGGGCTGCAAGTACCAGGACGTGATGAGCGTGGCCAACACCGTGCTGAAGAACCACAAGGTGCATTTCCACAATTTCCTGATCCAGACGCTGGCCTATACCGGCCTGCCGGGGCTGGCCCTGTGCCTGGCCTTCTGCATCCTGCTGACGGTGAAGATAATCCGGCTGTACTTCTCGGCGGCGCCCTTTGAGCTGAAGGTGCTGTCGATGATACTGGTGGGCAGCCTTATCTACAACATGCTGGAGGTCTCCCTGTTCTATTATGCGGATATAAGAGCCCACATCTTCTACCTCATAGCCGGGGCGGTGCTGGCCTGGTTCCGGGACGAGGCCCCCAAGACGGCCTTGAAAGAAACGACCTGAAAACGATATAGGGAAAAAGAGCCCGGTTTCTGGAAGGCAAACTGCGCAGAGCGTATTTAGCCGAAGAGATCAGGGGTATTTGCAGGGGGAGACCCTGCCGCGGGAATTTCCCGCAGCAGGGTCTCCCCCGCAGTTTTTAAAGTTCAGGCACTTTTGCGATAAGAGCGTTCAGCCGGTTCATGATAAAGCGGTAAATGGGTTTGAAGATCCAGTCTATTATTACAGCCATAAGGAAGGCGGAGATCAGGGCCACCGGCACGGTGACCAGCAGCCAGACATATCTGTCGCTGATCTGGGGGGCGATGCGCACCATTATGGGGTAGGTGATCCCGTCGGGGATCCAGGTGAGCAGGTAGGTGGCCAGGGTCAGGTCGGAAACCTTCATGATCAGCTTTTTAAACCCGAGAGGGATTCTCTCCAGGGGGAGCTTGAACAGGAAGATAAAGCCCAGCACTCCCAGTATGTATATCTCCCAGGCGGTCTGGTATACATCCAGCAGAGCAGAGCCCTCGCCGTGGTAGTTGAAATAGAAAAAGACGCTGTAGGCAGCCAGGAAACCGAAGAAGCAGGCGCCCGCCTTCTTTGCAGATGTACGGGGCATATATTCGCTGAGATAGGCGCCGGTGAAATAATAGCATATGGGGTACAGCCTGTCCCACCACAGGGAATAGAGCTGAAAATACATATTGAGCAGGGAGGGCAGAATGGAGAGGGCAAAGAAGCTGGCGATAAGCACCTGCTTTTGCCTTTTGCTAGCGCAGCCGTGGTACATCATATTCAGAAAGGGGATCATGATAAATAGCCCGGTGTACATCATGATGTACCAGGCATAGCCGCAGGCGCTGAAATTTACCACCGCCCCCACCATATCCCGGACTCCGGTGAGACTGTGCTTGTGGAAATACTCCAGGAACAGGCAGGGAATGCTGCACAGGACATAGATCAGATAGATTCTAACATAGCCCAGGTAATATCTCAGGGAGAGCTTCTTGCGGTTGCACAGATAGCCGGTGAGCATGATATAAAAGGGAATGCTCACCGTGATCGCAATTCTGAGCACCATAAGAAAGAGCTCGGTGATAGAACCAAGGTGCACGGTGTAGAGCCCGGTGTTATCCAGTCCGTGCATACAGGGCACGCACAGGAGGGCAAAGAGGCGGATAAAATCAAGATTAAGGTTGCGTTTAGTATCGGTCATCGAGAACTCCTTGAGTTGACTTGCTTGTTTTGGGCGAAGAAGGGCTTCTTGGCCAGCGCAGCGGTAAAGCGGGCCACAGGCCGGTATATCAGGTCCACCAGCTGGGCCCCCAGCAGGGCCGAAACGAGAGACAGGGGGACGGTGATGAATATCCACTTGTACCTGGGGGCGCCGCCGGGCACCGCCGCCATGAGCATGGGATAGATCAGGCTGTCAGGTATCCAGGTGAGCAGATAGGCCGGGAGGCTCAGGTCCGAGACTTTTCTCAGGCACCAGGCCAGGGGGCCGGGGAGCTTGTCCAGCCTGAGGCGGAAAAGAATGACAAAGAGCAGCACCGAGAGGATGTACACCTCCCAGGTGTCCTGATAGACTCCGATGAGGGAGGCACCCTGGGCGTGGTAGTGGAAGTAGAAAAAGACACTGTAAGCCGCCACCAAGGCCAGCAGGCCAAGGACGGCCCGGCCCGGCTTTATCTCCGGCATGTACTCGCTGAGGTAAGCGCCGGTAAAATAATAGCATAAAGGATAGAACCTTGTCCACCAGACAGAGTAAATTTGAGAATATACGTTCAGCAGGGAGGGCAGCACCGACAGGGCAATGAAGCTGAGCACCAGGACCTGCTTCTGCCTTTTGCCGGCGCAGCCGTGGTAGGCCATGTTTAAAAAAGGCATCATTATGAACAGGCCCAGATACATCATGATGTACCAGGCATAGTCGCAGCAGCTGTAGTTGAGTATGGCGCTGAGCATCTCTTTGGGGCTGCGGTGGGCAATGCCGCTGAGCTGTTCAAATGCAAGACAGGCGCAGCCGCAGATAAGATAGACGAACACTATGCGCACAAGCCCCAGGTAGTAGCGCCGGGAGAGCTGCTTTTTGTTGTTCAGATAGCCGGAGAGCAGCAGATACAAAGGGATGCAGCAGGTGATAAAGGTTTTCAAGGGGATCATCAGCCTGTCTGGCCGGCTGTAGAGCAGCTGGTCGTAAAGGCCGGTGTGGTCCAGGGAGTGCAGCATAGGCACCATCAGCAGGGCCGCACAGCGGATGAGGTCCAAATTCGGATTTCTGGTTTTAACTGTAGCCATAAGGATTCCACCTCACTTCACCACAACGTTCTCGCTGCCCAGCAGCTCCTTCAGCTCCTCCACCAGGGCCTCATGGATAAGGCAGCGGCAGCCCATGCGCTTTTTCTCCGCGGCGCAGTAGACTATCAGCTGCTGCCTGCCGGGGAACATGCTGAGGATGAGCTGTATGCGCTTTAGCCTGGGGTCGCCGGCGCTGGGAAGCTTCACCCAGAGCTTTTTCTCCTCCTGGGCCTGAGGGCCGGGGACCGGGGCCTCAGGGGCGGCCTGCGCTCCCAAATTCAGCACATCGTCAATGGGCCGGATGCTGTCCACCATGAGCTGGGGCTCCTTTTCGTCCCGGGCGGAGATGCGTCCCCGGACAAAGATGGGGGCGTTGTCCTTGATAAACATGCCACCCTTGTCCAGGACCTTCTGGAAGGCCATCAGCTCCATGGCCCCGGTGTCGTCCTCCAGCTGGATGTAGCTCATAAGGGTGTTGTTTTTCGTGGTGCGGGTCTTGGAGGAGGCCACCACCCCCGCCACGCTTATATACTGGTTGTCGGCAAAATGCCTGGGCCCGCCCTCGGCGGCGAAGTCGGACATCACGGCCCCCAGGGGCACAGCCCCCATTTTCCGCACGGCGTCCCGGTAGCCGTCCATGGGGTGGCCGCTGAGATAGAGGCCGGTGGTCTCCTTTTCCATGGCCATCAGCTCCATGGGACTGTATTCCTCCACCTGGGGGATGGCCACGGAGGCGGGGGCGTTGTTCTCCCCTGCCAGGCCGAAGAGGTCCAGCTGCCCGTCGATATTGTCCCGCATGGACTGGGCAATGCTGTCCAGCACCGCCCCGGCTATCTGGATGAGGGCCCTGCGCTTGTAGCCCAGGCTGTCGAAGGCCCCGGCCTTGATAAGATTCTCCACGGCCCGGCGGTTCAGCTCCCGGCCGTTCATCCTGCGGCAGAAATCGTCAAAGCTCTTGAAGGGCCCGTACTCCCGCCGCTCCGCCACCAGGGACTCTATGGCCCCCCAGCCTATGCCCTTTATGGCCACCAGGCCGAAGCGGATGTTGCCGGAGGAGACGGTGAAGTTTGCGTCGGACTCGTTCACGTCCGGGGGCAGCAGCTTGATGCCCAGCTCCCGGCACTCGGCGATGTACTCCGCCACCTTCTGGCTGTTGTCCAGCACCGAGGTGAGCAGGGCCGCCATGTACTCTCTGGGGTAGTGGCGCTTCATGTAGGCGGTGCGGTAGGCCACGATGGCGTAGCTCACGGCGTGGGCCTTGTTGAAGGCGTAGCTGGCAAAGTCCAGTATCTCGTCGTAGATGCTGTTGGCCACTTCCTCGCTGACCCCGTTAGAGAGGGCCCCGGGGATGTTCCGCTCCGGATCGCCGCGGACGAAGGCCAGGCGCTCTGCATCGATGACCTTGTGCTTTTTCTTGCTCATGGCCCGGCGTATCATGTCCGCCTGGCCCAGGGAGAAGCCCGCCATACGGCGGAATATCTCTATGACCTGCTCCTGGTAGACTATGCAGCCGTAGGT
>CASFJB010000088.1 GCA_949294945.1 uncultured Eubacteriales bacterium
AGCCGGGTCGGAGTAGCGAAGGCTGCGCCCGCCGCTGGGGGGCGCCCGGTCCAGCCGGGTTTGCTCCCGCTCCTGGGTCTTTCTGGCGGAGGAGAGGAGCCGCTTCCTGCGGCGCCGGGCCTCGTCGGCCACCACGTTCTCCGGCACTCCCGCCATGGAGGCCACCCGCATGGCATAGACCTGGCGCTCCACGGCGCCGGGGAGCCGGGCCACCAGCTCCGTGGCCTCCTTGAGAAAGGCCACCTTGTCCTCGTCGGAGCTGAGGTCGTATTTCTCGGTGACGGCCCGCAGCCGGTAATCTATCTGGTCTTCGGAGCCCTCCAGCAGCTTGCGGAAGGCCTCGGGGCCCTTCAGCTTTATAAATTCGTCCGGGTCCTTGGCTCCCTCCAGACGCAGAACCTTCACTTTCAGATCCAGCTTTTCCAGTATGCCTATGGCCCGCTGGGCGGCCTTGATGCCGGCGCCGTCGTTGTCGTAGGCGATGATGACCTGGTCTGTGTAGCGGGAGATGAGCCGGGCCTGCTCCGGGGTCAGGGAGGTGCCCAGAGAGGCCACCGCCGAGTTGAAGCCCGCCTGGTGCAGGCTGGCTACGTCTATATTGCCCTCTGATAGGATTATATATCCGCATTTTGATTTTTTAGCCAGATTCAGGGCGAAAAGGTTGCGGCTTTTGTTGAATACCAGGGTTTCGGGGCTGTTCATATATTTGGGTTCCCCGTCCCCCAGTATGCGCCCGGAGAAGCCGATAACGTTTCCCCGCACGTCTATCACCGGGAACATGAGGCGGTTGCGGAAGGTGTCGTAGACTCCGCCGCTCTTGCCGTGGCGCACAAGGCCTGCCTCCGCCAGCTCCTTTTCCGTAAAGCCCTGGGCCTTCATGGCCTGGGTGAGGCTGTCCCAGGTGTCCGGGGCAAAGCCGATGCCGAAGTTTCTGGCCGTGGCGGGGCTCAGCTGCCTTTTGCGCATGTAGTCGCAGGCGGCCTGTCCGGCGGGAGTGCTCAGCTGCCGGTAGAAGAAGCGGGCGGCGGCCTTGTTCAGCTCCAGCATCCTGACCCTGCGGCGGCTTTCCCGGTCGTTGGTCTCCTCCGTCAGGGGCATCCCCGCCCGCTTTGCCAGAAACTCCACAGCCTCCGGGAAGGAGAGGTTCTCTATCTCCATGATGAAGTTTATTACCCCTCCCCCCTTGCCGCAGCCGAAGCAGTGGTATATCTGCTTGTCGGGAGATACGGAAAAAGAGGGAGTCTTTTCGCTGTGGAAGGGACAGAGACCGAAGAGGTTGGCTCCGCTCTTCTTGCTCAGCCGCACATAGGAGGACACCACGTCCACTATGTCGTTTCGCTCTGTCAGCTCGTTTATGAAATTTTCGGGAAAGGCCAAGGTATCACCTCCCGGGCGGCAAGGGCCGGACTATTTCACAGTCCAGGCAAAGGGAATAAAAAGTTCACCGTATTTCTCCATGGCATAACCGTCGGTCATGCCGGAGATATAGTCGCAGGCGGCCCGCTCCACGCCTTCATTGTCAATGATGCCGCAAAAATCCTCCGGCAGCAGCTCCGGGTGGAGCACATAGTGCTCATAGAGCCGTTCAAGTATACCCTCCACCTTGCTCTCCTCCCCTTTGGCCAGGGGATTGGTGTACACGTCGGAGTACATGTAGCTGTGGAAGAAGTCAAAGACCTCCTGCATTTTGGGGGACATTTGCAGCTTGCCCCCGGCGCTGTTTTCTATCAGGTCCGTGAGCAGGGAGTTTATCCGCTCGCTGTTGCGCTCTCCGCAGTTTTTGCGGATGAGCTCCGGCACCTTCTCCGCCTTGATTATTCCGGCTCTGATGGAGTCATCCAGATCGTGGTTTATGTAGGCTATCCGGTCGCACAGGCGCACGGCAACGGCCTCAGGGGTGTCGTCGGCCTGGCCGTGGGTGTGGTGGAGTATGCCCATGCGGGTCTCGTAACAGAGGTTAAGACCCCGGCCGTCCCGCTCCAGGATGTCCACCACCCGCAGGCTCTGCTCGTAGTGCTTGAAGCCACCGGAATATATCTTGTTCAAAGCCCGCTCCCCGGCGTGGCCGAAGGGGGTGTGGCCCAGATCGTGGCCAAGGGCGGCGGCTTCGGCCAGGTCCTCGTTGAGCTTCAGGGCTCTGGCCACGGTGCGGGCCAGGCGGCTCACCTCCAGAGTGTGAGTGAGGCGAGTGCGGTAGTGATCCCCCTCGGGCTGGAGAAAGACCTGGGTCTTGTGCTTGAGACGGCGGAAGGATTTGGAGTGGGTTATACGGTCTATGTCCCGCTGAAAGCAGGTGCGTATATTGCATTCCGGCTCCGGGCTCATACGGCCTCTGGAGTTCCTGGACAGCATACCGTAAGGGCCGATGATAAACTGCTCGGCTTGTTCTCTCTCCACGCGGGGACAGGACATGGCGCTCACCTGCTTTCTGAAATTTTTTGCCGGGACAAAGGAAAACTAACGGGAGAAACGATCTCCCGTTAGCTATATACGACCTTTATTTTTATTTCCCTTTATTTTTTTGAAAAAATTTTTTATTTTATCCGCACCGCCCGGTGGGTCTCCCCCAGCGCCGTGGGACGGACAGAGCCGCAGCTCACATCGAAGATGCGTTCAGAGAGCTTCTGAAAATCTTCCCGGGGCACCAGGGCCTTTATGGTTACCCCGGCGGCGTATTCCATATCCCGCACTAGACCTCCCTGGGCCAGAAGCTCAGCCTTCAGCTTTTCCGCCATGGCGTAGGAGCAGGGGATGTCCGCCTCCACCCAGGGCCTGACCACCGAGACTCCGGCAGCGTCCAGGGCGTCCTTGGCGCTTTTGGTGTAGGCCCTCAGCAGCCCTCCCGCCCCCAGCAGCACTCCGCCGAAGTAGCGGGTCACCACGCATACCAGATTGCACATGCCCTCTTTCCGGAATACCTCCAGCATGGGTATGCCTGCGGTGCCCTGGGGCTCTCCGTCGTCGCTGTAGCGCTCGGGGCCCTCCCGCAGGATGTAGCACCAGCAGTTGTGCCTTGCGTCGTAGTACTCTTTTTTCATGGCGGCTATGAAGTCCCGGGCCTGCTCCTCGCTTTCTATCGGGCGCACATGGCCCAGAAAACGGGAGCGCTTTTCCGTAAATTCCGCCTCTCCCGGCCCGGCGGGGATGTAATACTCTCCCATTACTCCCAGTCCTCCTTGGACTCGGTGTAGCCGGGGATATAGGCTTTCAGGCGGCCGAAGAGCTCCGGAGAGACGGTGAGCTCCGCCTCGATGCCTTCCTCGGTGTATTCCATGCTGTGTATCACCGCCTCCCGGTTCAAGGCGTCCACAAGGGAAGAGGCAGAGTAAGGCAGGCGGATGTTTATCCGGCGCTTGCCCCTATCCAGCATTTTGGACAGCTTTTCCACCAGCTCGGCGGAGCCTTCTCCGCTTTTGGCGGAGATGCACACCACATCCTCCCCGTGGGGCAGGATGCCGATGTAGGCGTCGCACTTGTTGAATACCCTGAGGCAGGGGGTGGTCTGGGCTCCCAGCTGGACTATCAGCTGGTCCACTACCCGGGCCTGCTCCTCCCACTCGGGGTTGGAGATATCAATGACATGCAGCAGCACGTCAGCGTAGCTCAGCTCCTCCAGAGTGGCCTTGAAGGCCTCGATAAGATGGGTGGGGAGCTTGCGTATGCAGCCCACGGTGTCGGTGAGCAGGACCTCCTGGGTCTCGTCTATCCTGAAGCGGCGGGTGGTGGTGTCCAGAGTGTCGAAGAGCCGGTCGTTGGCGGGGATGTCCGAGTGGGTGAGGCAGTTTAAAAGGGTGGATTTGCCGGCGTTGGTGTAGCCCACCAGAGCCACCACCGGCATAGAGTTCTTCTCCCGCCTGCGGCGCTGGGTGCTGCGCACTTTGCGTACGGCGGCCAGCTCCTCCTCCAGCTTCTGGATCTTCCGGCGGATGTGACGCCGGTCCGTCTCCAGCTGGGTCTCGCCGGGGCCGCGGGTGCCTATGGGGGAGGAGCCGCCGGAGGCGGTCTGCCTCACCAGATGGGTCCACATGCCGGTGAGCCTGGGCAGCAGGTACTTGTACTGGGCCAGCTCCACCTGGAGCTGACCTTCTCTTGTCTGGGCCCGCTGGGCGAAGATGTCCAGAATAAGGCCGGAGCGGTCCAGCACTTTCACTCCCAGCTCCTCCCCCAGCACCCGCATCTGGGAGGGGGAGAGCTCGTTGTCAAAGACCGCCAGGTCGCAGCCGTTGGCGGCTATCAGCTCCTTGAGCTCCTTCACCTTGCCGTCGCCGATGAAGCTGCGGGGGTCGGGGCTGGGCCGGTTCTGGATGACCATGGCCACGGCCTCGCCGCCGGCGGTCTCCACCAGGGCGGCCAGCTCCTCCATGGAGATGTCCGTGGAGCGCTCATGCTCGTCCATGCTGGCGGCGGAGAGCCCGGCCAGCACGGCCCGTTCTTTTTTTATCTCAGTGTTTTCCATATATTATGCTGCGCCTTTCTCGCCCCTCTGGGGCAGACTGGGTGTCTCCACCGGAGGCACCGGGTCGTTGCCCGCCCCGTACTGCCATATGCGGCAGACGGCGGCAATGAATTCCTCGTCGCCCATATCCTCGCCGCAGGTGAAGCTGAGCAGCACCTGCCTGGGCAGCTCCAGCTCCTCCCCCTCCTCCAGGGCGGCCTGGAGGCCGGAGACCGTGGAGAAATAGGATGCGGGCAGGACCAGGGTCTGGGCGTATCGGGTGTCTCCCTGCTTCATGAGCATGAAGTCATTTAAATAGTAGGAGGAGGCCATGGGGCTGACACCCTGGGCAAAGGAGGCGTGGGGCGTCAGCTGCTGAGAGTATATCTTGCTGAGGGTCTCGTGGCTGCAAAGCTCCGCCATTACCGTGAGCCCCAGCTTTTCGTTGCCGTTGGAGGGCAGGTATACATACTCCACATAGGCGTTTTCCTGGAGCTGCCCCTCTCCGTCCAGGATCACCTGGTGGGAGGTCTTTTTCAGATTCAAAGGCTTATAGGGGCTGCGGCTCTCGGTAAAGATGGCCTCGGGGAGGAAGTCGGCGCCGAAAAGGGCGAGACTCTCCTTGTGGCTCAGCTCCTGTTCAAACCGATCCCCGGACACGCCGGGGTCGGACTTGTTGAAGGTGAGTATCTCTTTACATATATAAGTCTCCGGTGAGGCGCTGCTGAACACCGGGGCGGGGGTGGGCTCCGGCGTGGGGGCCGCGTCAACCTGGGGCATCTCCCAGGGCCCGGTGTCGCCGCAGCCGGAGAGCAGGCAGACTGCCAGCAATAGCGGGATAATGATTTTTTTCATGCTTACCTCCGGGTGGAAGTTAGATTATCAAATAATTATATCCTATTTTCCACCCGCAGGCAACAATTAAATAAGCAGCCTCCGGCGGCGCTTGCGGCGCATGAAATCCCCCTTGGCTTCCACCAGGATGATGTCGCTGCCGATGCGCACTATGCAGCTCCAGGGCAGCACATAGTCGTCCTCCCGGCCCAGCAGGCCGAACATCTTGGCCCTCCCCGGGGTTATAAGGGAGATGATACGCCCGTCGCTGTCGTCGAACTCCAGATCGCACA
Organism: uncultured Eubacteriales bacterium; assembly: GCA_949294945.1. Lineage (GTDB taxonomy): Bacteria > Bacillota > Clostridia > Oscillospirales > Oscillospiraceae > Limivicinus. The sequence goes on from CASFJB010000088.1 coordinate 5,563, forward strand.
CGTAGCCCAGACGCAGCCCGGTGTGGATGTCTATCACCTCTCTGTAGCGCAGATCGGAAAAATAGCTGAGCATAAAAGATCCCCCTTCATATATAAGAAGTATATAAAGGGGGAAGCTTGTATTATGAAAGGAATTTTTGACTGCGGCCGGGATTTTACTGCTGACCCTGCCCTCTCGCCTTGGGTATGGATATGGTGAGGATGAGGGAGTCCTCCGTCTCCTCCCGGCGCACTCCTGCGGCTATGCCCCCCTGCTTCATCAGGTCGAGGCTTCTGGACAGGGTGTTGAGAAAGACCCGCACGTCTTTTAAAACGAAGGTGCGCCGGCCCTCCGGCTTCTCCGCCTCCTGCGCTTCCTCCTCCGGCCGGGTGAGCAGGGCGTCGATATAAGCGTCGGTGGCGGCCACGGTGAGGGAGTTGTCCACTATGTACATCAGGGCCTCCCTCTGCTGCTCCGGCTCCGGCAGGCGCAGCAGGGCCCGGCCGTGGCGCTCGCTGAGCCCGTTTTCCCGGAGGGCTTCCAGCACGTCCTGGGGCAGCTTCAAAAGGCGCAGCTTGTTGGCCACGGCGCTCTGAGACTTGCCTATGCGCCGGGCGGCCTCCTCCTGGCTCATGCCGAACATGCGAATGAGCTGGTTTATGCCGTTGGCCTCCTCGATGAAGTCCAGGTCCCGGCGCTGGAGATTTTCCACCAGGGCGATGAGACTGGCGTCCTCCATGTTCACATCCAGCAGTATGCAGGGCACCTCCCGGAGCCCCGCCAGCTTGGCCGCCCGGAGCCGCCGCTCTCCGGCTACCAGCTCGTAGCGGCTGCCCCTTATCCTTACGGACAGAGGGTTCAATATACCGTAATCCCTTATGCTCCGGCTCAGCTCCTCCAGGGACTCGTCGTCAAAGAGTTTTCGGGGCTGAACGGGATTGGGAGAAATGTCCTCCGTGTTGAGATAAACTATACCGCCCCGGCGCAGGGCGGGCCGACTGCGTAAAGCCTGCATGGCTATGCCTCCTTATCTTGTGGTCTGTAAGGCAAGCATACACTGGATATAGTGCGAAAGCAGGGGAAAAAAGAGAGGGGAGGGAGCTTCGGCGCAAGTTTTTTTGCCGGGGCCGGGAGACAAAAAGCTCCGGCTTGAGAAGGGGAGAAAAGCTTCTCAAGCCGGGGCGTTCAGTCCTTGGGGGAATATAGGGCTTCGCAGAGGGCCTGCCACCGGGCCTCGTCCACGGAGGGGGTGGCTTCAAGCTGAAAATTTTCCTCCAGCCAGTCCGCCAGCCAGGCGGTGGCTTTGGAAGCTCCGGAGCTGTTGAGATGGTTGATGTCGAAAAAGTCCAGGTCTCCCTCAAAGCCTACCTGGTCATAGAGCAGGTTGAAGTCCAGCAGCGGGATGTCCTGCTCCAGGGCAAACTGGTGGAGGCTTTTATATATCCCTGCGTCCTGGCCCACATCCTCATAGGGGGCGATGATAAAAGCCAGCCGGGCGCCGTGCTCCTCTGCCAGGGCCTTCATATCCAGCAGGATGGAGATGTTCTCCCGGGGGATGGGCTGGGCTTCCACCTGGGAATAGTCCAGGGCCCGGCTTTGGGAGGGCCTGGCCGGGCTGAGATAGATATAGCCCTTGTAGCTGTCGGTGGAATTGCGGTAGGAAAAGTCCAGATCCCGGGAACTCAGCTCTTTCCAGCGGGAGTGGTATTTGAGAAAATTGAAATAATAGCTGCTCCGCTGGCTCTGGGGCACAAGCGCCTGTATCAGCTCTATCTTGTTGCGGGACCAGGGCAGCGGGTCCAGGCAGTCCCTGAAAACCGCCTCGGTGGCGACGTCGGTGGTGGAGCAGGCCCCCAGCAGTTCCAGCACCATGAGCTTTGGATTCTGGTGTTCCAGACTCTCCTTCATATAATAATAAGTGGCCAGGAGAGGCTGCTGCTGGGTGGCCAGCACATAGGAGTGGAGCCCGGAGTCCTTCCACAGCTCCAGGGGGCTCACGGTGCAGTACATGTGGCTGGTGCCGTAGAATATCACGTCCATGCTGTCCTCCGGCTCGTTGTAGAAGCCCCGGACCCTGGTGAAGTAATCGCAGGCGTATTTCCTGTCGAAAACCAGGGCCGCTGCCGTGAGCAGCAGGGCAGACAGCAGGAGGAAGGCCAGACAGCGGATAAGTTCCTTCTTTTTCATAGGCTTCCCCCTCTCAGAAATTCATGTAGATGAACTGGGCGCTGTCATAACCCGGGCCGTAGATGCCGAATATCAGCACACTAAACAGGCACAGCAGATACAGGGCCCAGCGCAGAGGCAGCCTTTGCCGGGAGATGAGCTCTCTCAGGCTCTGCCTTTCCTGGATAAGGGAGACTGCCAGCAGCAGCACCAGAGACACTGCCAGGACCAGCATATCCGGCCGGTCCAGGCCCAGAGAGAAGAGCGCGCCGCCGCCGAGCTGGGGCAGCCAGCTGCCCAGGAACATGGCGGAGGCCATGTACACCCCGGCCCTGAGGCCCGGGGCGCGGAAGAAGAGGAAGGCAAAGCTCACCAGTAAAAAGCAGAACAGCTGCCGCAGGAGCACCAGGGCGCGGCTGTCCCGGGACAGGCCAAGGCGGCGGAGCAGTGCCTCCCTGGGCCTGCGGCTCAGGGCGCCCATCACCTGATATCCGCCGTGGAGCAGGCCCCAGAACAGGTAGTTTATACCTACGCCGTGCCATATGCCGCTGAGGGCAAAGACAAGCAGGACATTGAAATACTTTCTGAACTGCCCTTTTCGGTTGCCCCCCAG
>CASFJB010000089.1 GCA_949294945.1 uncultured Eubacteriales bacterium
ACCTGGTGGACGTGGAGTGCAACTTTGAGGGGAACAAGACCATGTTCTTCTTCACCTCCGACGGCCGGGTGGACTTTCGCGAGCTGGTGAAGGACCTGGCGGGCATCTTCCGCAACCGCATCGAGCTGCGGCAGATAGGCGTCAGGGACGAGGCCAAGATGATAGGCGGCATAGGCATCTGCGGCCGCCCCTATTGCTGCGGCCAGTTTCTGGACGAGTTCCAGCCCGTGTCCACCAAGATGGCCAAGGTCCAGTCCCTCTCCCTGAATCCTGCCAAGATATCCGGCAGCTGCGGCAGGCTCATGTGCTGCCTGCGCTACGAGCAGGAGGCCTACGAAGAGCTCATCAAGAAGGTGCCTAAGCAGGGCGCCTTTGTAGAGACCAAGGACGGTTACGGCACGGCGGTGCAGGTCAATCTCCTGCGCCAGACCGTAAAGGTGAAGCTGGATAACGACAGCGACGATTCCCTGCGCCAGTATAAGGCCAATGAGCTGGCTGCCGTTCCGGGGGGCCGCCCCAAGGACGGGGAGACTCCGCCTCATGTGCTCAACTATGTGCCGGAGCCCGAGGAGGAAAAGGAAGAGACCGAGGACAGATGGGTCATTCCCATTGTGGAACCGGTGGCCGAGAGGCAGCCTGAGGGCGAAAAGAAAGAGAACAGGGGCCGCAGCTCCAACCGCCGCCGCAGCCGGCAGAAAAAACAGCCGCCCAAAGTCCAGCCTGCCGCCGCAGCGGCAGAAGCCGTTCAGGAAGTCAAAGCTCAGCCCAAGCCCAACAAGAGCCGCAAGCCCAATAAGAACAAGCCCGGAGCCAAGGTAGTGAAGGTGGAAGCCAAGCTCCACACTTCCGCCGCCGAGGCGGGGCAGAAGCCTGCCCAGGGCGAGGGCGCTCCCAAAGAGGGCCAGAGCCGCCGCAGCTCCAACCGCCGCCGTTACTATCACGGCAAGGCCAAAAGCGGCGGGGGAGACAAGCAGGCCTAATTTATAAGTCCGTCGTTAAAGGACCCGTGGAGGATCAGAATCCTCTGCGGGTCCTTTGTGTTTTATTTGATAATCAAGGGCTTTGCCCATGAGGAAGGCCGGGAACCAGGGACAGCATACCGGAAGGGTCATTGCAGTTTGGGGAACAGCTCCTTCAGCGCCGGATAAATCTGCTTAAACTGCCGGTAGCGCTTCTCATATTTTTCTGCCAGCCCGGCTTCCGGTTCCACCGCAGAGGATATGCGCACCAGAGTGCGGCAGGCAGTTTCCACATCGGGAAAGATGCCGCAGGCGACCATGGCCAGCATGGCGCCGCCCATGCCCGGGCCCTGCTCCGAAGCCGGACTCTCCAGCCTCAAATTCAGCACATTGGCCAGAATACGTCTCCAGAGGGGGCTTTTGGCGCCCCCGCCGCAGAGCCGGGATGAGCCTATCTCCAGCCCCAGGCTCCTGGCCACCTCCAGGCTGTCCCTTATGGCAAAGGCCACGCCCTCCAGCACTGCCTGAGTCAGATCTGCCCGGCTGCTGTCCAGGGTGATGCCGATAAAGCAGCCTCTGGCGTTGGTATCGTTTATGGGACTGCGTTCTCCCATGAGGTAGGGGAGAAAAAACACATGGTTCTCCCCCAGCCTGTTGGGGAGGATCTCCGCCTGCTCCGAGGCATAATCCCCGCTGCGGTACACATCCTCCATCAGCCACCTGTTGCAGGAGGCCGCAGAGAGCATGCAGCCCATAAGGTGATAAGCTCCGTCGGCATGGGCAAAGGAGTGAAGAGCGTTGTTGCTGTCCACCCCGAAATTCTTCGAGGAAATGAATACGGTGCCGGAAGTGCCCAGGCTGATGTTGCAGGCTCCGTCTCCCACAACTCCGGTGCCTATGGCAGCGGCCGCATTGTCCCCGGCCCCGGCACACACCAATACCCGCCTAGACAGGCCAAGGGCCCGGGCAATGTCCGGCTTCAGACAGCCGATGGCCTGATAGCTCTCGTAAAGCCTGGGCATCTGTTCCGGCCTGAGGGAGCAGAGCTCCAGCATCTCATGGCTCCAGCAGCGGTGCTCCACATCCAGAAGCAGAGTTCCGGAGGCATCGGAAAAATCGCAGGAGTGGACGCCTGTGAGCACATAATTGATATAGTCTTTGGGCAGCATTATTTTTGCTATACGGGAAAAGTTTTCGGGCTCATTTTCCCGGAGCCACAGCAGTTTGGGAGCGGTAAAGCCGGCAAAGGCGATGTTGCCGGTGAGCCGGGACAGGCGCTCCCGGCCAATATCTTCGTTGAGATAACGTACCTGCTTTTCCGTCCTGCCGTCATTCCAGAGGATAGCGGGGCGGATGACCCGGTCCTGGGCGTCAAGAATGACCAGGCCGTGCATCTGCCCTCCGCAGCCTATGCCGGCTACACTGGAGGCGTCGAAGCCCCGGAGAAGCTGAGGAATGCCTTCCATCACCGCCTCCCGCCAATCCTCAGGGGCCTGCTGGCTCCAGCCCGGCCGGGGAAATTCCAGAGGATAATCCCGGGAAACGGTGTTCTTGATGCTTCCGGCCTCGTCCATCAGCAGAAGCTTCGCTGCCGATGTGCCCAGGTCTATGCCTATAAAGTACATTGTTTTTCCACCTCTTCAGTAGCGCCCGTTCTCGGAGCGTATTATTTCGGGCCCGGACAGATGGCGGGCGTCCCTTGAAAATTATATGCTTAAAGTCTACTAAACCGGGAAAGCCGTGTCAATTATGAGAACTTGACAGGGAAGATATCAATTTTTGCCTCTGAAGCAGCCGGCAAAAGCGGACGCTGTTTAACGGGCCGGGAAGGGCGGAGGGGAGTTGCAATTTTTTGATAATATGAACAAAATCCAACAAATCCAGGCCTGCGCGAAAAAAAGATTTTTTGAGCAGCCAAAGGATGATAAAAAAATGAGGGGGTTTTGAGGCAAACGTTTTTAGCAATATACACAATCAAACCGGCCTGCAGGGGCTGTTTGCAATCAAAAAATGTGAATATACACAAAAAGCAACAATTGACTGGGCAAATGGGAAGGATGTACCTTATCGGCAGAGCTCCGGTTGAAAAACAACGGGAAAACAAAACGAACTTTTGGAGGTAGAAAAATGGCGAAAATCAGAAAAACCCTTGCAATGCTGTTGGCTCTGGCGATAATGGTCGCCTGCCTGGCAGGATGCGGCAGCAGTGAAAACAAAGAAGAGGCGGCAAGCCAGGAGACCCAGACCGGAGAGACGGTCCAGGAGGAAGAGGCTTCCGGCGAGGTGCTGGTACTTAAATACGGACACAACCAGACAGAGGACGCACCTTTCCACGCCGGGGCGGTAAAGCTGGCCGAGCTGGTGGACGAGTATTCCAACGGCACCATGAGAGTGGATGTATACAGCAACGCCCAGCTGGGCGATGAGACGGAGCTCCTGGAGGGCTGCATGACCGGCACTATAGACATGTGCGGCTTCTCTCTGGGCAGCCTGGCCTCTGTGGATAAGGCCTTCAACGTCTTTCTCATCCCCTTCCTCTTTGAAAACTATGAGCAGGTGGACGCCGTGCTCCGGGACGGCGAGACCGGCAAGTACCTGTCCGAGCTCCTGCTCAACTACAATGTGCGCTGCCTGAGCTGGTCCGAGTCCGGCTTCCGGCACACCCTCAACAGCAAGCATGAGGTGGCCGTACCTGAAGATCTGGCCGGGCTCAAGTACCGCTGCCCCGGCTGGGCCATCTTTATGGACGTGGTGAATTCCTGGGGCGCCAACGCGGTGTCCATGCCCTTCAGTGAGGTCTACATGGCCGCCCAGCAGGGTGTTATCGACGTGCAGGAGGGCGCTCTCTTTGCCTTCACCACCCAGGGCATGCACGAGGTGCAGAAGTATCTGACTCTGGACGGACATATATACAACGGCGACCTGAAGATAGTCTCCGAGAGCACTTGGCAGAAGCTTACCCCCGAGCAGCAGGAAATTCTTGCCAAGGCAGCTTATGAGGCCGGAGAGTACCAGAGAGAGCTTATCCGCGACACCGAGCAGGACTATATAGACATTATGAAAGAGGCCGGAGTCACCGTCACCGAAGTCACCGACAAGACCCCCTGGATCGAATCCTGTGCCTATGTTTATGACAAGTTCGCCGACGACATCGACGATACCGTTATGGAGCTTATCCGCAGCGATATAGCCAATATGGAGCAATAAGGCAAACAAATCCTCCGCCCCTCTCCACTGCGGCGGAGCCGAAGGGGAGAGGGGCGGGCAGCATCTCAGAAAGGAAGTGGATAAGTGCAGAAGATCTCAGACACTTTGGAAAAACTGGTATCCCTGGTGGCCACGGCCATATTCCTGTCCATGCTGGTACTGCTGTTTTTACAGGTCATTTTGAGATACGGTTTCAACTCAGGCTTTTCCTGGATCGAAGAATATTCGGATTTCTGCTTTGTATGGCTGGCCCTGCTGGGTATCGCTTTAGGCGTCAAGAGGAATGCCCATCTGGCCCTGGATGCCCTGACGGACATGCTGCCGGGCAGACTCAAGAGGCTGAGCAGGCTGATAAACGTGGTCCTGTGCCTGGTGTTCTATGTCCTGATGATGTATTCGGGAATCGCATACACCAAGGTGGGCGGCATGCTCACCTCGCCTATACTTAAGCTAAAATATTCATACATGTATATCAGCATACCGATAGTGTGCGGTATCTGCCTGATATTCCTTGTGGCCAGCCTGGTCACAGATAAAAAGGAGGGGAACAACACATGATACTGCTCTTATTTGCGGTGTTCCTTCTGCTGATAATCGCAGGTCTTCCCATTGCCGTGGCCATAGGCCTTTCGGCCTTTACGGTGATTTTCGTGTCCGGGGATATACAGCCCATGGTCATGGCCCAGGCCTTTACCAGGCAGGTGGGCTCTTTCTCTCTGGTGGCTATACCCTTTTTCATGCTGGCCGGCAGCATTATGGAGAAATCCGGGATCACTCAGAAGCTGGTCAACTTTGCCGATGCTGTGGTTGGCTGGATAACCGGCGGCATGGCTTATGTAGCCATTTTTGCAGGAATGCTAATGGGAGGCATCTCCGGCTCGGGCCCGGCCGATACCGCTGCCCTGGGCGGCATCCTCATCCCCAGCATGGTAAAGGCGGGGTATCCGAAATCATATTCCTCCGCCGTCATTGCCGCCTCCGGTTCTATCGGGGCCATAATTCCCCCCAGCATAACCATGGTGGTCCTGGCGGGAGTCCTGAGCCAGTCGGTGGGCAGCATGCTCATGGCGGGACTGGTGCCCGGCGTGCTCATAGGCCTGCTGCTTATGATCTGCTCCGGCATCATCTGCCACACCAGAAAGTATGCCATCAACGACAAGACCCAGTTCAGCTGGTCAAAGCTGTGGAAGACTTTCCTGGACGCCATTCTGGCGCTGCTTGCCCCAACGATAATCGTTGTAGGCATCATGGGCGGCATTTTTACCGCCACGGAGGCCAGCGTGGTAGTGAGTGTTTACACCTTGGTAGTGGGAATGTTCATTTATAGGACTGTGCGCATAAAAGACCTTAAAGAAATATTTTCCAGCGCCATAGTCAGCTCTGCCACTGTGCTGATAGTAATCGGCATCTGCTCCGGCTTCAGCTGGATACTTACATACTATAACTTCCCCAACATGGTTTCCCAGCTGCTCATGAGCATCAGCACCAACAAGCTGGTCATCGTTCTGCTGGTGAATATCGTGTTCCTTATCGGCGGCATGTTTATGGAGGGCCTGGCCCTTATCCTTATGTTCGTGCCGATTTTTGCCCCGATCATGACAGCTGTGGGAGTGTCTCCCATGGTGTTCGGCACGATGATACTTATAAATGTGGTCATCGGCACCCTCACCCCGCCGGTAGGCGTTTGCCTTTTCGTCTCGTCCTCCATAAGCGGTGAAAAGGTTGTACGCATAGGCAAGGATTCCATCCCCTTTATTCTCTGCATGGTGGCGGTGATGTTCCTTGTGGTGCTGTTCCCGGAGCTGGCCACGTTTGTTCCTTCGATGATAGAGGGCTGACTGTTTTTTTCCGGCCATGAAGATGTATAATATAGCCTGTAACAAAAATCAGGAGGGCAAGATGAAGAACTCTGGCTGGAAAAGAAGTGCAAGAAAGAAGATATTTTGGCTAATAATGCCCATTAACGGGGTGATATTGGTGGTGCTGGGACTGCTCTGGGTATTCAGCAGCAGGGATTACATTACCGCCAACGTGCTCACCTCCCACAGGCTTGCCCTCGCCGCTATGCGTCAGACCTCCGATGTGATCCTGGAGGACTTTGACCAGACCATCGACACCATAACCCAGGACGAGGATGTCATCAACCTTGCAGCAACTCCGGATCTGAAGGACTATTCGAGAAACCGCCGGGTCATTCTTCTGCTTAATTCCATGGCGGAACAGGGATATAAGACAGGTATCTATATCTATATCCCGTGGATCGAGTCGGTGTTCTCCAGCGACATGAATATCTATTCCATCTCGGAGAGCGGCATGGAGAGCGTGATAAATGACTACCGTCAGCAGCGCCGGCAGCTGAACGCCTATGGCAACGGGCTCTACGAAAAGTCCAGGATAATGCTTGCCGAAGGAGGCAAGACCTACGTCATCAGGGACTTTCCCAGGTACGACAGCGTCATGTACACCGTTGCCGTGGAGATAGATTTGGGGACGATGCTGGAGGACATGATAAGCAAGGCCGTAAGCGAAAACGAGACTGTGCTTATTGCCGATTCCAGAGGAATAGTGCTGATGAGCTCAGACCCCCTCCAGGTGGGGGAGGCGTATGAGCTTAAAAGCCTGGAGCAGGGCCTGGAACAGCAGTACGTCCGGACCGGCAAGGGCGAGCTCTTTGTTGAGAAATCCACCTACAGCGGCCTGTTTTTCATCATACAGTCCAGCAACAGCATGGAGAGCTGGTATCAGAGAACCATGACCACCAGCTTTATATTGCTGCTGTTTATGGCTGCCCTGCAGTTTGTCTGCGCAGGGATGGCGGCCACCATGGTTTTCCGCCCCATCGAGAAGCTGGTGAACATGGTGCTCAACTCCCGCTCCAGCTCCATAAGCGAGCTGGAAGAAAACGGGATGCAGCTGGGTTATCTCAATGCCGTATCCAAGCAGCTTATCGAGCATCAGTCAACTACAGGCAAGGCCGTTGCAATGCTCAGCCAAATGCTTATAAGCAGGCTGGTCCTGGCCGCCTATGCCAATGAGGAGATGCAGGAGGGAGAGCTGGAGGAGATAAAGGGCTTTTTGGGGATAGCCGGAAAGATCCCGAAGAAATACGGCCTGCTGCTGGTACGCATCACCGGCGGAGACACCACGTTTCTGAGCCGGGAGCAGGACGGCGTGCTGCTGGAGCTGAGTATACGCAGCATAGTTGAAAACGAGCTCTCAGGCAGGGACTTTGACTTTTACTATGTAAATGCAGACAAGAACACATCCCTGGTGATTTTTGCAGAGACGGCTCAAGAGAACAGCAGGGACGACGTGGACGAGGCTGCAAGAAGCATAAGAGAGAGCCTGGATGAGGCCTTTACCGGGAAAATCATTCTCATCTATGAGAGAGCCGGATACTCTGTTGAAGAACTGGGCCCGGCGGTGAACAGACTGCGGATAGCTGCCAGCTCCCAGGAACACGGAACAGGCGATAAACGGGAGGACTCTGACAACCACCAGGAACAGTCCGGCAAGCTGATGGAAAATCTCCAGGGTATGCAGAACCGCATTTATACGGCCCTGTTCTCCACTTTGAATAAGCGGGATACCAGCGTCGTCAGGGCGCTGCTGGCGGACATAAACCGCAGCAGCCAGATGGCAAAGACCGAGGTGCGCATGGCGATGTACATTTTTGCCCAGGCCATGGAGGACTATGCCGCAAAGGAAAAGCCCGGCGAAAAGGCCGGGGCCCTGCTGACCAAGGAGAGCAAAAAACTGGAGAGCATGCTGGACGAGGGCTGCAAGATCCAGGCGGTGCTGTGCCGGGCCGAGCTGGCTGCCGACACGGCAGTGAGGCTTATCACCGTGGAAGCCGTGTCCGCTCAGAGCCGGACTATGGCTGCGGCTCTGGAATATATAGACAGCCACTATGCCCAAAAGGACTTCAGTCTGAGCAGCGCTGCCGAGAGCATAGGCTGCAGTTCCGGGCACCTGAGCCGCAGGTTCAAAGAGCGCATGGGCCAGGGCTTTGTGAACTATGTGAACAGATACAAAATCGAGAGAGCCAAATACCTGCTTCTGGATACGGATCTCCCGGTAAGCGAAATATCCGAACAGGTGGGCTTTACCACTCAGCAGCATTTTATG
>CASFJB010000090.1 GCA_949294945.1 uncultured Eubacteriales bacterium
CTGCTGGGAGTGGAGCCCCGGCTGGGGGAGAAGTTCACCATCAGCTTCACAGTGGACGGCAAGGAGACCACCCAGAGCTTTACTCTCTGCGGCTGGTGGGAGTATGACGAGGCTGTTACGGCCAGCCATGTCCTGCTGCCGGAGAGCCGGGTGGACGCGGTGCTGGAGGAGCTGGATGTGACTCCCCCTGGCCGGGACGGTATGACCGGCGCCTGGAACATGGACGTGATGCTGAAAAGCGGCTCACGCTCCATTGGGGAGGATATAGCTCAGATCCTTTCCAATCACGGCTATCAGAACGAGAGCCTCAGCGCCGGGGACAACTATATCGCCACCGGGGTGAACTGGGCCTATACCGGGGCGAAGCTGTCGGAGAACCTGGACCCGGTGACGGCGCTGATAATCCTGTTTATCCTGGCCGTGATACTTCTCACCGGTTACCTCATCATCTACAACGTGTTCCAGATATCCGTGGCCGGAGATATACGGTTTTACGGACTACTAAAAACCATAGGAACGACCCCGAGGCAGCTGAAGCGCATCATTCGTATTCAGGCTCTGAGCCTGTCGGCGGCGGGCATACCTCTGGGATTGCTGCTGGGCTGGGCAGTGGGAAGCTTGCTTGTGCCGGTGATAGTTTCCCAGCTCAGCGCTGTGGTCACCGTGGTGTCCGTAAGCCCATGGATATTCGTTTTTTCCGCAGCCTTTGCCTTGGTGACGGTGCTCATATCCTGCCGCCGCCCCGGGCGCATGGCGGCCAGAGTCTCCCCGGTGGAGGCGGTGAGATATACCGAGGGCAGCGTATCAACCAAAGCCCACCGCAGAAGCAAGGGCGTGTCCCTTTTCTCCATGGCCTGGGCCAATCTGGGCCGCAGCCGGGGCAAGACCTTCATCACGGTGCTGAGCCTGGCTCTGGCTGTGCTGCTGCTGACTATGACGGTGACCCTCACCGGCAGCTTCGACATGGACAAATATGTCTCCTACTTCACCGCCAGCGATTTCATAATCGGCAATGCGGGCCAGTTCCAGACAGGCGGAGAAAAGTTCAATCCGGACATCGCTCTGCCGGAAGAGGCCGTAAGCGCCATACAGGCCCAGGGCGGCATAGAGGACGGCGGGCTCGTCTATGGCCGCACCTCTGCCGTTGAAGAGTTCGTCACCGAGGAATACTACAGGGATATGCACGGTCGCTGGAACACGCCGGAGCAGCTGGACGCCATGATAGCTTTTATGGAGAGGAACGAGGACGGACTGCTCAGCGACACCGCCCAGATCTATGGCATGGAGGACTTTGCTCTGGGCTATCTCCGGCTGCTGGAGGGGGACCTGAGCAAGCTGGAGAATACCGACGGGAACTACATTGCGGCGGTATACTCCGATGATGACTACGGCAACATCGAGCCGGACAGTCACTGGGCAAAGCTGGGGGACAAGATAAGTCTGCGATATGTGGAGGAATATGAGTATTACAACGGCCGCACCGGGGAGGTCTACGGCCCCTGGGACAAGGTGCCAGCCAGCGTGGCCCAGGGGAATGATCCTATCAGCTATCGGGCGGTGAAGTACCGGGATGTGGAATACACCGTGGCGGCCCTGGTGGTGGTGCCCAACGCCCTCAGCTACGGCTACTACGGCAGCGACGAATTCGTCATGGGGGCGGAGACCTTCATCCGGGACACCGGCACGGACAGCGTAATGTACTATGCCTTTGACACCCAGGACGATGAGGCCAACGCCGCCATGGAGAGCTTCCTTAAAGACTTCACGGAGAACGCCATGCCGGAGCTGGACTACGAGAGCAAGAGCGGCTATGCCGCCGAGTTTGAAAGTACCAGAAATATGTTCAAGCTGCTGGGGGGCAGCCTCAGCTTCATCGTAGGGCTGGTAGGGGTGCTTAACTTTGTAAACGCAATATTCACCGGCATAGCTTCCCGCCGCCGGGAGCTGGCCGTGCTCCAGGCCATAGGCATGACCGGCAGGCAGCTTAAGGCTATGCTGGCTATGGAGGGGCTGCTGTACACCCTGGGGGCGGCGGGACTGAGCCTGGCCCTCATCCTGCTGACGGCCCCGCTCATGTCCCGGTCCCTGGAAAAGCTGATGTGGTTTTTGAGCTACCGTTTCCGGCTATGGCCCATATTTGCCATCCTGCCCTTCTTTGCCCTGCTGGGAATAGTAATACCCGTGCTCAGCTACCGCAGCTTTTGCCGCTACTCCACCGTGGAGCGGCTGAGACAGGAATGAGAAGAAAACCGCCCCATGGGGAACAAACCCATGGGGCGGAGAACTGCCGGTGTGGAAATATATTGAGAACTGAGGTATAATAGCTTCAGTTTATTACATTTGAGAGGTGAAGCCCATGGAGCGGATATTCCTGCTGGAGGACGACGAGGCCCTGGGCCGGGGCGTTGCCATGGCCCTGGAGGGGCCGGAGCGGAAGGTAGTCAGGGCGCTGAGCATAAAAGAGGCGGAGAAGATACTGGCAGGGGAGAGCTTCAATCTGCTGATACTGGATGTGAATCTGCCTGACGGCAGCGGCCTGGACCTGCTGCGGCGCATCCGCCGGGGAAGCACCGTACCGGTGATACTCCTAACCGCCAATGACATGGAGCTGGATGAGGTCACAGGTCTGGAAGCCGGAGCCGACGACTATATCACCAAGCCCTTCTCCCTGGCGGTGCTGAGAGCCAGAGTGGCGGCCCAGCTGCGCCGTGGGGATCACAAGCCCCCTGAGGAGGTAGAGCTGGGGCCCTTCCGCTTCGACTTTCAGGCCATGGACTTTCGCCGGGAGGGAAGGGCGGTGGAGCTTTCAAAAACAGAGCAGCGGCTGCTGCGGGTATTGGTGGAAAACCGGGGCCGCACTCTGCCTAGGGCGCTGCTGGTGGACAGAGTCTGGACCGACGGGGCGGAATATGTGGATGAAAACGCCCTGTCCGTCACGGTGAAGCGGCTGCGGGGAAAGCTGGAAAAGGACCCGGCAAACCCGGAATATATAAAAACGGTGTACGGCATCGGCTACACCTGGGCGGTGAAGCCATGAGCGGCTATATCTTCGGCGGCGCAGCCCTGCTGCTGGCGGCCATGTTTGTCCTTATCAGCCGGCGGCGCAGCGCCCGGATAATGGAGAGCCTGGACGATATGCTCACAAAAGCCATGGAGGGCAAGCTCCCAAGGGAGAGCTTTGACGAGAGCCGCCTGTCCTCCCTGGAGAGCCGCCTGGCCAGGTATCTCTCCGCCTCTCAGGACTCGGCCCTGAATTTAAAAGAGCAGCGGGACCGGATAAACAGCCTTATCTCCGACATTTCCCACCAGACCAGGACCCCGGTGGCAAACCTGAAGCTTTACTCCCAGCTTTTGGAGGAGCAGCCTCTCAGCCCCCAGGCCAGGGACTGCGCCCGGGCCATCTCCGCCCAGACGGATAAGCTGGAAAGCCTGATGGATGCCCTGGTGAAAAGCTCCCGGCTGGAGACCGGGATGCTGGCCATGCACCCGGAGCGCCAGGCTATGGAGCCGGTGCTGCGGCGGGCGGCGGAGCAATATTTGCCCAAGGCCCGGGGGAAGGGCATAGAGCTGAGCATAGGGGAGGCGGAAGGCGAGGCGGTCTTCGACGCCAAGTGGACGGAGGAGGCGCTGTGCAACCTGCTGGACAATGCGGTGAAATACACCCCGGAGGGGGGCAGAGTCACCCTGAGCAGCCGGAATTTCGAGATGTTTTCCCTGATACGGGTGGAGGACAGCGGGCCGGGCATAGCCGAAGAGGAGCAGGCCCGGGTCTTCTCCCGCTTTTACCGGGGCGCTTCCGCCCGGGATAAGGAGGGCGTGGGCCTGGGGCTCAGCCTCACCCGGCAGATAGCGGAAGGCCAGGGGGGCTATGTGAAGCTGGACAGCGCCCCGGGCCGGGGCTGCCGCTTTTCCCTGTACCTGCCCAGAGAGTGAATGAAAAAAGCTGAGTGTGTACTGTGAATAACAGTATATACTCAGCTTTTTTAGCTTATTGTTCTGCCGGCTCCTTTATCGCCTGATACACCGTCTCCGCCAGGAGCCGGGCGCCGGGGACATTGGGGTGGCAGCCGTCCACAAACAGCTCTTTTTTGCCCAGGAATGCGCCGTGGACGTCCACACATTCCAGGCCCAGCTCCTCCGCCACCCGGCGGCAGATGTTTCCAGCACATCCCCCTGAATGGTCCAGAGCACCTTTTTCCAGAAGTGGAAGACGCTGGGGGGCGTCATCAGCAGGACCCGGGGGCGGCTGTCCAGGGCCATGTAGCTGCGGGAGAGCTCCGTCAGAGAGCGGGCGTAGCTGTCCCCATTCCAGTTGTTGGGCTTTGAGTCGTTGCTGCCCAGCATTATCAGCACGATGTCCGGCCGGAAGTCCAGGCTCTTTTTGTAGAGCTTCTCCCTGGTGTAGGGATAGTCCCCGTCGGTGGAGGCGGTGCGGTTGGAGAAGCCGAAATTCCCTACACAGTAGCCCTCGCCCAGCAGCCTTTGCAGGACGCTGGGGTAGTTGTTCCGCAGCTGGTCACGGACGAAAAAGCCGTAGGTGATGCTGTCTCCCACGCAGGCCACCCGGCGCTGGCCGGGCCTGGGCTTGGGAGAGATGTGCAGCCTGTCCAGCATGCCCAGGTAGAGGGCAAGAGCCAGGACAAGCAGGATTATAATAATGATAACAATTGCAGCAGTCATATGGGCACCCCGCGTCTCATCAGCTCAGGGCCGAGAAGAAGTCTCTCAGCTCATCTTCACTGCGCAGGACCTTTTCCGGGGCGCCGTGGAGCATCACGTTGTCAAAGCCGTCTATAAAGCAGCGGGCGTCGGTCTTATAGCCTATGCAGCGCTTGCCCTTGGCGTAGCAGTAGCCCAGCTCAAAGCAGGCCCCCTCGTCGGGCACCCGGCCGTCAAAAACGAAGAGCACCGCCTCGCACCAGTCCATGTGATCACAGTCCAGCCGGAAGAGATAGTCCCGCTTGGGCAGGCCCTCAATTATCTCCGGCAGCTCTGCCACGCAGCCTCCGTCCCGCTGGGGCAGGAAGGTCTCGTGCCCGCAGGAGCGGAGCACGGCGTCTATGCGCTCGTTAAAATCCCTCTCCCCCTGGTTGAACAGGGGAGCCGCTATGTATATCTTCATGGCTTTTTACCTCCTGAGCTTATGATGCAGACAGAAATATCCGCAGACAAATTATACCATAAAAAGCCGGCTGTTCAAGACCGGCCTTGCCGGCAAAAGCGGCCTGTCCTGCTCCTCCAAACCGGGGAGCAGGTAATCCGAGCCGGAGAATCTGCGGAGGACTGTAAAAGGTGTCATAACTGTTCCTCCTTGATAGATAGGCTGAAGAAAAAAGCAAATTTTGCGGCAGAGAATTTTTATAAAATTAGGTTCTTTAATGTAATGCGGCCCTATTTATATATGCCATACTTTTTATACGCCAAACATATGTCAATTTCATAGGATGGGATGGAATTTGAATCCTTAAAATGAAACATGGGCAAGAGGGCGCGAACATCCGCAGGGTACTCGTTAGGCGGGGACTTGGCATCCGGATAAGAACCGATCCTGGTCAATTCAAACAGCGCCTCATCCTTCCTGCGGGGCAGAGTAAGCTGCGACAGATATTCATTGTTATTATGGTCATGCCTGGCCATAATCAGAAAGCCCAGACTGTCCAGCGCCTGGGAGCTTTTGGGCAGAGCATCAGGCGGGCACAGTGTGGTATACATGAGCTGGACTGTCCGGTGACGGTTGTCGGTATACTCTCCGGCTTTTCGAAATAGTATATACCAGCCTCCTATGCCCAATTTCTCCGCCAAGGAGGAGCTCATTTTATGGGCAAAGGTGTCTCCAAGCTTCCAATCGGGAGTGTGATACTTCACGGGGCGGTATGCCGCCTCAGCGCCCAGCATATCATCACGGTTCAGTGTTTTGTATAGCCTGGCGGTGGGAAGCGGAATTTCGGCATTGCTTTGAAGCTGCTCCAGCGCCCTGAGAGCATCCCCGCGCAATTCCGCTGTGAGCTCATGCTTTTTGCAGAGCGCCCGGGCCAGAGCTATGCGGATAGCAGGCCCCTCGTCATCATCCTCAAGCTCCTCAGCATAATTCTCCCGGAGCTTTGCTATTGCTGCGCTGCGGCCATAGCCCGACCTGCGCAGATACACATACTCATTGTTGACGTCCTCTATTATTGGGTAAATTTCGGACAGGGATTCGCCCATGGTCAAGGCCTCCTCTCCAAGATATAAAAATAATACAGTGGTTTTAGGCGTGATTTGATAAACAATGTCCCCGCCTGGACTGGCTTATTTTGGCGGTAGAAATATAATCATATCGTCCCCATAGGAAAGGCCGGGAGAATAATATGGCGGCTCGTCATCCCAGTTCTGGTGGAATCTCAAAATAAAGCTGTCATGTACAGAAGCTGTTGCATAAATATAAAATTGCCTGCCGTGATATTTTGCCTGCAACGTATATTGGATGCAGCGGCATAAGACCGGAGCAATTTCTTTTAACTCGTCAAGCTCTGAGGGGGAGAGTTTATCCAGGATATGGACATGGTTATTTACAGCTTCAAACTCCGTTTTGTCCTGCACTTTATAATCCAAATCTCCATGAGCACCTGAGAGCAGGACAAAATTCGTACCGCTTTTGTCTATGACTATCTCTGTGTCCAGCAGCGAGGTAAAGCCAGTCAAGGGCAGCAGCCTGGCTGCAGATTTGTTTTGAAATAAAAGACCAGCGTTTAGTCTGCTAAACATCCTTATTAATCTATTACTCAATTTACTTTCTCCTTTTGCCAAAAGTCAGGATGATTTAAGATATGCCTTTCTGTACCGGATATTTTTATATGCTGAGAGGAGACAGAAAGCTTGATACAAGATATTCCCGGTGGTAATCCCATATATAAGCCGTCAAATACCGGATATGATTCAGCTCCTCGTCTGCCAGTGCCCAGTTGGAAAAAATAAAAAGCTCCGTCACGAATCTTGCCGTTACAGTAATCGCTGATGGCTTCCGGGCTGCCGCTGACAAGGAAATAGCTTTCTCCGTTAAGCTGCACCTGGGTGCACAGCCCTTCCAGGCGCTCCAGCTCATGGACGAACTGCCTGTCATCCAGTATTGAAAACGCCATACAGTATCCCGCCATTATTGAGCAGAGACAAAGCCTGACGAGGATAATTGCCGTCAGTACAGAGATCAACAGGTTTTTTCCATTCATGAATCTCCAAGATACTGAGCCTTGCTTCAAACACTACAGCGCATACCCCTGCACCTATGTGTATGTGCGATGACCAGGCAGTTGTTGAGTTGTTTATAAAATTAAACGACTCTCAGTTTGGATTTCTGAACCTGATATATCCGTGGCTCAGTACTGACTCCGTAATGATCAACTGTCTCATATTCATATAAAATGCCGGACTCATTGTGGAAAAATTTATAAGAGGTTTCCCGAAGCAATTTATCGAGCTTTTCCCCACAGACAGCCTGGTCAATAAGTCCTGAGCTGTGGTATTTGTAATCCTCTGCATGGATGGAGGGTGGGATGTAAGAGACAGTACCGTCCTCCTTTTTTGTTGAAGGCCTCAGCATATTCCGATACAGGATTATTTTCCCATCGCTGTACTCGCATAGGGAAAGAGAAACGATATTTATCTGGCCAAGGAATTTATAAAACTCAAAGCAAGGGGCTATTTCTCTGCTGCCAGATTTTATTATAAATTCCCTGTAGTATAATTCTTTATCGGCATCTGTGTTCCCTGAATATTTATCCACCATGATAAGATTTCCGGCTTGGTCTTTGTAATAGATATAATCGTAGACGGCATCTTTCCTCGGACGCTTCACAAGTCTGCCCCTGTTTGCATTGCCGACAACCAGGTCAAAAAAAGGGCTGGGAAGATAATAACCACGGTGAAAAAGTTCGCCTCCACGTCCGTACTCAATACTGCAAACCGCCCTTTGAACGTCTTCAAGAAACTTGTCATAACATGGCTCACATTCGGCATACAGACGTAGGAGTTCCTTCTCCATATAATCCAAGCCCATAGAAATCCCTCCTAGTTTTGCTTAAATATAGCGTTTGTGTCAGCCATTTGAAACCGGATACTTTTTCACGATGATTCACCCTTCAAAATACAGATAAGCCAAAAACAAAGCCTTCCGCCACTGCCAGGAGCAGATACACGTTGTATTCGTCCGCCAGAGCGTTGGCCGGACTTCCCTCCCTGTATACGGGAAGGCTCCGGCGAAAGTCCCGTGTCCGGTGGGGAAAGGCCTCCAGGTCCGCCTTCGTCCAGCGCATACCGGTATAAATAAGCAGGCCGATGCACAGAAGAATGATTGCACCGGAAATCAGGGCGGACAGCAGCCGCAGGCCTATGAGCAGAAGCACTGCGGAGACGGCCGTAAGTAAGGCACATAGCTTGACATTTTTGGGAGTTGCCTGCCAGCTGAACATATAAACACCTACCAGACTATGACTTGTAAAGGCTTAGAAAAGCGGGCCTGTCAGACGCAGTAGGCCGGGAAGAGACAGGCGGTTTCCCTGCCGGATACTATTATAGTATACTCGGCTCACCCCCGCAAGCCCGGGACGCACCCACAAGCTCGAGCCCGGCCTAATGAAGGAATAAAAAAACTCCGCAGCTATATACTGCGGAGGACAATCACTATCTTATTTTTATAAAGCGATTGCAGAAAGAGATCGAGAGAAAACCAAACCGAATCCCAACGTAAGTGGATTCGGTTTGGAGAAGGAGGAGCAGCGAAATGAGCGAGCTCTGATTTTTAATGCAAAGCATAAAAAATCGGAGCAAGCAATATGAAGCTTGCTCCGACGTAGTGGTGGACGATACAAGACTCGAACTTGTGACCTCCCGCACGTCAAGCGGATGCGCTACCAGCTGCGCCAATCGTCCAGCTCTCTATCAGCATGGGTATTCTATATCATGAAAAGCCAAATGTCAAGAATTTTTTCACGTGCGGCCGGTTTTTTTCAAAAAATAAATGGAGGTCCTGAATAAACATGGAAAAACGGCAAAGGCTATAAACAAAAGGACCGGGGGTGACCACATGAAAATGACCAAGGAAGAGTACAAAAAATACAGTGAAGAACACTCTCCCCGCTCCAAATCCGGCAGGAATCTGCTGAGAGCTTTTCTGGTGGGCGGGAGCATATGTCTGCTGGGCCAGGGCATAACCCAGGCCATGACGGCGCTGGGGCTGGACAAGGCGGCGGCGGGCTCCGCCTGTTCAGTCAGCCTCATCTTCCTGGGGGCGCTGCTCACGGGCCTGGGCGTTTACGACAAGATAGCCAAATTTGCTGGAGCCGGTACCCTGGTGCCCATCACAGGCTTTGCAAACTCCGTGGTGGCTCCGGCCCTGGAATTCAAGACCGAGGGCTTTATCCTGGGGGTAGCTGCAAAAATGTTCATCATCTCCGGGCCGGTCATCGTCTACGGCATCACCTCCAGCTTTATTTACGGACTGCTCCTCCTGCTCTTTGGAGCATAAAAGGAGCAGAGCCGCATAAAAATAAAGCATAGAACAAGGCAGGACATGTGAGACTCTATTCAAAGGAGAAAAAGCCATGGCAAAAAACGACAAGAAAAAGCAGAAGAAGCAGCCCCCGGTGACTACCGGCTACGACAGCCGTTCCATCGATCGGGAGAGAAAGGGCTCCTCTTATCGGGAGGGTTCCGACGTGCCCGACGGCGTCACGGGAAATTGGAGCTGAAAAAACCGAAAGGCCGGTTTCTTCCGGCCTTTCGGCTGTACATATTATTAAAATCGGTATATCGGCCTGACAGGGAAAGAAGTCATTTTCCGGCGGCCATGGAACTGCCGTACTTGCTGGAGACCATGTCCTGGGAGCAGCTTATGAGCCGGCGGATATTCTTGTCATGCAGCCGCTTCTCGCTGATGATTATGCCAAGAGAGCGGAAATGCCTGGGGCTGAGGGACAGCGTGCGCACCGCATAGGGCATATCCTTCACCACCAGCCGGGAGAGAATGGTGACGCCCAGGGAGTGCTCCACCATGGAGACTATGGATTCGTCGTCCAGATTGGTGGTGTTTATTGTGGGGTCTATCCGCCGGGAGGCCGAGGCGAAGATGGGCAGTATGTACTTATCAAAGCCCTGGGCGGGCATCAGGAAATTGGTCTTGTCAAAGAGCTCCACCGGAATCACGTTGCCCTCCAGAGGGAAAGAGGCGGGCAGCACTGCCACCAGCTCGTCCTCCCACAGGGGTATCCAGCCAAGGCCCTGGGCCAGGGGCTCATAATAACTTGTCATGACACAGTCCAGCTCGTCGTTTTTCACCGCACTGTAGAGCTCCAGCAGCCCGTCCATGATAACGGATATCTTGGTATCAGGACAGACCTTCCGGTAGTTGGCCATTATCTGGGGCACCCAATGGCGGGCAATACTGGAATAGGCGCCAAGACGGAGGGAGGAACAGCTGCGCTGATGGAGCCTTTCAGCGCTGTCGCTGAGCTTTTCCGCCGCCTCCACCAGGCGGCGCATGTCCGGCAGCAGCTCCTGACCCGCAGGGGACAGGCGCACGCCGCTTTTGCTGCGCACCAGCAGGTTGAGGCCAAGCTCTATCTCCAGAGAATTCATCATGTGGGTGAGGCCGGATTGGGTATATCCCAGCTCCGCGGCGGCCGCAGTAAGGCTGCCCCGGTCCACCGCAGCCAGCAGCGCCTGAACTTTTTTAATATCCATTGTTAAAAAATTCGCTTTCTTTCTTGAATTTTAGGCATTTTATAAAGCTATCCATGAAAAAATCTTATTACATATATAATAATGTAGAGTTTTAAAAAATGCAAGCCAAATGTTATAATTAGTTCACAATTTAGAATCGAGTCCCGGCGAGTTCATTTTTTATTTTTAGAGAGGAGAGACATTATGGAGAACAAACGAGGTTCATGGGCCAGTAACCTTGGCTTCCTGATGGCGGCCATAGGCTCTGCTGTCGGTCTGGGAAACATCTGGGGATTCCCCAACAAGATGGGCGCCGGCGGAGGATTTACCTTCCTGGTCGTCTACCTGTTCCTTGCGGTATTCGTGGGCATGCCCATCATGGTCAGTGAGCTGGCTATGGGCCGTAAGACCGGCCGCGGCGTCATAGGCGCATACAAAAAGGCCACCAAGAAGTTCAAATGGCTGGGCTGGCTGGGCGTTCTGGCTCCCTTCCTCATAATGAGCTTCTATTCCGTGCTGGGCGGCTACTGCCTCCAGTACATGTCCCTTAACCTGGCTGAGCTGAGCTTCGGCCTCAGCGGCATCTTCGGCAGCACCATCACCGGTTCCGCCACCTTCGCTTCCATGCTTACCAATCCCTTCGGCTGCGTGATATTCACCCTGCTGTTCCTGGCTATCTGCATGATAATCGTCAAGGGCGGTATCTCCGGCGGTATTGAGAAGTTCAACAAAGTGGGCATGCCCGCCCTGTTTGTGATGCTCCTCATCGTCATCATCCGCTCCGTTACTCTGCCCGGCGCCGAGGAAGGACTTAAGTTCATGTTCATTCCCGGCTACGCCGTAGAGGCGGGCTTCATTGCCGAGGCCCCCAGCTTTATCAAGGTGGTTGGCAGCGCCGGCGGCCAGATGTTCTTCTCCCTGTCCCTGGCCATGGGCGCCATGATAACCTACGGCTCATACCTGAGCAAGGATGAGAGCCTCACCAAGAACTCCCTGATAATCGTCAGCTCCGATACCATCATCGCTCTGATGGCCGGCTTTGCCGTCCTCCCCGCCGCCGTCGCCAACTCCATGGCCAGCGGCATACCCAACAACGAGATGGTTCTGGGCGGACCCAAGCTCCTCTTTATAACTCTGCAGGACGTGTTCAGCAACATGGGACCCACCGGCCCCCTCTTCGGCGTGCTGTTCTATCTGCTGGTGGTCATCGCCGCCATAACCTCCGCCATCTCCCTGATGGAAGTTATCGCCACCCTCTTCCTTGACCGGGCTCACGACGCCGGCAAAGAAGGCAACCGTACCAAGATCACTCTTTGGGTCAGCTTTGCCATCACCATTGAGGCTGTCCTGGTGGCCGTCTGCGGCCTGGGCGAGAACGGCATAGCTCCTGCGACTCTGCTGGGCAAGGAGATCACCAGCAGCCCCGTGCTCATGGACTGCTGGCTGGACTTCATGGACTGCTGGTCTGAAGGTCTGGCAATGCCTATCGGCGCCATGCTCATGTCCGTAATGGTGGCCGCCGAGCTGAAACCCAAGTACATACTGGAGGAGGTCAACGGCAATAAGCCCGGCTTCTTCTACTGGTTCTACCGCGTCTGCATTATCGTCATCGCTCCTGTCGTCATGGCCCTGGTTCTGGCCGGTCAGATAGTGGCCTTCTTCACCAACGTGGACGGCAGCAACGCAGCTTCCGTGGAGACCGTGAGCTACATCGTCTCCTTTG
>CASFJB010000091.1 GCA_949294945.1 uncultured Eubacteriales bacterium
AGCGGAGAAGTGGTTAACCTGGGCAAAGCGGTGTGCAAAGACAGTTCCGGCTACAGCCTCATGCACCTTATGATAGGTTCCGAGGGGACCTTGGGCATAATTACGGAGCTGACATTGAAGCTTATCCCCAAGCCGCTTATGGACGTCAGTCTGCTGCTGCCCTTTGAAAATATCTCCCGGGCTATCTCCGCGGTGCCGGCCCTGAAGCTGGCAAATCTGGACCCGCAGTCAATAGAGTTTATGGAGAGGGATATCGTGGATTCCTCAGCTGACTTTACAAAAAACCCCGTTTTCCCCACAAAGCTGAGAGGGAAGGAAGTTGGCGCCTATATTTTGGTGACACTGGTAGGCGACAGCGAGGCAGAGCTCAGCGAGAGGATGGAACGTCTGGGCCGGGTGGCTGAGGATAACGGGGCCTATGACACCCTGGTGGTGTGGACCGAAGGGCTGAAAAAAGAAGTGTGGGCAGCCCGCAGCGCCTTCCTGACAGTGATAGAGGCGGAGACCAGGCTGCTGGACGAGATGGATGTGGTGGTCCCGGTAGACAAGATAGCGGAGTTTTTACTGTTTTCCCACAAATGCGCAGAGATGCACGGTTTGCAGCTGCGGTCCTTCGGCCACGCCGGGGACGGGAACCTGCACATTTATTGCTGCTCAAACGAACTGGAAGAAGAGGAGTTCAAAAGGCGTACCAAAGCCGTTATGGACATATGCTATGCCAAATGCAGCGAGATAGGCGGGCAGGTGTCCGGAGAACACTCCATAGGCCATGCAAAGAAAGAGTATCTCAGACAGTCGGTGGGAGAGACGGTTTATGGACTGATGTCCGCGGTCAAAAGGGTGTTTGACCCGGACGCTGTTTTAAATCCCGGAAAGGTATGCGGATAGGGGGAGGGACATGCTGAATATACTTTGCTGTATTAAACAGGTGCCGGATGTGGATCAGGTGAAAATGGACCCGGAAACGGGAAGTTTAATACGCGCCGGGGTACCAGCCATATTAAATCCTCTTGATGCCAATGCTTTGGAGGCGGCTTTACAAGTAAAGGAGCGGTACGGAGGCACTATATGCTGTGTTACAATGGGCCCGGAGCAGGCCGCAGAGGCGCTCAGAGAATGTCTCGCTGCCGGCGCGGACAAGGCGGTATTGCTGTCGGACCGGGCTTTTGCCAATGCGGATACCTTGGCCACCAGCTATGTGATTTATATGGCTGCAAAAAACCTGGGGAAATTTGACCTGATTTTCTGCGGAAAAGAATCCCTGGACGGCGCTACCGGTCAGATGGCTGCCCAGCTGGCCGAGCGCTTTGATGCCGGACTGCTGAGTTCGGTGCTTAAAATCCAGGATTTGGATGAAGAGGGCGGCTGCATCACGGCCATACGGGAACTGGAAAACGGAAAAGAGGTAGCCCAGGCCCTTCTCCCGTGCCTGATCACTGTGGAAAAGCAAAACTTCCGCCCCAAGCTTCCCAGCTTAAAAAGCTGGATAGCTTCCCGGCGGGCAGAGATTTTGCAGTTTGATTCCGGGGGGATACCCGGCCTGGACTTCAGACGCATAGGAGATCCCGGCTCTCCAACAAAGGTGCCCAGAACATACCCGCCAAAACTGGGTGAGCGAGGAATAATGATAGATTGCGGTAACATGAAAGAAAACCTGGACCAGCTGATGGACGTGCTGGCACAGGTCCTTTGAAAGGAGCCCACAATTGGACAAAAGAGAATATAAGGATATGTGGGTCGGCATTGAGCACGAGCAGGGGAGAATAGAAGAGGTGTCTTTGGAGCTGTGCTGCCAGATAAGAAAACTGGCGGACCTTGCCGGAGAGAAGCTGGCGGCGGTGGTAGCCGGAGAGCTTCCGGAATCACAGATAGCCAGGATATTGGACTGCGGAGTAGATAAGCTGATTCAGGTGGAGGGAAGCGGTTATGAGCAGTTCAGCGCCGATGCGTACACCGAGCTCTATACTGTGCTGTGCCGAAAGCACAGGCCCTCAGCAGTCTTTATAGGAGGGACATCCAAAGGCAGGGACTTTGCCCCGAGATTTGCCGCCCGGCTTGAGACCGGGTGCACCTCGGATTCCACCGAGCTGGTATACAACATGGACAGCGGAGACATCGAGTTCATTGAACCGGCAGTTGGCGGGAGGATAATGGCGGTCATATCGATCCCGGAACTGCGACCCCAAGTGGCTACAATACGGCCCGGAACATTTAAATACCAGCCTGCCGGACGGAGATACTGTCAGCTGCTTAAAGAGAAACTGGACTTCGACCCGGGAAAGGCACGTTCAAGACGGCTGGAATTCATAGAAGAGAGCCGCGATGACAGCCTGGATATACGGGAGGCACAGGTAATAGTGTGTGTGGGGAAGGCAGTGAAGGCTGATTCGCTGCCGCTGTATAAAGAGCTGGCCGACAGACTGGGCGGGAAGCTGGCCTGTACCCGGCCTGTGTTTGACCGGGGCCTGCTGCCGTACAAGCTGGTGATAGGCCAGTCCGGGGTGACTGTAAGGCCGAAGCTGCTGCTGTCCTTTGGCGTCTCGGGGGCGATAAACCATGTCACCGGCTTTTCCGACGCCGGGATGGTTGTTGCGATAAACACCGATCCGTCGGCGGCGATCTTCAACTGTGCAGACTATGGAATGGTGGCGGATATGGACGAGGTGTGCAAGCTTATATTGGAACGTTTGCGGCCCGGCGTATAAAAGCTGCGGATAAAAAGCCGGAGCCAGGCATAACGGGGAAACAGCCATAAGCGGTGAAAGCCTAAAAATATATAACATGCAGCAAGGGTAAAAAGGCAACAGACATGGAGACATGTATGTTGCCTTTTCCCGTATATATATTCAGCCGGACTTAATGGCCTCCAGAGCCGGTATCTGAACGGCCCGGTTGGCCGGGTAATATCCCGAACCCAGGCCTATGGCCACGGAAAAGACCACCGCCGCCAGCAGCAGCCACAGTGGGACCACGCATATGCGGCTGAAGCCTTCGCCGCCGAACAGGGCGGCAACTATAAGCCCGGGGCCGGGCGGGGCGGCAAAGGACACCAGATTCACCGTCATGGCTATGAGCAGGCTCACAACACAGCCTACCAGGCCACCCAGCAGGCCTATCACCCCAGCCTCGGAGAGGAAGAGTATGCGTATATCCCTGACACAGCAGCCCAGGGATTTCATTATGCCTATCTCCCGGGTGCGCTCGGAGATGGACATTATCATGGTGTTGGTGATGCCCAGGGCCGCCACGAACAGGGAGATCGCCCCCAGGCCACCCAGCATCATCTGCTTTTGCCGGGCCTCCTTCTCCATGGGCTTTCGTATGCTCTCCATGGACGAGGTGGAAAATCCCAGCTCCCGTATCTGTTTTTCCACCTGGGAGACCTTGGTGATATCCGATACCTTCACCAGCACCGTCTTATAGCTCTGCCGGGTTCCGCCGGAGCCCTGGAGCTGCTCCACATAGCTTTGCAGCTGCGCCACATCCATCAACACCCCGTCCGAGGTTTCGCTGCCCTTGGCATAGTCCTCCTTCAACAGGCCGCTGGGCTGGAGGGTGAATCGCTGCTTTTTCCCGTTGGCCTCCAGCTCCATAACGATGGGCGTGGATGCAGCGTCGAAGAAGGGGTCCGGCGGGGAGAGGGGATTCCCGCTTCTGTCCAGCTCTCCCTCCCAGCGGTTCACCATGTTGCTGCCCTTGGGCCGCAGGGAGTCGGAGTAGCTGTAGGCCGCATACTGGCCGAAGAGCACCTGGCCCTCCCCCCGGGCCGCCGTGCCGGAGACCAGCTTGTAGCCCATATTGTCCAGCTCCCTGGTGTCTATCCCCGCCACGCTGGTCCATTCCGCCGCATAGCGGTCATTGTCCCCGGCGTAGAGCCTCACGGTGCAGTTATAGTCCTCCAGACTCACCTTGGGGGTCACGCCAACCACCCCCGCCATGGAGCGGATGCTGCTCACGGCCTTGTCGTTGAGCTTGCCGCCGCCCCCCTGCTTTCGGTTCACCGTTATCACCGTCAGATCCCCCATTTCCTCCAGCATCTTCTTTTGAGACTGGGTCATGCCTATGCCTATGGAGACCATGATGACTATGGAGCAGCAGCCGATCAGCACCCCCAGCAAAGTCAGCAGAGTGCGGGACCTGCGGCGGCGCAGATTCTGGACGCACATCTTGAAGATATCCTCATACTTCATCGCCCTTACCTCCGGAGCTCTTTTCCTCCTTTTTTGACCCACTGTCCCCCCAGGCCTCATCCCAGTCGTCCCAGCCGGGGGCCGGACTCACGTCCCCGGCAGCGGCTTTCTTTTCCCGAAGCCTGCGGATCAGGGGGCGGCTCAGCAATACTCCAGCCAGGGCCAGGGCGGCCAGGGCCGTGGGCCACAAGGCCCCTCCGGCTCCGGCGCCTCCCGGCTCCGTGTCCATGCCTTCTCCCTCCGGTTCCGGCGCCTCCTGCACGTTCAGGCTTACGGGAAAGCTGAGGTCATGGAGCTCCTGGTTTGCATCTTCATAGCTGACCTTCAACACCAGGTCCAGCCTGCCCGGAGTCTGGGGCGTGAACACGAAGCCGATGCTGCCGCTCTTTCCCGGGTCGAAGTTCCCCAGGTACTGGCTCTTGGACGGACTGTCCACACTGCCCTCTATTATCGCCTCCACATTGCTCACCTGGGCCTTGCCCTTGTTCACATAGCTCAGGGACAGGGTCTGCTCCTCCCCGGCGTTTACGCTCAGGGGCAGGCTTGGGGGATTCACATGGAAACGGTCCGGCTGCATAACCGGTATGGAGAGCTTGATCTCCGCCGTGGTGTTGGCCCGCCGTCCCCCGTCAAGATACTCGTACTTGCAGCTGATGCCAATGCTCTGGGCCCCGGAACGAGCCCCCGGCAGAGCCAGCATGTTTACCGACAGGGCCTCCTTGCCCCCGGAGGCTATCTTGCCGTAATACAGGGTGTTGCTGCATTTGTCCATGGTGAAGTTCTCGCCGCCGTCTATGGAAACCACGATGTTCTCCACCGCCAGCTTTCCGGTGTTTAGAAGGCTGAAGTCCAGTCTGAATCCGGCTCCGGCGGCTACGGCTCTGTCCCCGTAGCCATATCCGCTCACCACCAGGCGGGGCACCGAGCTCTCCACTGCAGAAGCGCCGCCACCGCCGCCTCCCCCCAGGGCGGCCAGGCTCTCATAGCTGCCGGTCTCCTTGGACGCATCATATTCCCGGGCCTCCGGCAGCTCCAGTTCCAGCGGGGGAAGGGAGAAGCTCCCGTCCCTGCTCTCCACCATGAAGCGCAGAGATTTGCCGTAGCCGCTGTATTTCAGCTGGCTGAAAGTGAGTTCGTAGCTCAGCTTACCGCCGCTCCCGCCGGTGACGTTCCAGCTGAGGCTGCCGCCGGAGAAGCTGTCCGCCAGCTTGATGATGTCCAGGTTCCCCGCGCCCCCGGCCTGGGAGAGACTGAGATCGCCGTGGCGCAGGCTCACCGTCACGTTCACCGTGTCCCCCTTGGAAAAGGAGGATCTTGAGACGGAATAGCCCAGGATCTGGGGTGCGCTCAGCTGTTGAGGGCGCTGCTGCTCCTTGGAGGGAGTGCTGCCGGCTTCAGGCTCGGCCTCCGGGAGAGGCCTGGTCTCCGGGCTGTCCGGGGCCGGAGTCAGGGAGGGCTCTCCGGCAGCGGGCGCCCCGGCCTCCGGGGAGGGGGCCGGAGCCGGTTCCGGGGAGGGCACGGTGTCCCCGGAGGGAAGCTCCGGGGACAGGGGAGCCTCCGGCACGGTACCGGTCTCCGCCGTCTCCGTCACAGGCATATTATTTTCACCCTCTGCGCCGGGCTCCCCGGCCATGGCATAGGCGGGAAAGGCGGAGAACACAAAGGTCAGCAGCAGGCAGGCTGCCAATATCTTCTTTATCTTCATAGCTATTACCTCACATTCTACATACTTGCCGCCGCCCTGCCCTTGGCGGTGAGCTGGTCGCTGACTATCTCCCCGTCGATGAGCTTGACGATGCGGTGGGCATAGGCCGCCATCTCCGGGTCGTGGGTCACCAGAACTATGGTCTGGTGAAATCTGTCTGCAAAGGAGCAGATCATGTCCATTATCTCGGCGGTAGTGGCGGTGTCCAGGTTCCCGGTGGGTTCGTCGGCAAAGACCACCTGGGGCCTTGCGATAAAGGCCCGGGCTATGCCCGCCCGCTGCTGCTGGCCGCCGGACATCTGGGTGGGGAAATGGTCCAGACGATGGGAAAGGCCCACGCGGCACAGCATTTTTCTGGCCATCTCCTCCCGCTGCTGCCTGGGTATGCCCCGGAACATCAGGGGCAGGGCCACGTTTTCCGTGGCGGTGAGCTCCGGGAGAAGATTGTAGGCCTGGAACACAAAGCCCAGATGCCTCTGGCGAAACAGGGCCAGGCCGTCCTCGTCCAAGCGGGATATGGGCACTCCGCCGATATACACTCCGCCCCGGGTGGGTTTTTCCATGCCCGCCAGCTGATTGAGCAGGGTGCTCTTGCCGGAGCTGGAGGTGCCGAAGATACAGCATATCTCCCCCCGGCGGATATTCAGATTGATGCGCTTCAAAGCCACCACCGTCTCGTCCTCCAGGGAGTATTCCTTTCTCAGGTCCTTTACCTGGATAATGGGCTGCTCTTTTGGGGATAGGGCCATGCTCATCGCCTCCTTTACTTGGATGAGTATAGGGGGCCATTCTTAACAGCGTCTTCACGCAGGCTTAAAATTTCGTAAGCTTGGGCAGAAAACGCAAAAAAGGACAGTTTTTACACTGTCCTTTTTAAAACCCGATGGAATTGTTCCTTTAAGCTTGGAGGGGAATGCGTATTTCAAAGGCGGTGCCGGGGCCGCTATTGTCCGGCAGGGCTATGCTCCAGCCGTGGCCTTGGATTATCTTTGCGCTGATGGCCAGACCCAGGCCGCTGCCGCCTTTGGAGCGGGACTTGTCCCCCACTGCAAAGGGGCTGAACAGCTCGCCGCGCAGCTCCGGAGGAATCCCATTGCCGTTGTCGGCCAGGCACAGCAGCGCCAGCTCCCCCTCCCGCCTGAGAGATACCCGTATCCGTGTCCCGGCGGGGTTGTGCCTCAGGGCGTTGGAGAGGATATTGTCCAGGGCCCGCTGAAGCTGGAAGGGGTCCAGCCGGCAGGGCAGGCTCAGCTTCTCCGGGATGTCCGCTGTCAGGAAGCAGCCTGCCAGCTCTATCTCGTCAAAGCGCTCCGCCAGGTATTCCCGCATAAACTCGCACAACTCCGACTCCTGCAATTCCAGGCGGAAATCCGGATGCTCCGTCTTGGCGTATTCACAGAAGCTGTTCACCAGCTCCGCCAGGGCCCGGGACTTTTTCCCGATGGTCTCCAGATATCTGGGCTGCTCCTCCGGTGGGATCTTTCCGTCACGGATAAGGTCGGCATAGCCGGAGATGACGGTTATTGGGGTCTTGAAGTCGTGGGAGATATCCGCCAGCATTTTGCTGCGCTGCTCCTCCAGACGCTGCTTCTCCGCCCTGCTCTCGGCCAGGGTGCGGGCCATCCGGTCAAAGCTCCGCCCCAGCTCCTGTATCTCCGCCGGGCCGCCGCAGTCTCCGGCGGAGGGCTCCTCCCCGGCGCCCAGGCGCAGGGCCGCCGCCTTCAGTCTGGACAAGGGACGGCGGAAATGCCGGTCCAGCAGCCGGACAAACAGCAGCGTGGCCGCCAGGTAAAGGGGTATGGCCGGCAGCCAGAGGCGCCCGGCCCGCCTGAAGGCGGCCTGATAGTACTCCTCGGAATATTGGGGCAGCAGCAAAAGCAGGTTCAATTCCCGGCCCTCCGGCCCCTCTGCCAAGCAGCGCTCCAGCAGATAGTCCTCAGACCAGCTGCCGGTGAGAAAGCCCAGCTCCCGGGGCGTGAACTGCCTCTTTCCCGGGAAGAGACTGCCCTCCAGCACCCGCAGCTCGCCGTCCAGCAGGACGGCCCCGGCACTGAGCAGACCCTCCTGACCATAGCGCTCACGGCTTATCAGCAGGCGCTTGTCCCCCTCCTCCGTCTGAAAAGGGAGAGAATCGAAAAATTCCCGGCTGTCGTGGCTCCTTATGCACATAAGCTCGTCCCGGGTCTCCACCTGGGGCAGTTCCCCGGTGGAGGAATATACCGGTTCCAGCTCCCCGTCCAGCAGAGCGAAGCCGCCGCCCTCCCCCAGATACTTTGCGGCATCCACGTCCCGGTAGTTCCCGCTTTGAAAGGCGGCGGAGCCGAGAA
>CASFJB010000092.1 GCA_949294945.1 uncultured Eubacteriales bacterium
TCATGGCGGACTTGCAGCCCAGAGCCAGCAGCTTCTCCAGCAGCTCCTTCACCTCCGCCTCGCTCCAGTCCTCCTTATAGGGAGTGCCGGTGAGGAAGGCGGCCTCGGTGAGGTTGGGCAGCACCAGGTCGGCCTGGCCGCAGACCTTTGCCATGGCCTTGGGGAAGTCCGGACCGAAGGCGGGGTAGAGCTTGCCGTGGTCGGCCATGGCCGGGTCCACGACGACCATGTTCTCCCCGGTCTTGAAGCTCTTTATAAAGTCCACCGTCTGGCCGCACTGGTCCTCGCTGGCCAGGTAGCCGGTGTACACCGCATCGAATTTAATGCCCTGGCTCAGCCAGTGGCGGGTGATGGGCTCTATCTGGTCCGACAGGTCGCAGACGGTGAAGCCCTTGAACATGGTATGGGTGGACAGCACCGCCGTAGGCACTATGGCGCACTCCACCCCCATGGCGGAGATGACCGGCAGGGCCACGGTAATGCTGCAGCGGCCCAGGCAGGAGATGTCCTGTAATGTAACTACTCTTTTCATTGTTCATGCCTCCTAAGGGATTTCGGCTATATCTTAGTCAAAACCGGCCTTGTTATCAATCCCCAGTTTGAGGCATTTTTATAATGTCAGTTGCTTTTACAGCTCCATGAAGTGTCGGATACCGGCGGCCACGCCGTTTTCCATGTTTGTGGGAGCCACCCAGTCGGCAGCCTGTTTCAGCTCATCCACGGCGTTGCCCATGGCCACGCCCACTCCGGCGGTCTTTATCATGTCCAGGTCGTTGGTGCCGTCGCCGAAGGCCAGGGTATCCCTGATGTCCACATCCAAAGCCCGGCAGAGGTTCTTCAGGGCCTTGCCCTTGGTGGCATCGATGCTGTTTATCTCAATGTTCCAGGGCAGGGAGGAGGACACCGCCGTCTCCGGGAAGAGCCGGGGCAGCCGTTCCAGCTCCAGGCGTCGCAGCTCCGGGTCTTTAAAGTGCATCTGCATCTTCTGCACCGGCCTGCCCTTCTCCTTAAGAGTGTCATAGAGACTGTCCACCGAGGTGCGCAGATCCCACATCATTTTAAGTATTGCCGGATCGGGTATGTATTCCGCCGCCTGCTCCAGCATGTGCCGGGAGATGAAGCCCCAGTTGTCCTGATAGCAGTCGTATATCACAGGCAGGGTCTCCATGTGCTCAATAAGGCGCAGGCACAGCTCCGCCGGCATTTCGGCGCTGTAGAGGTTTTTGTCCTCCCCGGCGTCGTAGGCGTAGGCCCCGTTTATGGTCAGGCAGTACCGTACTCCCGGCAGCTCTCTCAGAGCCTGGGGGATGCCGGTATATATCCGCCCGGTGGCAGGCACCAGCAGCGCTCCCGCTGCGGCGGCCTCCCTCAGAGCCTTCAGGTTTTCCTCCGATATCTGCTTTTTGTTGTCCAGCAAAGTGCCGTCCAGGTCGAAGGCTATTATTTTTATAGACATTCACATCACTTCTTTCTCCCGGAGATTATGCCAAAAAACTCTGTTTTTTGCAAGGCCTTAATGGATTTTTCCCCGCCGGGAGTTGAACTTGGAGCCTTGGGGCTGTATACTGATATACAATATCACATGTACCGGGCGGAGGAGCAGAGCAAGACATGAACGACAAAACGAAAATCGGCTATCAGGACGAGGAGAGCAGCCCCGGCCTGCGGCTTTTGAAAAAAGGCAAGAAGAGCCTGCTGCGGGCGGTGTTCAGCCGTCTGGGGCTTATTGTATTTCTGCTGCTGTTCCAGCTGTTTGTGGTCTTTTCCTTTATCCACTGGCTTCGGGAATACCTGCCCCATTTCCTGCTGCTCAGCGTAGCCTTCTCCGGCTTCATGGGACTTTACCTGCTGAATACCGACGCCGACCCTACAGCCAAGATAACCTGGCTGCTGGTGATAGCCCTCTTCCCCGCCCTGGGCGCTCCCCTCTACTGTTACACCCGCAGCAATCTGGGGGTGCGGCTGCTGAAAAAGCGGCTGGGTCAGCTGATAGACAGCACCCGGGAAGCCATACCCCAGGGCGTGGAAGTGATGGAGGAGCTGGAGGAGGAGAGCTCCGGCACTGCCTCTCTGGCCCGGTATCTCCGGCGCAGCGGCTGCTATCCGGTATATAAGAACACCGCCGTGAAGTACTTCCCCCTGGGGGAGGACAAGTGGGCGGAGCTGCTGCGGCAGCTGGAGCTGGCGGAGCGCTTCATCTTCCTGGAATACTTCATCATCGACGAGGGCCTCATGTGGGGCCGGGTGCTGGAGATACTGGCAAAGAAGGCCGCCCGGGGCGTGGAAGTGCGGGTGATGTACGACGGCACCTGCGAATTTTCCACCCTGCCTACCGACTACCCCAAGCGGCTCCGGAAGCTGGGGATACAGTGCAAGATGTTCGCCCCTATGACCCCCTTCGTCTCCACCTACTACAACTACCGGGACCACCGGAAAATCTGCGTCATTGACGGCCGCACCGCCTTTACCGGCGGGGTGAACCTGGCGGACGAATACATAAACCGCCGGGAGCGCCACGGCCACTGGAAGGACACCGCCATCATGCTTCAGGGAGAGGCGGTCAAAAGCTTCACCCTGATGTTTTTGCAGATGTGGAACGTGGACGAGAAGGAGCCGGAGTTTCGCCGCTATCTGGACTGCCCCTGTCATCCGGTGCAGGGAGCCCGGGGCTATGTGCTGCCCTACGGGGACTGCCCCCTGGACAATGACAAAGCCGGGGAGCGGGTGTATATGGACATCCTCAACCGGGCCCGGAACTATGTGTACATCATGTCCCCCTACCTGATACTGGACGGAGAGATGGAGACGGCCCTGAAATTCGCCGCCGAGCGGGGGGTGGACGTGCGCCTGATCCTGCCGGGCATCCCCGACAAGAAGATGCCCTGGGCCCTGGCCAAGACCCACTACACCGCCCTGCTGGCCTCGGGAGTGAAGATCTACGAATACACCCCCGGCTTCGTCCACGCCAAGGTCTTTGTCTCCGATGACAAGAAGGCGGTGGTGGGCACCATCAACCTGGACTACCGCAGCCTCTACCACCACTTTGAGTGCGCCGCCTATCTGTACAAGACGGACTGCATAGGGGATATAAAGGCGGATGTGGAAAACACCCTGGCCCGCTGCGCCCAGGTGCAGCCGGACTTTATGCGCCGGGAAAAGCGGGGGCTGAAGCTTTTGGGCTTCGTCATGAAGGCCCTGGCCCCTTTGATGTGAGTCTTGTAAGGGCTGAGTAAAATTTTTCGGAGAGGGCAACGACCCTCTCCTTTTTGTATTGACATTCATTGGCTTCATGTTAGAATCAAAGGCGTATTCTATTTTAAGGAGCATGGCGAAATTGGAAACTAAAGTTGAACGCATTCAGAAAGACATTGAATCCCTGGCCCAGTACTCCCAGGTGCAGGGCATAGGCTGCACCCGCTATACCTACACCAAGGAATTTGCCCAGGCCAGAGACTATATAGTCTCCCAGATGAAGGCCGCCGGCCTCTCCGTCCGGGAGGACGCCGTAGGCACGGTGATAGGCCGCATGGAGGGCAAGGACCCCTCCGCCCCCATCCTCATGACCGGCAGCCACTTTGACACCGTCAAGACCGGCGGCCGCTTTGACGGCGCTGCCGGCGTGGTGGCCGCCCTGGAGGCCGCCCGCACCCTCCACGACGAGGGCTTCCAGCCGGAGCGTCCCATTGAGTTCGTGGCTCTCCCCGAGGAGGAGGGCGCCCGCTTCGGCGGCGGCCTCTTCGCCAGCCGGGCCATGTGCGGCCAGCTCTACGAAAACGAGCTGGAAAACTACAAGGACAGCCAGGGCGTATCCATGGCCCAGGCCATGAAGGAATACGGTCTGGACCCTGCCAGGGCGGACGAGGCCCGGCGGAAAAAGGGCGAGATCGACATGTTCCTGGAGCTGCACATAGAGCAGGGCCCCGTGCTGGAAAACGAGAAGGTGGATGTGGGCGTCGTTGAGGCCATAGTGGGCATCAAGTGCCTCACCGTATATGTCCACGGCCGCTCCGACCATGCCGGCACCACTCCCCTGAACATGAGGGCCGACACCATGCTGGCCGCAGCCAAGGCCATCGTTGCCGGCACCCACAGGGCCAAGGCCCTGGAGGACGGCACCGTGGTCACCTTCGGCCGGGTGGAGACCGTCCCCGGCGCTTTCAACATCGTGGCCAAGGAGACTCTCTTTGACATCGACTGCCGCAGCAAGACTCTGGAGAGCGTTGACCAGGTCATCGCCGCCGTCCGCTCCTCTCTGGAGCAGAGCCAGGCGGAGAACCCGGGCCTCAGCTTTGAGATAGTGGAAAAGCTCACCGCCCAGCCGGTGCTTATGAAGCCGGAGGTCCAGGAGCTGCTGGAGCAGCAGGCCAAGGAGGCAGGTATCAGCACCCGGAAGATGCTCTCCGGCGCCGGACACGACGCCATGATAATGGGCTCTCTCTGCGACGTGGCCATGATCTTCGTGCCCAGCAAGGGCGGGCGCAGCCATGTGCCCGAGGAGTGGACCGACTATGAGGATCTGCGCAAAGGCGCCGAGCTGCTCTGCCGCTGCCTGCGCCAGCTTGCCTCCAAATAATCTCCGTTGATAAAGGCCGGCTTATTCAAAGCCGGCCTTTGCGAAGGCAACTTGAAAGAAAGGAGTCCCTCCATGCCCGCCGCCTATGCCCATTACCGCTTTGGCCGGGATGTGCTTTCCCGGCTGCCCGGAGCTCTGGGCTCCGAGATAGAAAGCCGACAGAGCTTTTTCCACCTGGGTCTTCAGGGGCCGGACCCGCTTTTCTACTATCAGCCTCTGCGCTCCAATGCCCTGGGGCAGCGGGGCAGCCTTATACACAGCCAGGCCGCATTGAACTTTTTCCGCCCCGCCGGGGAACTGCTGCGCCGCAGTCCCTCTCCGGAGCTGTACGCCTATATCTGCGGCTTTATCTGCCACTTTGCCCTGGACCTCCACTGTCACGGCTGCATAAACAGGGTGGCCTCTGAGGGCGGCCCCGGCCACGGGGAGCAGGAGGCGGAGCTGGACAGGTTCCTGCTCCGGGCCGACGGTCTGGAAGTCCGCCCCGGCCTGCGCCTGCGTCAGTTCCGGCCCTCCCCGGCTGCAGCCCGGGTCATCGCCCCCCTGTTTCCGGGTCTGAGCCCGGCGCAGCTGTACCGGTCCATGCTGGGCATGAAGTTTTTCGATGCCTTTCTGGGCATAAGAGAGGGTCCGGCTCTGGAGCTGGTGCGGGGCACACTGAAGCTTTTTCACCAGGAAGAGCGGCTGGGCATGCTTCTGGCCGGCTCCGGGGAGGAGCCGGGAGAGCCGGAACTGCTGGAGCTGTTTGCCCCGGCCATGGACACCGCTCTGAGACTCATTGACGACTTTCAGGACAGCGCCCAGGGCCGCATGCCTTTTGATCCATTGTACAAATACAATTTTGATTCCTGCTTTGCCGGGGCGGAAATGGAGAAGAAAGATGAAATTTAAACTCACATCCGGAGAAAAGAAATGGATACTGTACGACGTGGGCAACTCCGCCTTCATTCTCCTGGTATCCACCATTATTCCCATCTACTTCAATTCCCTGGCCCAGAGCGGAGGCCTGGACTCCGTCAGCTATCTGGCCTACTGGGGCTACGCCGCCTCCGCCGCCACCCTCATCGTGGCTCTCACCGGGCCGCTGCTGGGCACCGTGGCCGACCGGCGGGCCAGAAAAAAGCCTCTGTTTTTATTTTCCGTGATACTTGGGGCCCTGGGCTGCCTGCTGCTGGGCCTTGCCCACAGCTGGATGAGCTTCCTCATCATCTTCGTTCTGGCCAAGGTGGGCTACTCTTTGAGCCTGGTGTTTTACGACTCCATGCTGGGGGATATCACGGAGCAGGAGCGCATGGACAATGTCTCCTCCCAGGGCTATGCCTGGGGCTACATAGGCAGCTGCATCCCCTTCCTGGTATGCCTGGGCCTGGTGCTGGGCGCCGGGCCCCTGGGTCTGAGCATGTCCCGGGCCATGGTCCTGGCTTTTCTGGTGGTCTCCCTGTGGTGGATAGGCTGCACCCTGCCCCTGCTGAGGGTGTACAGGCAGCCCCACTTCGTCACGGAGGAGCAGAACCACTTTGCCCAGCTCTGGCACACTCTCCGGGAGCTGGCGGGCAACCGGAAGGTCTTTAGCTTCGTGCTGGCTTTCTTCTTTTACATCGACGGCGTTTACACCATCATCGACATGGCCACGGCCTACGGCACCGCCCTGGGCTTTGACACCACCGGGCTGCTGCTGGCCCTGCTGCTGACCCAGATAGTGGCCTTCCCCTCTTCCATAATCATCGGCCGGCTCTCCGCCTCCGTGGACTCGGGCAAGCTTATAAGCTTCTGCATCCTGGCCTATTTCGGCATAGCCGTATTTGCCATGTTCATGTCCGCTCAGATACACTTCTGGATACTGGCCGTGGCGGTGGGCATGTTCCAGGGCGGCATCCAGGCCCTGTCCCGCTCCCACTTTGCAAAGCTCATCCCCCAGGAAAAATCCGGTGAGTACTTCGGCCTGCTGGATATCTGCGGCAAAGGGGCCTCCATGCTGGGCACCTTCACCGTCAGCTTCATCTCCCAGCTCAGCGGCAGCACCAGCCTGGGCGTTGGGGCCATGGCCCTGTTCTTCCTGGTGGGCCTGCTGCTGTTCAGATACTCTCTGAAGGCCGGCAGCCGCTGAGCGCTCTCCCGGATCTGTCACGGTCCACACAGCAAGAGGACCCCGGCCGTTATCGGCGGCCGGGGTCCTCTTGCATATTTTCATGTCATCCCCCAGAGCCGGTGGCTGCAAGGGGCAGAGGCGGGATTTCACGGCGCTCCTTGAGGCGTTCCCATGCCTCAGGCCTTTATCTCCAGGCCGGAGGACAGCCGCCGTTCCGCCAGGCTGTTGAAGAGGGCTACAGTCCTTCCGGTGCCCAGCATGGCCACCACCGTGCCCACTCCTATGCCGATTATGCTGCCCGAGACCAGCAGGGACAGCAGCAGCGTAAGGACCACGCAGCTGAGGTCAAAGACGTTCTTGCTGCTGCCCAGCTTCCAGCCGGTGAGGTCCGCCAGGCTCTGGACCACTCCGTCTCCGGGATTGGGTATGATGCGCATGTCCAGGGACAGGGCAGCCCCTATGCCGGTGATGACCACAGCAATAACGAGGATGATAAGCCTCCCCGTCAGGCTCCCGGCAAAGCTGCCGGCGCAGTCGGTCTCAAACTCGGGTATCCACAGGGTATACAGATTCATAAACCTGGTGAACACCAGGCTGAGTGGCAGCTGCAGCAGATCGTTCAGCAGCCGTTTTTTCAGCTGGGGCCCGCCCATTTTCAGGTGTATAAGCATCTCCCCCAGGACGAACACCCCATACCAGAGGAATACGGTGTTTCCCAGATCCAGCTGCCATATGCGGGAGGCGCTGTAGGCCACGGAGATGATGGGTGAGACCCCCAGAGTCACCTTGGTGTTCAGCGTAAGGCCAAGAGCCAGGACGGCAAGGCCCAGCAGATAGAATGCCACACGGGCAAGATTTTTTTGGTTTTGTTCACGACACTACTTCCTTATATAAAACTGCAATATTTAACTTTATATTCTCAAAAACCTTCTGTCAAGTCCGCTTTTGTCGTATTTCGGCTATATTTTTTTCTGCTTTCTGTATATTTCCCACCCCCTCTCCTACCCCGGTCTTTACTCATTCTCCCTAAAAACAAACCCGAAGCCCAGCATAGCGGGTTCGGGTTTGGAAGGAGGAGCAAGGGAGTGGAGCGGATGGTGGCTTTTTTGCCATAGGCATAAAAAGACGCGGTCGCAAAGCGGACTTTGCCCATCTCCCACCTCCCCGAATCAAAGCCCAACGCAGTGGGTTTGATTCGGCTAAGGAGGAGCAGCGGAATGAGCGCACTCCGTTTTTTTTGCCATAGGCATAAAAAATCGGAGCAAGCGATATGTAGCTTGCGACCACGTGGAGCTGCTGGCCAGATTCGAACTGGCGGCGACCGCCTGCGGCGGCCTCCGGTTTTTATTAAAACAGGCTTCGCCTGTGAGGTCGCCAGTTCGAAAGG
>CASFJB010000093.1 GCA_949294945.1 uncultured Eubacteriales bacterium
GGCTATTGCCGCCGGTA
This sequence comes from uncultured Eubacteriales bacterium, assembly GCA_949294945.1. Lineage (GTDB taxonomy): Bacteria > Bacillota > Clostridia > Oscillospirales > Oscillospiraceae > Limivicinus. The sequence goes on from CASFJB010000093.1 coordinate 18, forward strand.
TTTGCTTGGAGCATGTTTCAGACTGGGAAAGCGGCTCTACAGTTTTTTCATGTGCATCACATCGTAGGAGACAAGAAAGGCCATGCGGTTTTCGTAGTTCTGGGGGTCGAAATGTATAATGTCCCGGATCTTGTTCATGCGGTATTTCAGCGTGTTGATGTGAATATCCAGCTTTTCCGCCGTAGCGGCAAGGCTGCAGTTATTTTTCAGATACCAGTAGAAAGTATCCAGCAGCTGCTCCCCGCCTCCGGGGCTGCGCAGCAGGGCGTCTATGGCCGGATGCCTCAGCTGCTCACAGCCCACGGAGCGAAAGCGCTCCACATAACAATCCCATAAAAAGTCGTTGCATAAAAGCAGATTGGTCTCGGAGCGGCCCTTGTGCTCCAGGGATATCTTTGCCTGGAGGTAGGCGTTGGGGATCTCCTGCCATGAAGTAAAAGGCAGGGAGACTCCGCCGTTGAAGCCTATGGGAGCCAGCAGATCCTGCAGCACCCTGCAGCCATATTTGAAGTCGCAATCGGAGATGAGACACACGATGGCATCGTTGTAATTGAAGGCAAAAGAAAAGGGCAGACGGGTGGACAGGGTGTAGGGCAGAGCCCTGGCGGCAAAGCCGTCCTTCGGGTGGTTCTCTATCAGCACGAAGTAGGCCCCGTCGGAGACCGACCAGCCCAGAGCCTTCTCAAAATCCTGAAAATCCTGCTGCGAGATCTCCTGGCCCTCCAGCAGGTGCATGATAAAATTCCTGTTCATCATCAGGCCGGTCTGGTCCAGCCCGGAGACATTTGCACACTGGAAGATACTCTGGGCAAACTGTCCCAGATGCAGCTGAAAATCTCCCAGGGGCTTGCTGTCCTCCTGAGAGGGGAAAATGGAGAAAATGACAAAGGAGTTGTCGGGAAAGACAAAATTGCCGTAGAGGTAGTGCCTCTTGAAATAGGAGGACCAGAACACGGTTATGCCGGTGATGCCCAGAGATATGCGGTGACATGCCGGGATGTTCCTGATAAGGGTCATATAGAGGGGGTCCATAGCCTTGGGCAGACTCTCGGTCTTGTCTGTAGAGTAATGTATCCTGCCCAGGGCGTCCAGGAACTTCACCGTATATCCGGGGAACAGCTCGCTGAGAAGGGCCAGATACTGGGAGAGGGGCTTCCCTGTGGCCACTGCATTCAGGGCCCGCCGCTCCCAGTCGCTGTAAAACTCAATGCGCCTGACCACCGCGTTCACCACGTCTTTCAATTCGCTGTGCAGGACCTTTATCTTGTTGTCGGCATTTGCGCATATCACATCCTCGTCCTGGCTGTAAATGCTGAGGACGGAGGGGTCCTCCGTGACATCTCCAAGGGCTATGGAGAGTATTTGCAGCTTGTCCTCTCCCAGCTGGGTCTCCAGCTCAAAGCCAGACAGGAACTGGGATATCATTTCCATGTTGTAGAGCATTTTTACCTCCCTTTTTCAGCCCGTTTTTATCCCTGGGTAAAATGACCACTGAGCGTGGACCGGAACAAAAAATATTATAACAGAATGACCATAAATTCATAGTCCTGAGCGGACAAAAATTTTGAAAAAAAACATCAAAATTTGTCTGTCATATACCTAACAAACTCGGCGCATAATTGATATTATTATATCAATCTGGAAATGTACTTAAAATCCGCTCTCTCCGAAAGCTGCCTACAGGAGAGCAAGGCGGCCGGATCAAAAATAAAAAGGAGATGTTTTTCGATGATCGATTTTTCCCTCACTGAAGAGCAGGAGCTGCTTGTTGAGCAGGTAGAGGAGTTCATGAAGCGCGGCAATTATGACGACTACTTCAAAGAGTGTGACCGGGAGAGAAAGTATCCCGAAAAGGCCTGCCGCGACTTCTGCGAGGAGGGATTCCATCTTCTGGACTGCCCTGAGGAATACGGCGGCTCCGATCTGGACCTTGTCTCCTCCGTGCTGATGAAGCTGAAGTTCTACGAGTACGGCTGGCCCGCCCTCACTCTTCCCGGCGGCGCGCTGGAGATAGACAACATACTCACCTACGGCACCAAGGAGCAGCAGGAGCTGATAATCAATGAGGTGCTGGAGGGCCGCAAGGCATATACCATGGGCTTCACCGAGCCCCAGGCCGGTTCCGACAATTCCGCAATGTCCACCAAGGCGGAGCACAGGGACGGCAAGGTCTATATCACCGGCCACAAGACCTTCAACACCTATGCCACCGTGTCAAGATACATGATGTGCGTAGCCAGAGAGTACGAAGTCCTGGACAAGCCCAAGAAGGACATGAGCTGGTACCTCATCCCTCTGAGAGACGAGGAAGGCAATCTCACTCCGGGAGTCAGCATCCACGTGCTGGACAAGATAGGCTGCCACTGCATGCCCACCTGCGAGGTCTATCTGGACAATGTAGAGGTGGAGGAATCCGCTCTCGTAGGCGTCAAGGGCAAGGGCTTTTACCAGCTGCTGAAGAACTTTGAGACCGAGCGCCTGCTCACCTGCGTTTCCAACGTGGGCTATGCCATGGCCGCATATCATGACGCCGCCGTCTATGCCTCCCAGCGCATACAGTTCGGCAAGACCATAGGCAGCTTCCAGATCATCCAGCAGAAGCTGGTGGACATGAAGATCAAGTGCGACAACATGTACAATATGCTCCTCAGGACCGCATGGAAGAAATCCGTGGGCCAGTCCATCATGCTGGACGCCTCCATGCTCAAGCGCTACACCGGCCAGGCCGCCTTTGAGGTCCTGGACGACGCAATTCAGGTCCTGGGAGGTATAGGATACACCAACGACACCCGTATTGCAAGACTGTGGAGAGACCAGAGAGGCGCCCGCATCTATGCCGGTACCGAGGAAATAATGGTCCACTCCGTTGCCAGAGCTCTCATAAACAACGAGGCCGGAACCCAGTAAGGCAGGGAAGCACCGGCAAACGATAACAAGGAGAATTTTGAGAGGAAACGTATATGAACCTGAAAGATTTTCTTGTTAATTCTGCCCGGCTCTTTCCGCAAAAAACCGCGCTGATATACAGGGACAGGCGCTTGTCCTACAGCGAACTGTACACCAATGCCTGCCGCTGCGCTTCGGCATTGCGCAAGCTGGGCATAGGCAAGGGCGAATGCGTCTGCATTGCAGCCAGAAACTGTGTGGAATATCTGGAGATAATCTTCGGCTGTTCCATGATAGCTGCGGTACCCTGCCTGATAAACTGGCGGCTGTCCGCGGAAGTAACGGCGGACATGGCCGACGAAGCCGGCTCCAAGGTCCTGTTCCTGTCCAATACGGAAAGGGACAAGGCGGATTATCTCCGCGAAAACTGCGGCGGAAAGGGGCTGCATGTGATCAGCATCCTGGAGGACCCTCAGGTCCCCGCAGATTATGACAGCTTTAGGGAGACCGGCAGCCCGGAAGCAGACTTTGAAGAGGCTCTGGACGGGGATACCGGCATGATACTCTTTACCAGCGGCACCACCGGCAGGGCAAAGGGCGTGCTCATATCCAACAAGGCTCTTATCACCCAGGTGTATAACACCGTGGTATGCGCCCGCTGGAGCCATGATGAGCGCTTTATGTGCGTCTCACCCATATGCCACTCCATAAGCCTCTCGGTAATGGCCTGCTTCTGCGTGGGCGGAACGCTGATACTCTGCCCCCTGGAATGCCTGAGAAACTGCGGACGGCTGCTCAAGATCATGGAAGATGAGTATGCGACCAGGGTAACTCTTGTGCCCACGGTCATAGAACGCCTGGTGAGCTATGCGGAGATACACGGCATAAGCGACCACACGCTGCGGATCATAAGCTACGGCGCTTCACCTATGAACACTTCTCTCATGAAGCGCTGCCAAAAGATATTCGACTGCAAGTTCCATCAGGGCTACGGCATGACGGAGACCTACGGCACCGTAACGGCCCTGCTGCCTGAGGACCATCAGCGTGAGCACCTTCTGGGGTCTGTGGGCCGCCCCATGGTGGGGGTGAACCTGCGCATAGTGGATGATAAGGGAAAGGAAGTCCCTGCCGGCCGGATAGGCGAGATAGTGATCAAGGCGGAGACCCTGATGAAAGGCTATCTGGGCATGCCGGAGCTGACAAAGCAGGTCATTGTGGACGGGTGGTATCACTCCGGAGACATCGGCTACATGAGCGAGGAAGGCTATCTCTACCTCACCGACAGAAAGAGCTCCATGATAATAACCGGCGGTGAAAATGTCTTTCCCGCCGAGATAGAGAAATGCATCATGAGCATGTACCCGGAAGTCCGGGATGTCTCCGTAGCCGGGGTCCCCGATCCGGTCTGGGGTGAGATCATAGTGGCCGCCGTGGTGAAAAATCCCGGTTCCCAGATCAGCGACAGGGATATCATGGAGCATTGCCGAAAGCACCTGGGCAGCTTCAAGAAACCCAAGAAGATAGTCTTTCTGGATGCCCTGCCCCTCACCGGCAGCGGCAAAGTGTCCAGGGAAAAGATAAAGGAACTATTCATGTGAGCTTCCGGCCGTGAAAGGCCGGAGCAGCAGAAAGGAGAAGTGCATTCTTTGAAATATGTAGTGTGCTACAAGCTGGTCCCCAATGAGAGCAGCATTGGCGTAGGGGGCGACAAGAGCCTGGACTTTGGCGGCTGCGAATGGGAGATAGGCCAGTATGACCTGCGGGCAGTGGAGACTGCCGCAAAGCTCACCGAGGCCTCCCCGGAAAATGTCCTCATAGCCCTCACCGTGGGCGACGCCGTGGTGGAAAACTCCAAGCTGAAGAAGTCCATCCTGGCCCGCGGCCCTCAGGAGCTGCTGGCCGTGAAGAGCGAAAAGCTGGCCAATGCCGACAGCCTGGCCACCGCCCAGATCCTGGCCGAGGCCATAAAGAAGATAGGCGATGTGGACGCAGTGTTCTTCGGAGAAGGCTCCGGGGACCTGTATTCTCAGCAGGTGGGAAACATGACCGGCGCTCTGCTGGGCTGGAACACCGTGAACGCAGCAAGCCGTGTAGAAGCTGACGGCGACGGCCTGCTGGTGGAGAGAAATCTGGAGGACTGCACCGAAGTGCTGAAGATATCCCTGCCGGCGGCGGTGTCCGTCACCAGCGACAGCTGCGTGCCCCGCCTTGCCTCCATGAAAGAGATACTCAAGGCCGGCAAGAAGCCCAGCACCATCGAGCCTCTGGAGGACTACCAGGCCGACGGAGACAGAAAAGTCTCCCAGCTGAGCCTGAAGGTCCTGGACAAGACGGCCAGAAAATGCCAAGTCGTCTCCGACGACGAGGAAGGCCTTGCCGCTGCCGTGGCCTGGCTCAGAAAGCTGTGAGGTGAGAGTATGAATAAATTCAATAAATGTTTGATCATTGCCCAGTCCAGACTTGCCGCTCTGGAGCTGAGCTCTGCCGGCAAGGAATTTGCCCAGGAGCTGAGCCTGGTATGCCTGGGGGCTCCGGTGTCCGCCGAGGGTGTGGACAAGGTGTACGCTCTGGCTGATCGGGAGCAGTCCGTCACGGCCTATTCCGCCGCCATAGCGGCCCTGATAAAGGAACAGGGCTATCAGCTCATCCTTGCCGAGCAGTGCCGCAACGGCAGGCTTATGGCAGGCATAGCCGCCGCCGTGCTGGGTGTGGGCGTGCAGACCGACGCTTTCCAGATATCTGCCGGTGAAAACGGTATAGTGACAAAGAAGCTGAGCTATGGCGGCTTTGCAGTCCTCACCGAGGAGAGCGGAAGCTGCGGGGTGATATGCGTGGGAGCCGGGATGTTCCCACCGGCAGAGGAAAAGGAGGCTTCGGAGCCGGAGCTGCTCTCTCCTCTGAGCTCCGGAATCAGCACCCTGGAGCGGAAAGAGAAGCTGGTGCAGCGCACCAACCTGGCCGCTGCCAGAAGAGTAGTGGGTGTGGGCAGAGGCGTGAAGGACGCCGAATCCCTGGCACTGGCGGAAAAGTTTGCATCTGCGATGGAGGCCGAGCTGGGCTGCACCCGCCCGGTGGCGGAAGAAGACCACCTGCTGCCCACCAGCAGATATATAGGCGTTTCCGGCGTCACGGTTCGTCCCGAAGTGTATTTTGCCCTGGGCATCTCCGGCCAGATCCAGCATACTGCCGGCTGCGACCAGGCAGGGCTGATCTTTGCCGTTAACAAGGACGAGCACGCCCCCATCTTCAAGGGCTGCGATTTCGGTATAGTAGGCGATTTGAACAAGCTTCTTCCCAAGCTGATGGAAGCTTTGGCAAATAAATAAACAACAGTTTCAAGGAGGAAAAAATGCAGATCAAAACAAAAGTAACCGAGATGCTGGGCATCGAATACCCCATCATCCAGGGCTGCATGCAGTGGTTTGCTACCGCGGACCTTGCATCTGCCGTGTCCAATGCCGGTGGCCTGGGAGTAATATCCTCTGCCAGCTTTGCCTCTGCCGAGGACCTGCGCACCGAGATCAAGCGCTGCAAGACCCTCACCAGCAAGCCCTTTGCCGTAAACATCTCCCTGTTTCCCTCCCTTAACGCCGTGGGATATCACGAGCACATCAAGGTGTGCGCCGAGGAAGGCGTGAAGATCATGGAGACCGCCGGCCGGGCCCCCACCGAGTACATCCAGGAGATGAAGGCCGCAGGCATGACCGTCATCCACAAGTGCGTGGCGGTAAAGCATGCCCTGAAGGCCCAGTCCATAGGCTGCGACATGGTGGTCATTGACGGCTATGAAGCCGCCGGACATATCGGCGCTTTCAATACCGGCACCATGGTGCTCACCCCCAGCGCAGTGGACGCTCTCACCATCCCCGTCATCACCGCCGGTGGCGTATGCGACGGCCGCAGCATGGCTGCCGCCCTCATGCTGGGCGCCGAAGGCGTCTATGTGGGGACCCGCTTCTTCATGACCCAGGAGTGCCCCGCCAGCAGCGAGGTCAAGCAGACCCTGGCTGAAAAGTACGGCGAGCTGGACACCTACATCGGACTGCACCCCTACAAGAACGACACCCGCTTTGTCCTCAACGGTCTGATGAAGGACGTGGTTGCCCTTGAGGCTGCCGGCGAGCCCTTTGAAAAGGTTGCCCCCTACGTGGCAGGCTACCGTACCCGCAAGTTCACCCAGGGCGGCACCGATCTGGATGAAGGCTCCCTCTGCATAGGCGAGGATATCGGCCTTATCAAGGACGTGCCCACCGTGAAGGAACTCATTGAGCGCATGATGGACCAGTGCCGGTCCCAGCTGAATCGTTTTAATTGAGGTGTGATTATGGATATCTACGAAGAGAAGAAATATAACTTTGTCCACAACTGCAAGATCCCCTATCTCAGCGCCGCCGGCGTTGTCCCCGAGGTCATCGAGAAGGGCCACGTCCGCTTCGTCCTCCCCGTAAAAGAGATGCACATGAACCATGTGGGCATCGTCTATGCAGGCAGCTACTTTGTCTTTGCCGAGTCCGCCGGCGCCAGCCTGATCTTTGCCGCCTATGCCGAGAAGAAGAACTACGTCCCCATAATCTCCAACGTCTCCATCGATTACCTCCGCCCCGCCAAGACCGACCTGGTCATAGACATGAGCATGTCCGAGGAAGAGGCCGCGGAGAAGATCGCCCCCATCGACCAGCGGGGCAAGGGCAGATATCCCCTGGATGTCCCCATGTACGATATGGAGGGCAACCACGTGGCTACCGCCCACATCACCTACTACCTCTTCGCCGACGCTCCCAAGCTCTGATCAATATCTGAAAAGAAAAAAATTAAAGCAATAAAAAAGGAGAAACAACAATGATCGACACCAAACTTACCAGACTTCTTGGCATCGAGTACCCCATCATCCAGAGCGGCATGCAGTGGCTGGCCGTTCCCAAGCTTGCAGCTGCCGTCTCCAACGCCGGCGGTATCGGCACCATCAACCTGACCTGCTGGCCCACCCTGGAGGAGTTTTCCGACGCTCTGGACGAGATGAACTCCCTCACCAGCAAGCCCTACATCGTGAACATCTCCCTGGCTCCCTCCCAGCGTGTCAATGACGAAATGATCCG
>CASFJB010000094.1 GCA_949294945.1 uncultured Eubacteriales bacterium
CGCTGTTTACAACCGCCGCTCCAACAACTTTCCTATGAGGCCTCTTGGCTGGCGCTCTCCCTTAGAGTTCACTGTCCAATATGTTTGACAATCCTACAAAAAAGACGGCCGCAGAAGCGGCCGCCGTTTTCCTATATTTACTATTTCAGCTTTGCCAGGGTCTTTTCCATAAACCGCCCGTTGAATACCAGGCAGCGCTGATGGCTGCCCCGGCCGATGAGTTCATCTCCGGCCCAGGCTTTCACCTCAAAGCTGAGCATCCTTCCCTCAAGCTTGGTGAGGGTGCTCTCCGCCCGGACGGTCATGCCCATAGGTGTGGCCGCCAGGTGCTCCACATCTATCCTCACGCCTACGCTGCCCTGGCCTTCCTCCAGGCAGGGGGCTATGGCGTTCATGGAGGCATTCTCCATAAGGGCTATCATGTGGGGAGTTGAGAATACCGGGAGGGCGCCGCTGCCTATGGCGGCGGCGGTGTTGCTGTCGGTGACGGTGGTCTCCGCCTGGCCCAGAAGGCCGGTTTTCAGTTCTGTCATTTCAGCGCCGCCTTGATTACCTCAGCCAGTCTCTTCACGCCCTCCACGATCCTGTCGTCAGGCATGCAGGAGTAGTTGAGACGCATGCAGCAGTTGTTGCCGCCGTTGGGATAGAAGCCGGAGCCGGGCACGAAAGCCACGCCCATATCCAGGGCCTTGGCCGCCAGGTCGCGGGTATTCACATAGTCCGGCAGCTCCACCCAGGTGAAGAGGCCGCCGTCCGGGTCGGTGAATTTGGCCTCCGGCGGGAAGGTCTCCTTCATGGTGTTAATCATCAGCTGGCAGCGGTGCTTGTAGGTCTCCCGGATCTTGTCCACGTGGGCATCCAGGTCAAACATATCCATGTACTTGGCGATTATCATGGGAGCTATGGTAGAGGTCTGGAGGGCTGCGGCCTGGGCTATCAGGTTCAGCTTCTCTATTATCTCCTCATTGGCGCAGGTCCAGCCGATGCGGTAGCCGGGGGCCATTATCTTGGAGAAGGTGCCCATGTAGATAATGAGGCCCTCGGTATCCATGCTCTTCAGGGCGGGCTGATATTCGCCCTTGAAGCGCAGCTCACCGTAGGGATTGTCCTCGATAGCGGGCACGCCGTACTTGTTGATTATCTCCAGGAATTTCTTTCTCCTCTCCAGAGGCCAGGTGCGTCCGCTGGGGTTCTGGAAATCGGGGATGACATAGATGAGCTTCACGTTCTCGGTGGTAGCCAGCACCTTGTCCAGCTCCTCCATTATCATGCCCTCGTCGTCGGTGGGCACTTCCACGAAATTGGGCTCGTAGGCCTGGAAAGCGTTGATGGCGCCCAGATAGGAGGGGCTCTCCATCACCACCACGTCGCCGGGGTTCAGAAACAGCTTGCCGCAGTAGTCCAGACCCTGCTGGCTGCCGGCGGTGAGGATGATATTGTCTGGCGTGGTCTGTATGGCATTCTTTGCGGCCATGCGCTCAACTATTTTCTGGCGCAGGGGCAGGTAGCCTTCGGTCTGGCCGTACTGCAGGGCGGCCCGGCCCTGTTCATCCATGACCGCATCCGTAGCGGCCTTGATATCCTCTACAGGAAAAAGCTCCGGAGCAGGCAGTCCTCCGGCGAAGGAGATTATTTCCGGTCTGGTGGTGAGTTTCAAAAGCTCTCTGATATCTGAAGCTTTCATGCCGTCCATTCTTTTAGCAAAGTTTACCATAGTATACCTCCTCAAAATTCTTAATTTCCCAGTTCTGTTTTTAAGCTATTGTAATTTTAGCACAAATTATAGGCTTCGTAAAGAACTAAACTTGTTAATAATTAGTCAGTCCGCAAAATTTTTTACGGACTGACCGGATTTTCTTTCGGATGTATCATTTTCCCATATATTTCAGTATTGCCACCTGGGGCTCCATGTCCGCCGTTATGGTGATGGTGTCGGTGTCGTAGCGGTGTATCATCTCCGGGGCCTCGAAATAGTCCGCCAGGGCCTGGACATGCTCCAGCCGTCTTGGTCCCCGGTTCCCGTCCCGGTAGTGCATGGGGATTATCACCTTGGGGAAGAGCTCCTCGCTCATGCGCCACACCTCCTGGGAGGGCAGGCCGGTGCAGGAGCCGGCGGTGACCATGAGGGCGTCGGCCCCGAAAAGGCGGCTTATCTCCCCGCCGGTGAGCCCCGTGCCGATGTCCCCCATGTGGGCCAGCTTCAGCCCGTCGGCTTCCAGGATGTGTATGAGGGTCTTGCCCCGCATTATGCCACCCATGCTGTCATGCCAGGTCTCCATGGTGCTTATCTCAAAGGGGCAGTCCCTGTCCGGTCTGCCGGAGAGCTCCACTCCCCTGCGGTAGTTGTGGCCGTAGTGCTCATGGCTTATCAGCAGCTTGTCCGCCCTGACTTTCAGCTTGGGATAGCCGGCGGTGTAGTCGCTGTCGTAAGGGTCTATCACCAGGCTATAGCCCTTGTGGGTGATTTTAAAGCAGGCGTGGCCCAGCCATTGTATCTCCATCTCTATTCCTCCATCACATGGAGAGCCCTTATCTGTGGGTTCTCTATATGCTCCATCAGGTTCAGGGCGTGGGGCTCCAGATAGTCCCAGCTGCCGCAGGTAAGGCCCTGGGCCCTCAGCTCCTTCACCACCCGGGCGCAGATATCCTCCGCCAGCTCTCCTTTAAGCTTTTGCCCGGCGGAGTCGTTCTCTCCGGTGAGAAGAAATTCCAGAGGCTCTCTCAGCTCTCCCAGCTTCTCCAGCTCCCCCAGAGCCCGGAACTGCCACTTGTAATAGGGCATGTGCCGCCGGTTCAGGAGAAAGGCCGCAGCGCAGGCGGCATTGACGAACTCCGCCATGGCCAGCATGGCGCTGCCCTCCTCCCCATGGCTTATGCAGCGGCCATAGTTGTACTGCCCCGCCTGGGCCATAGTGATGAGCTTTGCCGCCAGGCGCTTTTTCCGCACGTCCTCCGGCATGCCGGTGAGTATCTCCCGGCGTATGGAGCTGAACAGGCCCTGCCCGTCCCGCCATACCTGGCCGTTGGTAGCCTCCGCCAAAGCGTGGCTGGGGAGATAAAGCCAGGCCTGCCAGCTGTCCGGAGCTCCGGCACAGCCGGTGTAGCGGCGGTAGAAATCCCCGATGCGCCGCACTCCACGGCTCTGCTCCGCCAGGGCGCTGGAGGCGGAGCAGCCGCCCTTCAGCTGCCGGTAGGCCCGGCTCAGCTCCAGGCCGATCTCCCTGTCGGTGTCCTCGTCTATCCACAGGCAGAAGCCCTCCTCAAAGTCGTGGTCCTCCGACAGCTCGTCGTCATAGCCGAAGCACTCGGAGCCGTGGCCCGCCAGGCCCACGGCTATCCTGTCCTCATATTCCGGGAAAAGGCTGTGGATAAGCTCCCGCCCCCGGCTCTCGTAGAGCTCCCGGGCTTTTTCAAGTCCCCGCATATATCTTCTCCGCCCTCTCTCTCAGTTCCTTGGCATAGAGGAAATATCCGAAGTAGTCAAAGGTGGGAGCGCACTTGGATATGGTGAAGGCGTGGTAGCCGTCCCGGGGCAGCCTTTCGTCGTTGAGTAGCTCCCAGGCCCGCTCCATGCACTGTTCTATCCGTTCGTCCTCCATGTCCCTTTTGGCATACATCTCCGCCATGTTGCAGCAGCTGACGGCCATGTCGTTGCCGGGATTCTCGCAGCCCTCCATGATTTTCATGGCCAGGGTAAAATATCTCTCCGCCCCCTGGTAATCCTCCACGTCGGCGCAGGACAGGGCCATGTTGTTGTAGAGCCCGGCAAAGCGGTAATCCATGGGGTCCAGCTTCTGGGAGTACACCCGGCTCACATGCCGGAATATTGGCAGGGACTCCCCCGCCTGGCCGAAGCATTTCAGTGTTGTAGCTGCGTTGAGCAGTACCGTGGCTCCGGAGAGGGTCTGGCCCATGCGGTGCTCCCGGATGAGGCTCAGTGCCCTGTCCACTGCGGCCAGGCCCTTGGCCCTGTCGCCGCTGCGGCGGTACTGACCCAGCAGCTCGCTGGTAAAGCTCAGCTCCGCCCGCCAGTCCCCACATTCGGCCGCCTTCTTCTGCCAGTCCTCCAGAAAGCTTTGGGCCTCCGCCTCCCGTCTCCGCTCATAAAGCCGGTCCAGTTCCCCTATCACGTCCCTCACCGGCAGGCTCACCGGGCAGGGCGCACTGTCCGGGGTGCCGGTGTACATGCTGCTGTCAAAGGGGCAGCAGCTCTCGGTGTACTCTTTTTTATCCATGGTCTCTCCCTCACCGGCCCGTCCTGTCTTGAAATGGGCCTGTGTTCCGGTGTATAATGAAGCATTCTATTTCAAATGCTAACATAAAAGATATTGGGAGGCTGTGGCATGAGCAACAGTTTGATAAAGGAAAAGTCCCCCTATCTCCGGCAGCACGCCGAGAATCCCGTGGATTGGCTGCCCTGGGGCGAGGAGGCTTTCTATAAGGCCGCCCGGGAAGATAAGCCCATCTTCCTTTCCATCGGCTATTCCACCTGTCACTGGTGCCATGTGATGGCCCAGGAGAGCTTTGAGGATGAGCAGGTAGCGGCGCTGCTGAACCGTTATTTCGTCCCCGTCAAGGTGGACCGGGAAGAGCGGGCGGATGTGGACAGTGTGTATATGAAGGCCTGCCAGGCCCTTACCGGCAGCGGCGGCTGGCCCCTCACCATAATCATGACTCCGGAAAAGCTGCCTTTCTTTGCCGGCACCTATATACCCAAGAACAGCCGGGGCAGCCAGGTTGGGCTCATCCCCCTGCTGGGTGCCGTGGCCGCCAAATGGGACAGGGACCGGGAGTCTCTGCTGAATACCGCCGGGGAGATAAGCTCCTTTTTGGCCGGGGAGCCGGCGCTGTCCCCCTCGGAACCGGGGGAGGACAAGCTGAAATCCGCTGCCGAACAGCTCTCCGCCGCCTACGACAAGGAATACGGCGGCTTCGGCACCGCTCCAAAATTCCCCTCTCCCCACGACCTGCTGTTTCTCCTGCGCCTGTCCCACTTCAGCGGTGACAGGGAGCAGCGGCAGATGGTGGACAACAGTCTGAGGCAGATGTATCGGGGCGGCATCTTCGACCACTTCGGCGGCGGCTTCTCCCGCTATTCCACCGACCGGGAATGGCTGGCTCCCCACTTTGAAAAAACGCTCTATGACAATGCCCTGCTGGCATTTCTTTATACCGAGGCCTGGCAGGACGGGCACATGGCCCTTTACCGGGAGGTGGCGGAGAGCACTCTGGACTATTGCCTCCGGGAGCTGAAGGCGGAGGGCGGCGGTTTCTTCTCCGCCCAGGACGCGGACAGTGAAGGCGTGGAAGGCGCCTACTATCTCTTTACCCCGGCAGATGTGAATTCCGTTCTGGGTGAGGATGCGGGCCGCCATTTCTGTGAATGCTATGACATCACCCAGGAGGGAAACTTCCACGGCAAGAGCATCCCCAATCTTCTGCTGAACACCCGCTGGAATTTTGTGCCTGAGGGCTACGATGAATACCGGGAAAAGCTGCGCATATTCCGGGAGAGGCGCCTGCCTCTCTTTACCGACAACAAGATACTCACGGCCTGGAACGGGCTCATGCTCATGGCTCTCAGCCGGGCAGCCTGGGCTTTCAATGACCGGCGCTATCTCCTGGAAGCCCGGGAGCTGGCGGAGTTCATGCAGGAAAAGCTCTTTGATGGCGGGCGGCTGAAGGCCCGGCTATGCGAAGGCGAGCTGCGCTTTGATGCCCAGCTGGATGACTTGGCCTTCTACGCTCTGGGGCTTCTGGAGCTGTACCGGGCGGACTTTGAGCCGGAGCATATCGCTGCCGCCCAGGCCCTGGCCGGCCAGCTTCTGGATGACTTTGCCGACGAAAAGGGCGGCTTTTTCCGCAGTTCCCGGCAGGCGGAAAAGCTCTTCATCCGCCCCAAGGAAGTTTATGACGGGGCCCTGCCCTCCGGCAACAGTGCCGCCGCCCTGCTTTTCTCCACACTTGCCCGGCTCACCGGTAAAAGTCTGTGGCTGGAGGCGGGATACAAGCAGCAGGCCTTTCTCTGCTCCGCCTGTGAGAAGGTCCCGGCGGGCTGCGCCTTCGGCTATCTGTCCATAATGCCCCAGGTCTGGGGCGGCCGGGAGCTGGTCTGCGCCCTGCCCTCCGGGGAACTGCCGGAGACCATGAAGGCGGTACTGGGACGCTATGCCCCGGAGCTGACGGTACTGGTAAAGACTCCGGAAAACAGTCAGGCCCTTTCCAAACTGGCCCCCTTTACTGCCGACATGCAGCCTCAAAACGGCAAAGCCGCCTGCTATATCTGCCAGGACGGGACCTGTTCCCTGCCGGTGACGGAGCTGTAAATCTTGCAAATATCAAAAGGAAGCGTCTCAGGCGCTTCCTTTTGATATTTTCTTTATGCTTATGTGTCCTGAGTTTATCAGGGCCAGGAGGATGATTATCCCATAGCCTGCAAAGCTTAGGGCATCCGGCAGCTGGTCAAAGAGCAGCAGCCCCAGCAGGGCTGAGAAAATTATCTGGGAATAGTCGTAGACCGATATCTCTCTGGCCGGGGCATAGCTGTAAGCGGCGGTGATGCTGAACTGGCCGCAGGCTCCGAACACGCCGCACAGCAGCAGCCACAGGACTTGCTCCGGGCTGGGCATGCTGAAGTCCAGCAGAGCCAGGGGCAGCATAGCCAAGGTGGAGAAAGCGGAGAAAAAGAATACCACATAGGTCCTGGCCGCCCCGTGGGTGGTGGCGCCCCTAAGGCAGCTGTAGGCCGCTCCGGCTCCCATGCCGCCGATTGCCCCCACTATAGCCGGGCCCAGCAGCAGATTTGACGGCGACGGCTTTATTATGAGCAGGCTACCGGCAAAGGCCCCCAACACTATGAGCATCTGCTTTGCGCTCATCTTCTCCCCCAGCAGCAGGCTGGAAAAGATCACCGCAAAAAATGGGGACATCTTGTTGAGCATGTTGGCGTCCGCCAGGTTGATCTTGCCGATGGCGTAGTAGTTGCATACCAGGCCCACCGTGCCGAAAATGGCCCTCATCCAGATAAAGCGCCGGCTCTCCCTGTTCAGCTTCCTGGGCACATGCCCCTTTATCATCATAGGCGCCGTTATCAGCAGGGCCACAAAGTTTCTGAAAAAGGCCTTTTCAAAGGTGGATACGTCCCCTGCCAGGCGCACGCAGGCGGACATGGAGACAAAGCTCAGCCCCGCCAGCAGTATGAATATTATTCCCTTGGACTTGTTGCTCATCTGTCTGCTCCCCAAAATATCCCCGGTGCGGCTGCACCGGGGATATTTTTATAATAAACTTATCTCTCTGCCGGCTCAGTCGCCCATGCAGATGCCGATGTCCCTGGCCACCTGTATCATGGGGTGGTCCACCGGCAGGAATTTGGTGCGGCTGGCCGCCTCCTCCAGAGGTATGGAGCATATCTCGTCCCCCTGGATGGCCACCATGCGCCCATACTCCCGGTTGACGATCAGCTCCGCGGCGGCGCTGCCGAAGCGGGTGGCCAGCACCCTGTCGTAAGGGCAGGGGGGACCGCCTCTCTGGTAGTGTCCGGGCACGGTGACTCTGGTCTCCTGGCCGGTGAGGGCCTCCAGCTCCGCGGCGATCTTATAGGACACTGCGGAATAATTGGAAGCCTCCTTCAGACGGCGGCGGGCCTCCTCATCCAATACCACGTCGTCCTTGCTGACGGCGCCCTCGGCGCAGGCCACGATGGAGAAGCTGCGGCCCTTTTTCTTTCGGGCCTCAATGAGCTCCGCCACCTTGTTCAGGTCGTAGGGTATCTCGGGTATGAGTATCACGTCGGCGCCGCTGGCTATGCCTGCATTCAGAGTCAGCCATCCGGCATCCCGGCCCATCAGCTCCACCACGAAAATCCGGCTGTGGGAGCTGGCGGTGGAGTGTATGTAGTCTATAACATTGGTGGCAATGTCCACAGCGCTCTGGAAGCCGAAAGTGGTGTCCGTGCCGTAGATGTCGTTGTCAATGGTCTTGG
>CASFJB010000095.1 GCA_949294945.1 uncultured Eubacteriales bacterium
GATTTTCTGCTGGCAGATCTCAAAGGCCTCTTTTTCCCGGCGCTTGTTTATCTCCTCCACTCTCAGGTCGTCCTGGGTGGCAATGCGCACCACCGGGCGCAGGGGCTGGATGACGGAGGTATCCATCACCATGTGGTTGGCCCGGCAGCAGTCCACTATCTCCAGGCCCTTGGAGGTCTCCACGATGACCTTGGTACCGGCCTCCACCTGGAAACCGTTGGGGGCAAAGTAATAGCTCTTGCCCCTGTTTTTAAATCTGACGCTTATAACTTCTATCAATGACTTATCCTCTGTTTCCGCCGCCGGAGATGGAGTCCACCGCCAGCAGTCCAAATATATGTTTGCCGCCCACGTTCAGGCGGAGATATGCAGCGCAGCGCTGCAAAAGTGCATAGCCGTCCGACAGCTGTCTGTAGCTCAGGCCCAGGTCCTTCCTCCTGCCGCAGAGCATGTCCCCCAGCCGTTCCATGGCACAGTCCACGAACTGGGCGGCTCTGCGTCCGTCCATGGCCTCGTTGGCGCTGCACCAGCTGAAGAGCTTCGCCCGGTTTCCCGAGGCCAGGGCTTTGATATAGACCTCCGCCAGAGCCTCCAGCTCCTTGTCCCCCTCTCCGGCAGCAGTGCCGCAGAGCATCTGAGTGCATCTGGAGCGTACCGTAGGCAGCAACTGGCTGGGATTGGTGGTGCACAGCAGGAATATGGCCCCCAGAGGCGGCTCTTCCAGCAGCTTCAGCGCTGCGTTCTGGGCGGAGATATTCATGGTCTCCGCCTCCCGGATGATATACACCTTCCGCCGCGCCTCGTTGGGAAGGATACAGGCGTCGGCAGAGAGGGCGCGTATCTGGTCCACGCCTATCTCCCTCTTGGGCCTGCCCTTGTCGTCCTCCAGCCGTCCCAGGGTGATGACATCCGGGTGGATGCCCTGGGCCACCTTCCGGCAATGGCTGCACTGACGGCAGGGCCGGGGCTCCGGTCCGGTGCACAGGGCGGCAGCGGCAATGTCCAGGGCGGCGGCCATGGCCTCATCAATGGAGGCCGCGCTTATGAGGCTGGACTGAGAGACGGCGCCGGCATATTCTTCTCTGCTTTTTTCCACCGGCGGCACCCCCCCTGAAGATTTCAGCTCTACAAATTCTTATTTTACCTTTTTATTTCCCTTGAGTCAACTATATTTAATGTTTTGAAGTCACATTCAGAATTATTAATAATTTTCCACTTTACCTTAAATTTCAGCAATGCTATAATGTTATGAACTACACGAGAGGAGGCGGCGTCAATGGCAGCCACTAAGAAACGCCTTATCACAGGCCTGATATTGATATGTCTCTGCCTGTCCTTCTGCGCCCTTGCCCCGGTGCAGGCCAGTGCCGACGGGGAGATAAGCAAGGTATTGGTGACCTTGTCCCGGGAGCCTGTGGCCATGGACGGGGTATATAACGCCTCCGTTGCCACCAGTACCGAGGGCTGCACCGTTGTGGGCTACGGCTGGTATGACTCCAACGGCAACCCGGCAGACGGTGCCTTCGGCACCGGCAACTATCAGATCCAGATCACCGTCAATGCCGTAGACCCCTACCACTTTGCCGACACCGTGGAAGTCTACCTGAACAATTCCGCCGTAAACTACACCGCCAACGGCAGTTCCAGCATTATCGTGTATCGGGACTATGCTGCCCAGCTTTGGGCCCCCACTATTACCAAGCACCCCACCAGTGAGAACGTGGAGGTAGGCGAGCTGGCCTCCTTTGTGGCCATGGCCTCCTATACCGAGACCTATGAGTGGACCGCCGTCAGTCCCGACGGCAAGACCACCTGCAACTGCAACGACCTGCCCGGGCTGTTTCCCGGCGTCTCCATCGGCGGCGACGGCAAGGAAAAAATGAACATCCGCAATGTTCCCCAGGAGCTGGACGGCTGGAAAGTCCGCTGCACCTTCACCGGCCCCGGCGGCAGCGCTTCCTCCAACTGGGCCACGGTAAACGTGAAGGCGGCGGCCACCCCCAGTCCCAGCCCTTCCCCCAGTCCCTCGCCCAGCCCCAGTCCTTCCCCTTCCGTCTCTCCCAGCCCCTCGCCCACTGCCAGTCCCAACCCTGCCGACGACCCCAACCACATACATACCTACTCCGGCACCTGGTCTTATGACGACAGCAAGCATTGGCGGGAATGCAGCTGCGGCTCCAAGACCGACGAGGCCGAGCACGACATGGAGTGGACGGAGATAACCGAGGCCACCAAGGACGCTCCCGGCAGCGAGGAGGGCGTCTGCAAGGTCTGCGGCTACACCACCCAGCGGGAGACCGAATACAAGGGCATGTCCCTGATAGTGAAGATACTTCTGGGCCTTGTTATCCTGGCTCTGATCCTGGGCGCGGCCTGGTTCATCCTCAACACCGTCGCCAACAACAAGCGCCGCAAGCGGCGGAAAAAGAGCGGCCGCAGCTCCGGCGGCTACAGCAGCCGCAGCGAGAGCAGCCGGCGCAGCAGCAGCTATGACGACTACGTCGGACGAAGCGGCGGAGCTCACGGTGGCAGCCACAGCTCCGGCAGCCATCAGCACTATGACGGCCGCCAGGGCCGCCACGACGGCAGCTCCTACGACCAGTGGGACGACTCCCGCTGGGGCGATAGATAAATCATAGACCATAAAGATACAGCAGGCAGTTTTTAGCTGCCTGCTGTTTTTGCCCTGTGCCCGGGCATCAGCCCTGGCCGATGAGGCTGTAGTTCAGAGTATCGGCGATGTAGTCCATATCCTCCTCCGTCACGCCCTCCTCGCTGTGAACATGCATTGCAAAAAAGGAGTTTTCCAGATACACATATATGTAGGCGTCCCGGCCGTTGGATAGGATGCTCAGCTCCGTGCCGTCGGGAGCGGTATGGCTGCGTTGGGCAAAGGAGTCTAAATTCCTCTCCCAGTTTATGACTTCCTTTCCGTTGGACAGAGTGGAGTACATGGAGTTATAGCCGTAACAGGTGACCCGCTCCCCGGAGGAGGGCAGATCCACATAGTAGCTTACGCAGAAGGTGCCCTCATCATACCAGTATACCTTGTCAAAACCCACCGGGGTATCATAGAAGATATTCCCGGCGCAGCCAATCTCCGCCGTCTTTTCCGCCAGCTGCTGATTGGTGATGAAGCCCGCCCCGCTCATGCCGGTGGTCTCGCTGCTCCACATCAGCTGATGACCCTTTCGCAGTTTCAGACCGTACTTTGCGGCTATCTCCTCCAGCTTGTCCGCATCCTCCTGAGACTGCACCTGATAGTTGAAGTCGTAATCTCCGTAAGTACCGCCTGATTGCCGTTCGCCCCAGGCTTCAAACTGTTCAAATTCCTCAGCACTCACAGTCATAAACTCGCTCTCACCATTATCGATTATTTCCACCGTGACGCTGCCGTCATCATTTTCCGTCACTATCAGGCCACAGCTCTTCTCTTTCACAAAGCTGAATGCCTCCGGTAGAGCTATCCCATTGTAACGGTAGTCCTGCCACTCCGCCCAGGCGGCCTTGGAGGCGGCCAGCTTCTCCTCCAGCCCCTCCGTATCCTTCAGGGCGTTCTCCTGAGTTATGGCGCTTTCCGTCTCCTCCGGGACGGCCTGGGGCTGGGTTAGAGATATCTGGGAAAGCTCCTGTCCGTCCCACTCCACCGTCTCATCCAACAGCAGGGCCCGGAAGTCCAGCAACCCGGCAGCGTAGGCGGCGGTGACCATGAAGGAGGCTATGATAGCCGCGATCAGCAAGGTCCTGTAAACTCTCCTTCCACTCCCGGTCTTTGCCCTTTTATCCGCCGCCGTGGCCAGGGCCTCTTCAAGCATCTTGTCGTCCATGTATTGGAGTATATTGTCCCAGTCATAGTGCTTCATACTGCAATGCCCTCCTTTTTCAGATAGTCCCTTAGTCCCCGGCGTATGCGGTACAGCCGGGAGGACAGCACTTTTTTCGACTCCCCAAAATCTCTTGCCAGGCTGTCCATGTCCTCCATGAGGAAATAGCGGCGCAGGAACAGCCGGCGGTTCTCCCCGCCCAAGGTGCGCAGATAGCCGTTTATCAGCCCTGCCAGCTCCTCCGCCTCCATGTGCTCGGTGATGCTGCCTGCCGAGGCCAGGCACTCGTCCAGCTCGGAGTACAGCACAGCTCCCCTGTCATCCCGCTTCTGCCGGTGCTTTTGCCGCAGGGCCATGAGGGCGCCGTTGCGGTTTATCTTGGCGGCATAGGCCAGCAGCTGCCGGGGCCGCTGGGGCGGTATGCTGTCCCACAGCTTCATGTAGGTGTCCGCCACCACTTCCTCCGCATCCCTGGGGTCCTTGAGAATGTTCAGGGCGGCGGAGCGCAGGATGCGCCCGTATTTCTTTTCCACCATGACCAGGGCCTCCTGAGAGCGTTCCCAAAACAGGGCCGTTATCTTTTCGTCGTCCATAGCCTGCTCCCTTCTTTCTTGCTTTTCACCCATAAAGATGCCGAAAGCCCGGAGATATCACGGCGCCGGGGAAAAATTTTGGAGAAAGATATAAATAAAGCCCCGCTATGACGGCGGGGCCTGATAAAATCCCTATTTGCTTATCACCTTGCCCAGCACCCGCAGGGGCAGCTCCGGGGAGATGACTATATCATCGTACTTGGGGTTCAGGGAGTGGAGGGCCAGGGCCTCCCCCTTTACGGCCAGCTGCTTCAGATAGGCGCTGCCGTCATAGAGGAAGATTCCAATCTCCCCGGTCATGAGGCTGCGCTGCTGGCGCACCCAGATAGTCTGGCCGTCGTGAAACCTGGGTTCCATACTGTCTCCGGCTACGCGGACGCCGAAATTGGCCCCTTCCGGCACCTCCCGGCCCACCTCCACCATCTCGTAATCCTCACCGTCCAGAAACTGGCCGGTGCCGGCAGAGACCGCCAGGGAATATAGCGGCAGGCTGCGCAGCTCCTCCTGCTCCTGCCGGTCGCTGTAGCGCCCGGTGTCCCTCAGCAGCTGCACATAGTCCATCACCTTTTTCCGGCCCTCCCGGTTCAGCCCGGCAAGCAGGCCCTCCCCGTGGCCGGAGAATACGCCCCGTATATCGTCAATGCCCAGGGCGTCGCACAGGGCCAGGAACTGCCGGGCGTTGGGCAGGGTGGAGCCGTTCTCCCATTTGGACACCGCCTGATTGGATATCTGAAAGCCCAGCATGTTCAGGCAGGAGGCCAGCTGGGCCTGGTTCATCCCCAGCTGCTTTCTGCGCCGGGAGATAAGTTCTCCAATATTTTTATACATCCTATCACCTTTTCTCTTAGTGCACCCATTATATCCCAGTTCTAAGAGAATTGCAACTGTAATTTTATCCAAATAAGATAAGCGGCTTTTTGGTGCCGGAAATGTCGTTCCAGTTTTTTCCTTTTATCTCCGGCCCGGGCAGAAGTCCGGGTCCTGCGTCCGTTTCAAGAAGGAACCTCATGTCACATATTCAGTGCGCTTTATGGGCAAAAACAGGGTTTTATAGTAATTTATTGAACATTTTGGCAATAAATGGTAATGTTAAATTATTGTGAAGTGGGTCTTTGTTATTGATTTACTGATGAAAATCGTATAATATTGAGCTAGAAGATATGGGAGCTTTTACTAAGCATATGGGGGAGTGAGGAATAATGAAGTCCACCGGAATAGTGCGCAAAGTCGATGAGCTGGGTAGAATCGTCCTGCCCATTGAGATGCGGCGTACTCTGGACATTGCGGAGAAGGACACCCTTGAGGTCTATGTGGAGGGTGAGAGCATTATTCTTCGCAAGTATCAGGACGCCTGCGTCTTCTGCGACAGCGTGCGCGACCTTGTAAACTACAAGGGACGCTGTGTCTGCACTGAGTGCATTGCTGCCCTCAGCCGCAAACTTTAATTGAAAGCTCATGAGGCCGTATCAAAGAGATGCGGCCTCATGTGCTTTCAATATTTCCGGTTCAATATCGCTGCTGACCGCCGGGGGGACAGGCCTCCCGGTTTTTTCATTCTGCCTGCCGGGAGCCCTCTTCCCTGGAGGGAGCTGCCGCCGGGCCGCGGCGGAAGACCCCGGCCAGAAGGAAAGGCAGGAAGATGGCGCCGTTGAGTACCAGGGACAGCAGCACATCCAGCCAGGCTACGGCATAGCCGCTCATCTGGGCGCTGCCGCTGACTGCCACGGCCATATTGTTGTTTATGAAGTGCAGCGCCACCGGCACCCAGATGTTCCCTGTGCTCATATAGGCGAAGGCAAAGAACACGCCCAGGGTGATGCAGGTGACCTGGTGGGCGGCAATGCTCTGGAGGGCATAGCCCGGGCTGTAGAAGAACAGGTCCAGAGGCAGGTGCCACAGTCCCCATACCACCCCCAGAAGCACGGTGCCCCGGACCGGGCCGAAGCGCCTTTGCAGCAGAGGCTGGAGATAGTAGCGCCAGCCGTACTCCTCGCCGAAGAAGGCGGCAAAGCTGAGGAAGAAATTGGGTATCAGCACCGCCATGAGTATATAGGGGGCGGAAGTCTGCCAGTAGGGCAGGTACTCCCCCAGCTGCCCGCCCAGGGCCACGGACAAGAAAGAGCGGGCAAGGTATATGGTCACGAACAGCAGCAGCATCAGCAGGGAGCGGCCGGTCCCGGACCAGCAAAGTCCGTAAGATGCCCGGCGCTTCTTTCCCTCCGCCAGCAGGAATATCCAGGCCAGCACCGAGCCGACAATTATCCCGTAAGACTGAACGGCGGTACCCATTCCGGACCCTGAGGGCAGAGCAAAGTTGACAAAACAGCAGAGGGCCATCAGCGCAGTGAAGACTACAAAGAATATGAAGAAGCCTTTCGGCATTGCGGCGCTCTCCTCAGTGCCTTCCCCGCCAGGCCGCCTCTTTGTGATAAGGCAGGCCAGCATCACACCTGCCGCCGGATAGAACATCTGGGCATTGGGGAAGGGGTAGGTGTCCAGGCCCAGCTTATATGCGATACCCAGCGGCAGCCCCATCAGGAAGGTAAAGCCGTAGGCCGCCAGAAGAAAAATTTTCAGCTGGCGCTTTTCAATATTTGACAGTCTCTTTTCACTATCCATGTTTTCCTCCATTCAGGCCCCGCCGAAGCCCTTACATACGGTGATATATCCTTTTGACTTCTTCCGTCTCTCTCCCGTCGGGACCGGTGAGTATCAGGGGCGGCAGGATGTCCAGGCCGGGCCTGCCGCCCCGGCGTCCCTCCACCAGCACCAGGCTGGGGGCGCTGCCCGCCCTGTGGCAGACCAGGCGCAGGCGCTTGGGTTCCAGGCCGTGGGCCGTCATTGCACAGAAAAGTTCCGACAGCCGCTCCGGCTTGTACACCAGGGAGAAGCTGCCCCCGGTGCAGCAGAGGTAAGCGGCGGCAGAGCAGATGTCCTCCAGGGTGCAGCTCAGCTCTCCCCTGGCTCCCGAGCGTTTTTCATCCGGGGAGAGTTTCCCCCGCTCCACGGGAAAGTAGGGCGGGTTTGCCGCCACCAGATCGAAGCTGCCGCTTTTGAACAGCTCCCGGTGGCGGCGGATATCCCCGCAGATTATTTTGCTTCTGTCCTGAAGGGAGTTTTTCTCCATGTTTTCCCGGGCAAGCTCCGCCGCCGCCTCCACCAGCTCCAGGCCCGTCATGTGGAGCCTGGGGCTGCGCCAGAGCAGCAGCAGGGCTATGGCCCCCGAGGCGCAGCCCAGGTCTATGCCCCGCCTGCGTCCGGAGCTGTTCACGAAATCCGCCAGGAGCACACAGTCGGTGCTGAGCTTGAAATGCTCCGCCTGGGCAAAGACCGGACCGCCTTCCCAAAGAGCCGTAAATTCCGGCATGGTCCTCTCCTTTCTACGGTGAAAAGGGAATAAACTTTCATTTCAAAATAACTATACAAACAGAATGAGGTGCGATGTTTATCGCCCCTCATTACGGTACTGTAAAGAAGCCTCGCAGAGTTTTTTCGCCCCGGCGAAAAAATAATTTCAATGGTTTTCTGCGGCGACATGTGCGTCGCAGAAAACACTTCTCACGGAGTGCATGTTTTTTATCAAAGAAGGCCGTGCCTTCTTTGATAAGTTAAGAATGAGGGGCGATGTTTATCGCCCCTCATTCTATGTTGTTTAGAAGCTCACTCCTGAACAATTGCCTCGGCAGGGCACTGAGCTGCGCAAGCGCCGCACTCCAGGCACTTGTCGGCATCGATCTCGTAGTGCAGTTCGCCCATGTCAATTGCTTCGGCGGGGCACTGAGCTGCGCAAGCGCCGCAGGACAGGCACTCATCGGTAATAACAAAAGCCATGATGTTACCTCCCATGTTATTTGACCACTTAGGCCATCGTTGGCTACATTGTAACACATCTTATGCAAAAATCAATTATAAAATTGCGCAGCGAAAATAAATTTACTGAAAGCTGTCAATAATTTTTCCTGTCGTCCACGGAATTCGTCTGTTTCGGCAGGGCCTGCTGTGGATAATATATTATCAATATACCTTTTAATATGCCTTTCAGAGGGGGTATGCCTTATCAAGAGCAACGAGAAATTTACCCAGCGGGCGGAGCTGGCCATAGAAAACGCCCGCATAGCCGCCGGGGAGCTGGGCCACGGCTATGTAGGCACGGAGCATCTGCTGCTGGGCATCATGATGGAGCAGGACGGCCTGGGGGCCAGGGTGCTGCAGCACCAGGGGCTGGACAAGGCCCGGCTGTGGCACATAGTCCAGCGCTCCAACGGCAGCGGCAGCCCCGGCAGGCCGGAGCAGGGCCTGACCTTCCGGGCCCGGCAGGCTGTGGAAAAGGCGGCCCAGGAGGCAAGGCAGCTGCAGCAGGGCTATATAGGCACCGAGCACCTGCTGCTGGGGCTGCTGCGGCAAAACGACTGCGGCGCCGCGGCGGCCCTCCGGGAGGCCGGGGCAGACCTCAACGACATCTATACCGAGATCATGGCGGTCTTTGGCAATCCCGGTTCCAACAACCGCTCCCAGACCGGCACCGCCCGCAGCACCATACGCCGGGCGGACACCCGCATCCTGGATCAATACAGCCGGGATCTCACGGAGCTTGCCGCCGCCGGGCGCATAGACCCGGTGGTGGGCCGGGGCGATGAGATACGCCGGGCCATCCAGATACTCTCCCGGCGCAGCAAGAACAACCCCGTGCTGGTGGGGGAGCCCGGCGTGGGCAAGACCGCCGTGGCGGAGGGCCTCGCCCTCTGCGTCAGCCGGGGCCAAGCTCCCGCGGAGCTGAGGGACAAGCGCATAGTCTCCCTGGACATCCCCGCCCTGCTGGCGGGCACCAAGTACCGGGGAGACTTTGAGGAGCGGGTGAAGTCCGTGCTCCGGGACGTGCGCCGGGCCGGGGACGTCATACTCTTCATCGACGAACTGCACACCATCATCGGAGCCGGCAGCGCCGAGGGGGCCATAGACGCCGCCAACATCCTCAAGCCCGCCCTGGGCCGGGGCGAGGTGCAGATAATCGGGGCCACCACCCCGGAGGAGTACCGCCGCCACATCGAAAAGGACGCCGCCCTGGAGCGGCGCTTCCAGCCTGTAAAGGTCACGGAGCCGGACCGGGAACAGACTCTGGAAATGCTCCGGAGCCTGCGCCCGGCCCTGGAGAAGCACCACGGGGTCAGCCTGGATCCTGAGGCTCTGGAGGCGGCCTACACCCTTTCGGTGCGGTATATAAACGACCGCTTCCTGCCGGACAAGGCCATAGACCTGCTGGACGAGGCCGCCGCTGCGGTGCATGTGGAGGGCCTTCGCCGGGAGGTGGTGGCCGGGGATATAGCC
>CASFJB010000096.1 GCA_949294945.1 uncultured Eubacteriales bacterium
AAAGGGCGGCGCAGCCCTGCACCCGGACTATAAGGGAGAGATCCTTGGTATAGTCCGCAGCGACCTGAGCCCCAAGCTCATGGCCGGAAAGCTCCTGAGCTATCACGACAACGACATCGCCGAGGCCATGGAGCTGATGAGCCGGGAGGAGAGAAGAAGGCTTTACAGTGTGCTGGGCAGCGAGGCTGTCTCCGGTATCCTGGTTTATTTGGACAGGATGAAGGACTATCTCTCGGAGCTGGGGATAAGAAAGAGGATAGACATACTCTCCCACATGGACACCCAGGCGGCGGTGGACTATCTCCGGGAACTGGACCGGGTAGAGCGCGGCGATCTGCTGGAGCTGATGGACGATGAGCAGAGGCAGGAGCTGCTTCTCCTCAGTTCCTTTGACCAGGACGAGATAGGCAGCCGCATGAGTACGAACTTCGTCAGCATAGACTCCGGCCTCAGCATCCGCCAGGCCATGCGCTCCCTGGTGGAGCAGGCCTCGGAAAACGACAATATCTCCACGCTCTATGTGGTGGATTCCCAGGGCACTCTGGCCGGGGCCATAGACCTGAAGGACCTGATAATCGCCAGGGAGGGCACGGAGCTGTCTGCCATAACCAAGAGCTCCTATCCCTATGTGTACGCCCAGGAGCAGATAGAGGACTGCATCGAGCGCCTGCGGGACTATTCTGAGGACTCCATCCCTGTGCTGGACGGTGACAGCAAGCTGAGGGGCGTCCTCACCTCCCAGGACATCACCAAGCTGGTGGACGACGAGCTGGGAGAGGACTACGCCAGGCTGGCAGGCCTCTCCGCCGAAGAGGACCTGAGGGAGCCCCTGAAGAAGAGCATGGGCAAGCGCCTGCCCTGGCTGGTCATCCTGCTGGGTCTTGGTCTGGTGGTATCCAGCGTTGTGGGGGGCCTTTGAGAGCGTGGTTGCCCAGCTCACCCTAATTATAAGTTTCCAGTCCCTTATTCTGGATATGGCGGGCAATGTGGGCACCCAGTCCCTGGCCGTCACCATACGGGTGCTCATGGACGAGCAGCTCAGCGGCAAAGATAAAGCCCTCCTGGTCTTGAAGGAGGGACGGGTGGGCCTGGCCAACGGCTTTGTGCTGGGGCTATTGTCCTTTGTATTCATCGGACTTTACCTTTTGCTGCTGAAAGGACAGAGCGGCGCCCTGGCTTTTTCCCTGTCTGCCTGCACCGGTGTTGCCCTGACGCTGTCCATCCTGCTCTCCAGTGTCACCGGCACAGTGGTGCCCCTGGCCTTCAAGAAGCTGAAGGTGGACCCGGCAGTGGCCTCCGGGCCGCTGATAACCACTCTCAACGACCTGGTGGCTGTGGTCACCTACTACGGCCTGGCCTGGCTGCTGCTTATAAGGACTCTGGGTATATGAGGCAAAAAATTTCTCTCTTCTATTGAATACGGGCTATGAAAAGAATAAAATGAGGTATCATCCTCTTTGTCACGGGAGACGGCCTTATGAAGCAGAGAACGGCAATAACGATTTGCATAGTTGCGGCACTGATTTTTCTGGGCGCTGCCCTTCAGATAGGCCGTATATGCATGCGCAGCCGGGCCGAGGCCCTCTCCCGGAGCGGAGAACACGGAAAGGCCGCCGTCATCTATGAGCGGCTGGGGGACGATGCCGCCGCTGCGGACAGTCTGGCTCTGGCTTCCGAGGAGAGCTATCAGCAGGCCACAGCGCTTTTACAGCAGGGTGACTGTTCCGGAGCCGCAGAGCTCTTTGCCTCCATCTCCCAGTACAGGGATTCTCAGGACTTCCTCACCGCCTGCGCCTGGCAGGAGGCCCTGGCCGCCCGGGACACGGAAAAGCTTTTGACCGCTCATACCGTATTTGTCAAGCTGGGGAACCACAGCTACTGCACCCAGGCCCTGGAGCAGATAGATTCTCAGCTCTTTTTGCAGGCTGAGACGCTGGCCCAGTCCATGGACTTGTCCGGAGCCCTGGCCATCTGGGAGGAGCTGGGTTCATACAAGAACAGCGACCTTCTTGCCGCCAGGTGCAGGCAGATGGTGGACTGGGCCTCCGCCCCGGAGGACCAGCGTCTGCTGCGGGAAGAAAACCGCTATATGCCCGACAAGCTGGACAATGTTTACATCTGTGATTCTGCTTACATAGTTGTGCCGGAAGTGCTGGACAGCAGCACAGGCTTCTTCATTTATTTTCCCGGCGGACGGGACGAGGAGATGTCCATTGACTATCTCCTTTACTACATGATGAACCCCTCCCCCAATACCCTGGCCGTGTTCATGCGCCGCAACGGGCTGGAGAACATGGAGGACAAGACCTCCCAGGCGGTGGAGATCCTGGACCGGGCGGCAGCCGAATGCGGACTCTATCCTCAGGACATAGTCACCGGCGGCTCCAGCCTTGGAGCTTACCCCGCCATGCATTTTGCCTTCTATGCCTGGGAAAACCACGCTCTCAGGACCGACTGTGTTCTGTCCCTGGACGCAGGCTCCGACTGGATGGAGGCCTGGCTGCTCCTCAGTGAGAGCGAATGCAAGGTGACGGCCCAACTGGGCACGGACTTCTTCCTCTTTGAAAGCCCCTGGGTGGGCATGAACCGGGAGGGCATTTGCCGCATGGTGAACACGGGAAACAAGGTGACAATGGTGGGCTGTTATTTTGACGACCATGTGCGCATCTCCCTGGATGCTATGGGCATGGGCGTGGTGGACTGGGCCGTGAACGACCGCTCCCAGCCCTGCAATCCTGATATATATACCTTTGTCACTCTCCACCCCGGGGATGAGTCCAACTGGGACTGAGTCGTCTTTCATTAATTAAAAAGTCCGGCGTCTTTAAATGACGCCGGACTTTTGAATTTAGACCACGGTTTCTCTTCACCTGACTATCGGATATACGCAAATCTCCATATCGCTGAGGGGGAAGGTGCAGCAGGGATGTATCCATCCGAACTTCTCGTCGGCCAACCTGCGCCCGTCCGCTTCCTTGGGGCAGTAGTACTTCCCGGATACCAGCCGGGAATGGCACCAGCCGCACTCGCCGCTGCGGCAATGGGACGGAGCGGCTATCCCCGCTCTCTCCATGGCCCACAGCAGGCTCTCCCCCGCCTTGCAGGGCACGGTCTGCTTCTCTCCGCGGATGTCCACGGTGAGCCTGAATTCCTGCTCCTCCGGCTTCGGATAGTCGGACTTTTTCTCCACGCCCAGATAGTCCCCGGACATCTCCTTTCTCACCCGGCGCTTGGGCAGACCCAGTTTTGCCATCTCCCCGTCCTCAAAGTCGTACATGGCCTTGGGGCCGCACATGAACACCGAGTAATCCCCCTCCGGAGCGTATTTCTTTATCAGCTCCCCAGTGATGAACCCATGCTCGTAGCCTTCCTTCTCCTGGTGGGAGAGGATGTGCACCACTTTTACACGGCCTTTGCTCTCCGCCGCCAGAGCCTCTATCTCCTCTTTCAGCAGTATGTTATCGCTGCTGCGGCTGCCGTAGAGTATGGTCATGTCAAAATCCTCTATACCCTCCACAATGGCGGAGGCCATGGAGTAAAAGGGAGTGATGCCGCTGCCTCCCGCCAGGGCCACCACATGCTTTGCATCCCTCAGGGCCTGATAATAGAAATCTCCCAGAGGTCCGCTTATACTCAGGCTGTCCCCTTCCTTCCAGTTGTCCAGAATATGCTTTGAGGCATAGGCCGGGTCGGTGAGCTTTATAGTGAGGGTATAGCTGCTGTCCGCCCCCAGAGCATCCCCGGGGCCGGAGCGTATGGTGTAGGGCTTGTTAACCAGAGCGCCGTCAATGTTAAGCTCCACGCTCACATACTGGCTGGCCCGGAAATAGGCCAGCTTTTCAGTGCCCTTTTCCCTGTCCGGGACCAGGACAAAGCTTTTGGCGTCCCTGTGGTCGCTGACGGAGGCTATCTTAACAAACTGCCGGGCGGGGTGCAGAGCCGCCGCCAGCCGGTTCACATTGAACACTGACTGGGGCATATCGTCGGGAGCCGCCTCTATCATTTTGTTGCGGGTCTTGACCTGGTTGAGGAAAGGCCCTATCCCCAGCCCCTTGAGGGCGTTTTTGTCGTAATTGTACTTCATTTTATTTGCCCTCCTTCATATCCAGCAGAGTGTATCTGGCCTGCTCGGCACCGGACAGGTAGGACTGGCTGTAGCCGTCCATCTGGGTGCCGTGGCCGCCGCAGAAGCGGAGCCCTTTTATGGTGTAGTCCAGCTTGTGGCCGCACTGCACTCTGGGGAACATACCGTCCCAGTGGCTGGGCTCGTAACCGTAGACGTCCCCTCTGGGCGTACCCAGGTATCTGGCCCAGGTCACTGGGCTGGCCACTACTACCTCCTCGATATGGTTTCTGATATCCACGCCGGTGAGTTTTTCATAGTGGAGCACCGTGTCCATGGCTATCTTGTCCTTGACTTTGAAGTAGTCCTCCTCGGTGACCCCGGCAAAGGGATCGTCGGCGTAGAATTTACTGAACTCCAGCAGAGAGCTGCCGGGCCTGGTGGCGTTGGGAATGGCATAGTTCAATATAGTCACGCAGTAGTCCACATGGGTATCTATGGACTTGCCGTTGTTGTACTGGGCCAGGGTGTCTCCGGTACTGCGCACAAAAGTGTCGTAGCCATCCATCCCCAGCTTGTCGGCGGGCAGGTCCACCCCCAGGTAGATGGTGAAGGCGGCCTGGGCCAGTTTCCTGGCGTTCATGGCCTTCCGGTCCCTCATGGGCACCTCCGCCGGGTCCACCATACGGTCAAAGACCACGGTGGGCATCAGGTTGGATATGACCCGCTCACAGGGTATATAGGTGCCGTCCGCCAGCTCCACACCATGGACCGCATTGCCCCGCACATCTATCTTCTTTACCTCGCAGTTGTACCATATGTCTCCCCCCAGTTCCCGGATGCGCTGATCGAAGGCCATGACTATCTCATAGCTTCTCATCCTGCATATCCAGGGCTTTTGAGTGACATACATGTAGGTCATGTAGGTGTAGACGGCAAAGCTCATCTTTGTGGAGTCCACACTTACATAGTCCCAGTAGGATTCGAATATCTCCCGGGCCTTGTCCGGCACGCCTATGCGCCGGAGCATCTCGTCGGTGGTAACGGGTACTATCTTCATCATATCCCGGTACTTCAGCAGCATTTCCAGCTTCTGCATGGCGTTGGGCTCATTGTGCCGCTCCACCAGCCAGCTCACGCCCTCGTCCAGCATACGCCCCAGTTCCATGACTGTGGTCATGGACTCCCGGCAGCCGGGAGCCGCCGCCTCCATGGCATCCAGGAAATTGTCCAGCCCCACGGGGATATGCACCTTGAAGCCCTTTTCCGGGTCGGTGTTTATAGAGCTGAAGGCCTCCTCCACCGGTACCCAGTCCACCTTCAGGCCGTAGCCGTCCAGCAGCTTGCGCACCTCTCCCGGCTTCTCTCCCGCGCCCATCTGGCAGAGCTCATGGAGGGAGGCTTCAAACTCGAAGTCCCCCCGGCGGAAACTTGTAGCGCAGCCTCCGGGAAGGTTGTTCTTTTCCAGAACCAGGACCTTCTTCCCCTCTTTTGCCAGATACGCCGCAGCAGATAGGCCTCCGTTGCCTGCGCCGATAACGATGACATCATAATTTGGCATGTGGCATACTCTCCTTTCCAGTCCGTAATTTGAATATCAGGCCGCATCATTATAGTTTGATTATACCCTCAGGTCTGCCGCCAGACAATCGTCAATCGTCAAAGTACTGACAAAATTAGTCTGCTTTTTTTATACATTTCAACGAGGCCACAGCTTTTCTCCCTTGGCGGCAAAGCCTGAAGCATACATGAGAGTTTCCCTCTGCAAAGCCAGGAAAAGGCATAAGGCCCGCTGCATTGTTCAAGCAGCAGGCCCTAAAGCTCCCTACACTCTCGGCGGACCTTTCTGCAAGGCTTTTCCGCCGGCATCCGCACACATTATTCAATTCCTGCCGCCTGCAAAATTTCCTCTGCCAGGGGGATGGACTCTGCCGCCCCGGGTCTGGACACGGTGACGGCCGCCGCCCGGGTGGCCAGCTCCATGGACTCTTTGACAGCTTTGCCCTGGGAGAGTCCCGCCAGAAAATATCCGGTATATGTATCTCCCGCAGCGGTGGTGTCCACCGCCTCCACCTTCAGAGCCGCCGCCCTGTGTTCCTCCTCTCCCCGGCGGTACACAGAGCCCTGGGCCCCCAAAGTCAGTACTATGCCCGCCGCCGGGAATTTGGTCGACAGTATATCCAGCATCTCCTCAACTTGAGAGCTGCCGCTGATATACTCCCCTTCCGTCTCGTTGAGGATGAAGATATCCACCAGCTCCAGAGGCCAGTCCAGCATATCCTCCGTGCAGGGCGAGGGATTCAGTATCACGGTCATCCCCCTCTCCTTGCCCCGGCGGATTATCTCCGGCATGCGGTTCACCTCATTTTGCAAAAGCAGCATATCCCCCGGGCCGTATTGGTCTATGGCGGATATCGTGGCATCCTCCATCAGGCCGTTGGCCCCGGCGGCAATGATAATGCTGTTTTGTCCGGAGCTCTCCACCTGGATGATTGCATGCCCCGAGGGGCAGTCCAGCCCTCTAACTCCCGAGATATCCAGACCGAAGGGGGCGCAGAGCGTCTCCAGTCCCGGCATGTCTGCTTTGGACAGCTGGGCCGCCAGAGCCGTCCTCGCCCCCGCCTTGGCCAGGGCGATAGCCT
Organism: uncultured Eubacteriales bacterium; assembly: GCA_949294945.1. GTDB lineage: Bacteria > Bacillota > Clostridia > Oscillospirales > Oscillospiraceae > Limivicinus. The sequence continues at coordinate 6,706 of CASFJB010000096.1, forward strand.
GATTCAGTCCCTTGCCGCCCCAGGCCGTGCGATAGGCCCGGCTGGCCACGGTTTCCCCAGGCCGGACTATTCTCTCCAGCTCATAGCTGTGGTCTATATTTATGGAACCCAGCACCAGTATTTTTCTCATATCCTCAGCTCCTTGCAGTATTTCTGGTTTTTCCGCAGCGGCTTCTCTGCCTGCCCGGTTTTTTCAAATAGTTTTTGCCTTATCTTCTGGTATATGGTAAAATCCAACTATGAAAACAAAGGAAGGGGGACCCACATGAAACAGGCCCATATCATGCTGGAGGAAACTCTGGGTATCAAATATGCCCTCATGCCCGGAGACCCGGGGCGCATCCGCCGCATCGGAGAACACCTTGAGAATGTACGGCAGTTGGAGTACAACCGGGAATTTCTCAGTATCCGGGGCAGCTACAAAGGCGTGGACATTCTGGCCATCTCCACGGGCATCGGCGGCTGCTCCGCCGGGATAGCCCTGGAGGAGCTTAAAAACATCGGCATCCAGGCTGCCATACGCATAGGCTCCTGCGGAGCCCTTCAGAAGGGCATCGGCTTGGGCGAGCTGATATTTGCCCAGGGCGCCGTGCGGGATGACGGGGCTTCCAAGGCTTATGTCCCGGACATCTTCCCGGCCTGTGCCAGCCGTGAGCTTCTCAACTGCTGCGTGGAAGCCGCTCAGGTTCTCGGAGCCGTCTGGCACGAGGGCATCGTCCACAGCCACGAGAGCTTCTATCACGAGGAAAACGAGGCCCAGAGCGCCTACTGGTCCTCCAAGGGAGTGCTGGGAGCAGATATGGAGACTGCCGCTCTCTACACCATAGCAAGGCTCAGGGGCTTGAAGGCCGCCTCGATTCTCAACAATGTGGTCCTCTACGGTGAGGACACCGCCGACTCCATAGGTGACTATGCCCAGGGGGCCCTGCTCAGTCAGCAAGGCGAGACTCTGGAGATACTCACCGCCCTGGAGGCTTTTGTATTATTTGACAGAAAGGAAAACGCAAAATGAAAAAGGTACTTGTGGTAGACTGCTGCATACGCCGTCAGGGCAGGACCCGGGAACTGATGGAGGCTTTCGTTGCCGCCCTGCCGGAGCACTGCCAGGTCACACGGCTTAGGCTGGAAGAGGAGAACCTCGCCTGTCTCACCGGGGCCTTCTTTGAGGCCAGGGAGGCTCTGCTGGCCCGGAGCGAGCTGGACCACCCCCGTTTCCGCTACGCCCATCAGTTTGCTCAGG
>CASFJB010000097.1 GCA_949294945.1 uncultured Eubacteriales bacterium
GCATGGCAGATCGTGGAGACCGGAGAGACAGTTCCCACAGCTGAGGAGATACTGGCTTCCGGACATTCGGCCGGAACGGAGTCTGCAACCTATACCGCTGACGGTCTCACGCCTGAGACATCGTATGTTCTGGCTGCTGCAGCCGCCAATGGCGACCTCTACAGCAGCGTGGCTACGCTTGAGGTCACAACTCTGGCAGAGGGCGGTGACGAGGTGATTATCCCCACGGTAGCCATCGAAAGTGTAAGGCCCAAGAGAGACGGTCTCACTTTCACATATACCCAGGGGGATGCTGAGGCTATCGCCTACGTGGTAGTCGGCAGAAGCGAGGCCATACCTCATGCCGATGAGATACTGCAGACCGGAACTCAGGTTGACCTGAACCAGAGCGAAGTGACAGTGGAAGGCCTGGCTTCCAATACCTCTTATACTCTCGCCGTGGCCGCCCAGAACGGGACGGCATACAGCGAGGTACAGTCCGAATTCCCCACTACGCTGTTCGAGTATCAGATATGGGTTTTCAGTTGTTGACTCTGTCCTTGATCTCCTGGGTGATTTTGGCGGCAAAGTCCTCGAAGGGCATGGCTCCCATGTCCACGCCGGCTCTGGTGCGCACGGCCACGGCTCCCGCCTCGGCCTCACGGTCGCCAACCACCAGCATGTAGGGTATCTTCTGCATCTGAGCCTCACGGATCTTGTAGCCTATCTTCTCATTGCGCAGGTCGGTCTCCACGCGGACACCTATGGCCTCCAGCTTTGCGGCCACTTCCTTGGCATAGTCGGCAGTCCTGTCGGTTATGGGCATGACCTTCACCTGCACGGGGGAGAGCCACACAGGGAAGGCCCCGGCATAGTGCTCGGTGATGACGCCGATGAAGCGCTCGATGGAGCCGAATACCACACGGTGTATCATCACGGGGCGGTGCTTCTCCCCGTCGGCCCCGGTGTACTCCAGCTCAAAGCGCTCAGGCAGCTGCATATCCAGCTGGATGGTGCCGCACTGCCAGGTGCGGCCCAGGGAGTCCTGGAGATGGAAGTCCAGCTTGGGGCCGTAGAAAGCGCCGTCGCCCTCGTTGATAACGTAGCTCTTGCCCATCTCGGTGATGGCCTCTTTCAAAGTCTCCTGGGCAAATTCCCAATCCTTCTCGTCCCCCATGTGGTCCTCCGGCATGGTGGACAGCTCTATCTCATAGGGCAGCTGGAAGAGGGAATACACCTCGTCAAAGAGGCGCACCACGTTCTTTATTTCGTCCTTCATCTGGTCCCAGGTCATGAAGATATGGGCATCATCCTGGGTGAAGCAGCGGACACGGAACAGGCCGTGGAGGGCGCCGGAGAGCTCATGGCGGTGCACCACGCCCAGCTCGCCCACGCGCAGAGGCAGATCCCTGTAGGAGTGGGGCTCGGACTTGTACACCAGCATGCCGCCGGGGCAGTTCATGGGCTTGATGGCAAAGTCCTCACCGTCGATAAGGGTGGTGTACATGTTCTGTTTGTAATGGAACCAGTGGCCGGAAGTCTCCCACAACTGGCGGTTCAGTATCATGGGGGTGGAGACCTCCACATAACCGTAGCGCTTGTGGACCTCACGCCAGTAGTCGATAAGGGTGTTTTTCAGCACCATGCCCTTGGGCAGGAAGAAGGGGAAGCCGGGGCCTTCCTCGGTGAGCATGAACAGGCCCAGCTCCTTGCCCAGCTTCCGGTGATCCCGGCGCTTGGCCTCCTCGATGCGCTGGAGGTAGGCGTCCAACTCGTCCTTCTTGGGGAAGGCCACGCCGTAGATACGCTGGAGAGTCTGGCGGTTGGAGTCGCCCCGCCAGTAGGCGCTGTTGCAGGCGGTGAGCTTTATGGCGTTGCCCTTGACTCTGCCGGTGGAGTCCAGGTGGGGACCGGCGCACAGGTCGGTGAACTCGCCCTGGCGGTAGAAGCTGATATGGGCATCCTCAGGCAGGTCGTTTATAAGCTCCACCTTATAGGGCTCTTCCTTCTCCTCCATGAACTTTATGGCCTCGTCCCGGGGCAGCTCAAAGCGCTCCAGCTTCAGCTTCTCCTTGCAGATCTTCCGCATCTCCCCCTCGATGTTCTCCATTATCTCCGGGGTGAAGGGGAAGGGAGAGTCCATATCATAGTAAAAGCCGTTGTCTATGGAAGGGCCTATGGCCAGCTTCACCTCCGGGTACAGGCGCTTTACGGCCTGGGCCAGGATGTGGGAGCAGGTATGCCAATAGGTGCGGCGGTATTCCTCATTTTCAAAACTGAACTTGTTTTCATCCATTGCTGTGTTCCTCCTTATAAAAAGATAAGCACCCTCGGCAAATGCCAAGGGTGCGTAGTGCACGGTTCCACCTTGATTTTTAACTCGCAGCACTGTAACGTATGCTACACGGGCGGATTTAGTATGCTCATCCGCCGGCTCGGGAGCGGTAGCCCTGACACCTATCCGGGGCAGCTTGCAGCCTGGGCCGCCCTCTCTGTGCGTATTCGGTATCCGCTTTCTCCGTCACAGCCGTTTCAACTGATTCTCAGCCCTGTAATAATATCACCGGCTTTTGACTCTGTCAATGGCTTTTGGCCGGGATATTGGGGCGTTCATCATAATTTTACCTTTGGCAGGTTCCATTTATACACCGTGGCCAGTATCCTGAGGGCAAAGATGAGCCCCATTGCCGCCAGGGTGGACAGCACCTCGTTCAGCTCCAGGCGCAGCATCACATAGTACAGCAGCGCCCCGCTCATTGAGGCTATGGCGTAAATGCGCTTTCTCAGCACGGCGGGCATGGTATTGGTGAGCACGTCCCGGAGCATGCCTCCCCCCACGCCGGTGGTCATGCCCAGCAGCACCAGCAGCAGGGGCTTTTCCATGCCGCACTGTTCGATGGACATGTTCACGCCGGACACGGTGAACACCGCCAGGCCCAAAGCGTCAAAGACATTGGCTATACTGTCCAGCTTTGCCTTGTGGTGCTCGTAGCTCTCCCGGCGTTTATAGGCGTCCAGGAACACGATAAAGCTGGTGATAAGGGCCACCAGTATATACGTATAACTGGTGAACATCCTGGGGGGAAGATAGCCCAGCATCATATCCCTGATGACGCCGCCCCCCAGGGCGGTGACCACCGCCAGGAACAGTACGCCGAAAACATCCGCCCCCTTGTCTATGGCGGGCATGGCTCCGCACACGGCGAAGGCCGCTATGCCCACCAGTTCCACCGCCTCTATGTAGCTCATACGTTAAAGCGGAACAGGGTCACGTCCCCGTCGTTCATCACATATTCCTTACCCTCGCTGCGCACCAGGCCCTTCTCCTTTGCCGCAGCCATGCTGCCGCACTCTTCCAGGTCCTTGAAGGCCACTATCTCCGCACGGATAAAGCCCCGCTCAAAGTCGGAGTGTATCTTTCCGGCCGCCTGGGGAGCCTTGGTGCCCTTCTTTATGGTCCAGGCCCGGCACTCGTCGCTGCCGCAGGTGAGGAAGGATATCAGCCCCAGCAGGGAGTAGGAACACTTTATCATCCTGTCCAGGCCGGACTCCTTCAATCCCAGCTCCTCCAGGAACATCTGCCTATCCTCAGCATCCAGCTGGGCTATCTCCTCTTCCACCTTGGCGCAGATGGGCAGCACCTGGGCCTTCTCCGCCGCCGCTATCTCCGCCACCGCCTGGTAGTAGGGATTGGCCTCATAATTGGCTATGCCCTCCTCGTCCATATTGGCGGCATAGATGATGGGCTTTATAGTCAGCAGGTCGGAAGTCATGATGAGCTCCATATCGTCCTTGTCGCAGTCAAAGCTCCGGGCGCTCTTACCCTCGTTGAGATGATCCCGCAGGGCCTTGAATACCTCCTCCTCGTGGAGGAATTTCTTGTCTCCCTTGGCGGCTTTGGCGGCCTTGTCTATGCGCCGCTCCACCATCTCCAGGTCGGCCATGATGAGCTCCAGGTCGATTATCTCTATATCCCTCTTAGGGTCGGTGCTGCCCTCCACATGGATGACGTTCTCGTCGTCAAAGCAGCGCACCACATGGATTATGGCGTCGGTGGAGCGGATGTTGCCCAGGAACTTATTGCCCAGGCCCTCGCCCTTGGAGGCGCCCTTCACCAATCCGGCAATGTCCACAAACTCGATAACGGCAGGGGTATACTTCTTGGGCTCATAGAGCTTTGCCAGGTAGTCCAGCCGGGAGTCGGGCATGGTGACCATGCCCACATTGGGCTCGATGGTGCAGAAGGGGAAGTTGGCCGCCTGGGCTCCCGCATTGGTTATTGCGTTGAAAAGAGTGGATTTGCCCACATTGGGCAGACCGACGATACCTAATTTCATTTTATCTATAGCTCCTTTTATCGGCCGCCGGGCGGCCGCCTTTCTACATTTGCCAGGGTATTATAGCAGAAGCGGCGGAAATACTCAATAGCCAAGCCCCTTTTATCGGTTCTTATTTTAAACTATTTCCCCTGGTTTCCCCCCGGTTTTCGACTTGTTTTACCATCTGTCCGGGTTTATACTGATTTCAGGAAAGGGGGAGTACCTGTATGAAGCAGTTATTGAGGGCCGGTATAAGCATGCTGGCAGTGCTGGCGGCGCTGCTTGCTTTCCGTGTTTTCATGCCGGTGAGAGAGGAAGCGGCCCCGGTCATCTCCGCCGGCAGCACCGGCGCTGAGGCTCAGGCCGTGTCCGTCACGCTGCCTCCCTACACTCCTCAGTCCATTCCTCCTACCGCCTCTCTTGTGCCGCCGCCCTTTGAGACGGAGCAGGAGCTTCTGGACTATCTTTCCGACGGGCTGGAACAGGATGGATATCAGCAGGTCCAGGCCGGGGACCTGGCCGCCTTCGCCGGTCTGCCGGAGAGCTATGTGAAGCTGGAAGGGGTCTACATGCGCCTCGACCCCGGCGGCAGCGGGGATGAGATGTACATACAGTATTGGTACGACCTGGAAAAGGGCCGCATTCTATGCCTACAGCAGGTCTTTGGCTCCGGAGGCTGCCAGGAGACCCAGGGTGTGGAGATACACAATCTCCAGAGCTTCCCCTATTTTGAGACGGGAAACTGGATCACCTTCCGGGCAAACTACAGCAACCGGCTGGAGGGCAGCTATGTGAACGCTCTGCTCTATAGCCCCGACCGCCTTTTTGCGGAAGACGTGGAATTCATGTCTCAGATAGCCTGAGAATTTTCAAAGCCCTGAAGCCCGGCTTCAGGGCTTTTGTTTTGTCTGTTAATTTCCGTTGCTTGCCCTTAGCCCCGGGGAGGGATATAATCTGCCTCAGGAAGGGAGTTGCTATTCATGCTCAGTGACAACATAAAGAGGCTGCGCAGCGCCGCAGGGCTCAGCCAGGAAGAGCTGGCCGGAGAGCTCCATGTGGTGCGCCAGACCGTATCGAAATGGGAAAAGGGCCTGTCGGTGCCCGATGCGGACATGCTCATCGCCCTTTCCCGGGCCCTGGGCTGCAGCCCGGCGGAACTGCTGGGTGCTGCCGTGGAAGAGGAGGGCTGGGCCAGGACGGATGAGCTGGCCGGTCAGCTGGCAGAGCTGAACGCCCGCCTGGCGGAGCAGCTGGAGAAAAACCGCCGTCTGCGCCGCATTCTGTCCATAGCCGCCGTAGCTGCGGCCTGTCTGGCGCTGCTGGTTCAGCTGCTGCCCAGGCTCCACAGCTTCTTTACCGGGCTGTATCTCAGCCGGGCAAACGGCGGCATTATCGGCGGAGCCGACGGCCCCACTGCCATTTACATCACCGGCTCCGGCCCAAGCTGGCCGGTGCTTGTGATATTCTCGGCCCTGCTTGTCCTGGGCATACTGGGGCTTTTCAGGACCAGGAAGAGATAGAGGGAACAGCATCGCAGCATATTAAAAGAGCTTTCGCAAATCCGCGAAAGCTCTTTTTGTCATATTGGGTTTTGGTTTTCCGGGCTATTCAGTCCTTCTTATCCCCGGAGTCCTGGGGCGGCTGGGTCTGGCCGTCCTGAGGCCCGGCCTCAGGGGCGTTCTCCGTCTGGGCCTTCTCCTGGGCATAGCCGTCTATCATGGATATCTTCCGGGCGGGACGCTCGATGGTATCGTCGTTCCGGGCCTCCCTGGCGGCCTTGGGGCTGATGGGCATGAACTCCCCGTGCTGGAAGTAGTAGTTGAACTCCTCGGCCTCCATGGTCTCATTGACCAGCAGGTACTCGGCTATGGCCTTCAGCTGGTCGGCGTGCTCGGTGAGTATGCCGGCGCAGATCTCGCTGGCCTTATCGAAGATGGCCTTAACCTCTTCGTCGATGATGCCTGCGGTCTCCTCGGAATAGCTCTTGGTCTGGCCAAAGTCGCGGCCGATAAAAATGCTGTGGCCGGAATTGTCATAGGAGATGGGTCCAAGGCGCTCGCTCATGCCGTAGCGCATGACCATATCTCTGGCCATGGAGCTGGCCTGCTGTATATCCCCGGAGGCTCCGGTGGATATATCGTCCAGGAAAAGCTTCTCAGCTATCCGGCCGCCCAGGGCCATGACGATGTTTTCAAACATCTCGGATCTGGACTTGAAGTTCTCCAGGTCCTCCTGGGGTCTGAAGAGGGTGAAGCCGCCGGCGGCGCCTCTGGGTATGATGGTTATATAGTGCACCGGGTCCACATGCTCCAGGTAGCGGCCGGTGACGGCGTGGCCCGCCTCGTGATAGGCGGTGAGCTTGCGGGCCTTGTCGCTCATCTTGCGGCTCTTCTTCTCCGGGCCCATCTGCACCTTCAGTATGGCCTCGTCTATATCCTCCATGTTGATGAAGCGGTGGCGGCGGCGCACGGCCAGCAGCGCGGCCTCATTCATCAGGTTCTCCAAATCCGCGCCGGCAAAGCCGGGGGTGCCCTTGGCTATGGAGTTCAGATCCACGTCCTCCGCCAGGTGCTTGCCTCTGGCGTGGATCTTCAAAATGGCCTCACGGCCCCGGATATCCGGCAGTCCCACATAGACCTGACGGTCAAAGCGGCCGGGACGAAGCAGAGCGTTATCCAGGATATCCGCACGGTTGGTGGCCGCCATGACTATGACGCCCTCATTGCTGCCGAAGCCGTCCATCTCCACCAGCAGCTGGTTGAGAGTCTGCTCACGCTCGTCATGGCCGCCGCCCAGGCCGCTGCCTCTCTGGCGGCCCACGGCGTCGATCTCGTCTATGAATATGATGGCGGGGGCCACCTTCTTGGCCTGGTCGAACAGGTCTCTCACACGGCCTGCGCCCACGCCCACATACAGCTCCACAAAGTCGGAACCGGATATGGACAGGAACTGCACTCCTGCCTCCCCTGCCACGGCCTTGGCCAGCAAAGTCTTACCGGTGCCCGGAGGGCCCACCAGCAGCACGCCCTTGGGTATGCGGGCGCCCATGTCGGTATAGGCCTTGGGGTTTTTCAGGAAGTCCACGATCTCCGTCAGCTCTTCCTTCTCCTCGTCGCAGCCGGCCACATCGGCAAAGGTCTTTTTGTTCTTCTCCTCGCTGCCCAGACGGGTGCGGGCTTTGGAGAAGCGGGCCACCCCGCCGGCGCCGCCGCCGGCCTTGTTCATCATCACATACCACAAAGCCATGGCTGCGCCCATTATGATGAGGTAGGGGATAAAGCTGGCCCACCAGGGGACTACGAAGCCTTCCTTATAATCATAGTTCTCCAGCACCCCGGATTCAAGCTGCTGGGCTATAAGGTCTTTGAAGTCCTCATAGAAAACGCTGAAGCTGTAGAGGTCGTAGCTCATCTCCTCCACAGGGGTCACAGGGTCGTCGGTCCTCACCTTCAGCTTGATGAGGCCGCCCTCTGTTTCAAAATACTGTACCTTCTCCTCCTGGAACAGGCGCACCAGTTCGGAGTAGCTCTCTACCTTGTTGCCCTCATTGTCCCCCGTCATGGTGAAGATGACCAGTATCAT
>CASFJB010000098.1:0-2632 GCA_949294945.1 uncultured Eubacteriales bacterium
CTTCCTGGGCGGGAGCCTCGGACTGACCGCAGGCGCACAGGGCGAACACCATGCACAGAGCCAGAAGCAGTGCAAGATACTTTTTCATTTCGGTTTTCCTCCTCAAAAATTTTTGCTTGTTTCAGCTTGGCTCATTATATATTCTTAACAAGTATTTGTCAACGTTCCGGTCTTTTTTAGCGCAGAATTAACATTTGATTTTATCCTTTGTAAATATTCTTATTTCAGCCTTTGTCCCCGGTTTTTCCTGATTTTACCGGCTTTTTTGTGTCATGCCGGGATTTTACTTAAAAAATTTTTTATTATATCTTTCCTCTTGCGCCCTGATTTTTTATAAATTTCTTTACCGGCCTTTTCCCCTCTTCCGGATTTTTTCCGGTCTATTTTCCTCTCCCCTGCATATACTTCAGCAGCGTTGAAATTTTTTATGGGAGGCGGAGATATGCGGCTTTTGAGATATGGCAGCAGCGGGCCCTCCGTGCAGCTTTTGCAGCTGGCCCTGAACCGGGCCGGGTACGGGCAGCTGGACACCGACGGGCACTTCGGCCGGGCCACGGAGGCGGCGCTGCGCAGCTTCCAGGCCGCCATGGGCATAGGGGCGGACGGCATTGCCGGGCCCAAGACCCACCGGGCCATACTGCCCTGGTACCTGGGCTACACCATACACAGGGTCCAGCCGGGGGACAGCGTCTATCTTCTCGCCCGGCGTTACGGCAGCAGTCAGGAGGCCATACTTCTGGCAAACCCCGGGCTGGAGCCCTTGAACCTCCAGCCGGGCCAGGAGCTGGTGGTGCCCTTTTCCTTCCCGGTGGTACCCACCGGCATTAGCTTTTTCTCCTCCCTGGTGGGCTACTGCGTCCGGGGCCTGGCCGCCCGCTATCCCTTCATATCCACCGGGGAGATAGGCCGCAGCGTCATGGGCCGGCCCCTGTGGCGTCTCAGCCTGGGCAGTGGGAAAAACCGGGTGCTCTACAACGCCTGCCACCACGGCAACGAGTGGATATGCACGCCTCTGCTTCTGAAGTTTGCAGAGGAGCTCTCCGCCGCCTTTGCCTCCGGCGGGCGCATCTTCTCCCAGAGCGCGGCGGAGCTGCTGGACTATGCCTCGGTGTACATGGTCCCGGCGGTAAATCCCGACGGGATGGACCTGGCCGCCGGGGAGCTCCAGGAGGGGGAATACTATCAGGGCGCCCGGCGCATCGCCGCCGACTATCCCGTCTATCCCTTCCCACAGGGCTGGAAGGCCAACATCCGGGGCGTGGACCTGAACCTCCAGTACCCCGCCGGCTGGGAGCAGGCCCGGGAGATAAAGTTCGGCCAGGGCATAGTCTCCCCCGCTCCGGCGGACTATGTGGGCCCTTCCGTGCTCTCCGCCCCGGAGGCCCGGGCCATGTACGACTACACCCTGGCCCTGGACCCGGCCCTGGTGCTGGCCTACCACACCCAGGGGATGGTGATATACTGGAAGTATCTGGACCTGGAGCCCCCCGGCGCCCGGGACATCGCCGGGACCTTTGCCGCCGTCTCCGGCTACGCCGCCCAGGACACTCCCTACGCCTCCGGCTTTGCCGGGTACAAGGACTGGTTCATCCAGGATTTTTACCGCCCCGGCTACACCATAGAGGCCGGGCAGGGCCAGAACCCCCTGCCTCTGTCCCAGTTCGACACCATTTACCGGGATAACCTGGGTATCCTCAGCCTGGGAGCCCTGGTCACCTGATATCTTAACATATTGTTAATGTACAAATGCTCTCCTCTATAGTATCATATGGGGCGGAAAGGAGGGCGCAAACATGAACATACTGCTCTATGCTCTCATCGTCTTTCTGTCATACCTTCTGGGCTGCTCCAACATGGCCCTATATGTGTCCAAACTCAAGGGCGTGGATATGCGCGCCGGGGGCTCCAAAAACCTGGGGGCCTCCAATGCCCTGGTGCTCATGGGCTGGCGCTTCGGGGTGCTGGTGGCCGTCCACGACATAGGCAAGGCTGCGCTGGCCGTGGTCCTGGCCCGGCACTTTGCCGGGTATCTCCCGGGCATCACCGCCGCGGCGGGAGTGGCCTGCGTCCTGGGCCACATCTTCCCCTTTTACCTCCGCTTCAAAGGCGGCAAGGGCTTTGCCTCTTACCTGGGCATGACCCTGGCCCTGAACTGGAGATTTGCCCTTATAGTGCTGCTCATAGTGGTGCTGGTCACCCTGATAAGCGACTACATCGTGGTGGGCACCGTGACCACGGTGCTGATAGTCCCCGCCTACACCGCCCTCACCGGCAGCCTGCTCCTGGCGGCCATACTCTCCCTGGCCACCCTGGCCATACTCTTCAAGCACCGGGAAAATTTTCTGCGCATCTGCCAGGGCACCGAGATCGGCCTGCGCCGGGCCCATCGGGGCGACGACAGGCAGAAATAGCCGTCCCTCCCTGAACACCGGTCTATCCGGGCTGCGCCCCCAGGCGCCGCCCGGATTTCAGCTTGTCAAAGAAGGCCATGCCTTCTTTGACAAAAGAGTTTGCACTACGCGTCATGCCTCGTTTGTACGCCTACGGCGCACAATTCGACACTCCGCTCCGTGAGAAGTGTTTTCCGCGACGCACATGTCGCCGCGGAAAACGATTGAAATTATTTTTTCGC
>CASFJB010000098.1:2664-10453 GCA_949294945.1 uncultured Eubacteriales bacterium
TTGTACGCCTACGGCGCACAATTCGACACTCCGCTCCGTGAGAAGTGTTTTCCGCGACGCACATGTCGCCGCGGAAAACGATTGAAATTATTTTTTCGCCGAGTTGAAAAACTCTGCGAGGCTTTTTGACGGTCTCTATCCGGGCTACGCCTGGAGGCGCCGCCCGGATTTTTTACTTTTTCCGCCCTGGCTTTGCTTTACAAAAGCCCCCGGCTTTAATATAATAAGGTATATATGCCCCGGCCAATTTGCTTTCGGGAGGGATATCCATGAAAAAACTGCTTTCCGCCCTGCTGGCTCTCGCCTTGATCTTTTCCCTAAGCGGCAGCGGCTTTTCCGCCTATGCCGCCACCCAGACCTCCAAGAAGAAGAGCGGCTCCCAGACCCCCCGGGATTACCGGGAAAAGGTAGTGGATTCTGCCTTGCTGTTTTATAAAAACGGAGTAATATTCTGGGGCTATGAGGACAATCTGTGCAGCGCCCTTCTGGACGAGGAGGGCATTCCCTACGACTATCTCTCCGAGGGACGGCTGTCCTCCGACGTGTCCTACATCGCCCTGGACGAAGACTATATATACATGGCCACGGAGGACGGCCTGGTGCGCCTGTCCATGGAGGAGTCCGCCCAGGACAAAAGCTACATGAAGGTCCTGGATGACCACGACCTGAGCCACGGCTTCCAGATGGATGAGGAGGATATTTTCTTCCTCTACGGCAGCAGTCTGTACAAGCTTCCCAAGGAGGGCGGGGAGAGCAAGGTCCTGGAGAAGGATATAGAGTGCTTCCAGCTCACCGATGCGGGAGTATACTGCCTCAACGAGGAGGGTGAGCTCATCCTGGTGAGTCTGGACGGCAAGGAGAGAAAGACCCTTGCGGAGCTGGACAGCCAGGGCCAGCTGGGCATCTTCCTGGACAAGGCCTACATCACCACCGGCGAGGATGACGACTACATATATGTATACGACCTGGAAGAGGACAGCTTGGAGGAACTGGAGCTGGCAGAGGATATCTACCCCTATTCCCCGGTGTGGGTGAGGGGGGACAGCCTGTACTACAAGGAGGACAAGGCCCAGCTGCACCTGGTGGACCTGAGCACCGGCAAGGACAGCCCCTGTCCCAACAGTCTCTCACTGCCGGACTATGACGAGGGCTTCCTGCTGGGCGGCATGATATATTACAAGCTCTCCCACCGGCTCTTCTGGATGGAGCTGGAGGGCGAGCTCTCTCAGGACATCGAGATTGACAAGGCCCTCAGCAGCGGAGCTTCCGCCTCCGCCGCCGGGAACTACGACATCGCTCAGGACATCAGCCTCCGCTCCAGCCAGGGGCTGGCCCGGCTGGAAACGGCCTACTTCACCCTTTATCTCCCCTCGGGAGTGGGGCTGGAATACTCCGTCCACGGCAAGGACTCCATCGGCATCTATTACGGCCCGGCCAGAGAGGCGGGCTACGGCGGCAACCTTGTCACCATTATGGCCTATGACCTGGACGACGACAGCTACAAGACCCTGCCCCATTACACCGTTGCCGGCACCGACGGCAGCAAGCGCTATGTAGCCATGTTCCCCACCGACCTTCAATACAGCCCGGAGACCGAGGCCGGCTACAGGGAAATGCTGGAATACATGCTGGAGATAGACCAGAACAATGCCGACAGCCCCTTCTTCTGCAGCTGAGGCTCCCCGGCCCCGGGGCAAAACCGAAAAAGCTTGTACCTTTCTCCCGCCGGGAAATCCCCGGCGGGAGATCTTTCATATTCCGGCTTATGCGGCCTTGTCCTGAATGCCCGCCGCTTTCAGCATGTCGTCTATGCTCACGGCATAGCCCCGGCTGGGATCGTTGACGAACACATGGGTACGTCCATGATACCTACATTATAGCTTGGGCAGCCGTGGGAAAAGATCTATCTCGATTTTTCCTCCGGCTTCTCGCTTGTACTCCACCTTACATAGCACGGCTTTAAGTAGTCGGTTTCTTTCTTCCGGGCTCATTTCGTAATAGCTTTCAAGTAGCTGCTCAGTCTGCGGTATCAATTTTGGCAGGGCATCTCTTTCTTCTAATTCACCCCTAGTCTTGTCCAGCTGTTCGAGATATTGTCTTACTTCGTCCATAGACTGCTCTATCTTTTCTCGCCGTTCCTTAAAAAGCTCTAGGGTATAGACCCCTTGTTCCACCAGGTCAAAGGCATTGTCCAGTTGCTTTCTCAGCGCAGACATTCTTTCTTCCTGTTCCGCTCTCATTTCATCGCACCTGGCTATATCTTCGGCGAATCCCTTTGTCTCAATCTTGACCTTGTAACCATCCAACCATTTCCTCAGAGACGAAATGATTTCTTGTTCCACTTTATTGTAGTCGGCAGTGGCATTATGACAGTTACGGGAATTAACGCAGCGGAACCTGGGTATCGCTCCCTTCTTTTTCGATGTCACCGTTCGTCCAATTCTTTTTCCGCAGCAAGCGCAAAAAATAAGCCCTGCAAAAGCATTTTGTAATTGGTCGTCTTTTTTTACCTTTAATCCTGGTTGCTTTTCTATTCTGCGGCTTTGAACATCCATGAACAGCTCTTCATCCACAAGAGCAGGATGAAGTCCTTCAAACAAGGTATAATCCGCCATGTTCTTCAGGTGTTTTATCTTTTTTACTACGACGCCATTTTCAAAGCTTTTTTGCTGTTGGCAAAAGCCTCGGCGAATTTTGCCCATATATACTGGGTTCGTTAATATATTGGAAATTGTGGAATAAGTCCATAAGTCTCCATGCCGAGTAGGCACCCCTTTATCATTAAGGTAGTTTGCGATTATCTTTGTACCATTACCTTCCATGTACATGGCAAATATCTTTCGAACTACCCCAGCTTCTTCTGGAACTTCCTCCAGCGTGTAGCCTTTTTCGTTTTCTAGTTTTTGTCTTCTATAGCCGTAAGGCGGAATGCTGCCCAGATACTTGCCTTCAGTTGCCGAACTTTGTCTTCCACGAATCAGACGACGATTGATCGTCTTGTACTCCCTTCGGCTCATAAACAGGCCAAACTCGAAATACTCTTCATCATATTCGTTGCTGGGGTCATAAGTCTTCATGGGGGTAATTATTTTTGTCCCAGAAAACTGAAAAACTTGGCTAATATATGCTTGGTCTGCGCCGTTGCCTCTGGCAAGCCGTTCTACATCTACTACCAGCACCCCGGCATAGATTCCGGCATTTACCTCCTCCAGCAGTTTTTGAACTTCTGGTCTAGCAGCTATAGATTCCCCGGATACCACCTCGTAATATGTTTTCGCTACGTAAAACCCTCTGTCGCTTGCAAGTTTATCCAGAATTGCCTCGTGCCTTTTCAGTGTTTCCTCAATACTCAAATCAGCATAATCCCGGTCAAAGCGAGACTTTCGGAGGTATTTTACGTACTGCTCCATAAGGGCCTCCTTTCATACATATTATACAAAGTGATAACCCGGACGTCAAATTTTCATGGTTTGAAAATAATGGATTTTATCAATAAAATTCAGCCCTGAATATTCGTCCCCTCAATTTGTGGTGCAGTAACACTGCTCTGCCTACGCCTGTAAGATTCTGAGACAATGCTTGAGAGAGTAGTCATTCTGTTTATATCCTCTTTGCAAAAATCATCGTGTATTCTGATTGTCAATTCCTTGCTGGTCAATGTATCTGCAACCATACTCACTTTGCCACCCTTTTGCCATCTTCTTGCTTTAAAAGCCCGTTTCTCTTAATATCATTAACAATATAAGCCAAAATATTCTTTGACTAGCAGTTATTTCATAGGCAAGTCAGACGGCGGACGGCAGCCGCTCCATAGGCTTTTCACCTCCCCCCATGCTCATGGCGGGGCGTTCTGTTCTGTGACGTACAGCTAACGCAAGTATCATTGTCCCCTCATACGGCTCATGGCCAGCAGCCTTGCCAAGGCTGCCTGCCGTGCTGGTGTTTATCGCAAGCGCACCCACGGCCCGGCTCCCCATGTGAGGAATGTATCTGTTTGCCCTATTCAATTTTCAAAATGTGTCTCACGGTGAGACACATTTCCGGCTGTCTGTCAGCCTGCAAAAAGGTGCCTTTCCGGCGCCCTTTTGCAGACCGGCAGCTTTTAGAAGGACGATGCACTCTCGTCCTTCCCCTTTCTCAGTTCATATTTTTTATGTACGCTGCCAGCATATCGATGAAGTCTGCGTTGGTTGGGGCATTTTCCAACCTGCACCCGGCGATTTCCCACAGAGCTTCCCGGTCCCCGTGATTCCAGCAGTGAAGCGAAAGTGTCCCCAAGGCGCGCCCCACGGATTTAGGTTTTACCCCAAAAAGTTTGGCTGTCTCTGGGTACAGCCGCTTTGTTATAAGGTAGACGCTGCTCTGCCCGTTTGCCACCCGCTCTATCATGTACGCCGCATAATCGAATCCTCTCAGCCTGCCGCTGGCCCCTATGCATCTGAGCAAACGGTCAGGTGTAAGCGGCAGCCCAGGCTGCCTATTCGGCGGTAAAAAATAGCTCATGGTTTATCCTCCCTTTCAATTTATTTGTATACGAAAGAGGCGGCCTGGGAGGAGAACGGCATCGGGTTTTGCTTTGCTTTTTGCTGCACATATTTTGTTTTCACTTTTTGCTCCAGACATTTCAAAAAGCACATTATCGTTCTCCTTTTCTCTTTAATGTGCTTCAATTATAGCATTATTCTCGAATTTATGTTCATCAATCGATAGCCATTTATCGCCAGTCACAGTGGTGCTATCGTAGATAAGCGGCGAAAATCACAGGATTTTTGAGTATAAAAATCCCCTGCAATTTCAAAAACTGAAATTGCAGGAGTAGTAAGTAATTTTTATATAGTTTTTTTAAGAGCTTATGATAGGACTCGTAAACAAATTACAAGCTACAGCACATTTTCCTGTTTTAAATTGTCCTTTCGATGAGGTACAGCATCGTTGTTTTTAGGTAAGAAATTTAGGTAGTTCTCACTATCTCTTATCAGTATTCGCTTTTATAAGCACTTATTAGTCATATTGTTCTGCCAGATAAATACTTACCTTGGATTGAATATTTTCTGCCGCCTCTTCGGCGCTCAAATCTCCGCTGAAATACGGCTCAGCTTCTCTGACCACCAAATTATACAGAGCGCTATCGCAATAGTTTACACAGTCTATACTGTTTATGATACCCATGGCCTTCGTTTTTACATCCTCGCTTATTGGCGCAAGAGGGACCTTTGTCATACTATTATCAACAAAAACCACGACATTATTTACTTCTAAATACTTTGATAAAAGTGAATCTAGTCTGGCATCCAAAGCCGAGTTCTTTACTGGGATGGTTTTTCTTATTCCGTTTTGATATTCATCGCTGAGCATATATTCAAAGAAACGCCAAACGCTCTCTTTAGACCTGCTATTTGCCGACATCCCCAGGTTAATATATGGATTTACCATGACCCCGTTATTTTCCGATGGAAAACCCAGATGTACACATTTGCCTCCATATACGGCATCAGCCGTGTGGACAGCGGAAATTATATTTGCATTGGTGCTTAATATGAACATCTGCCGTCCCACATATACCAGACCCAAATCATCTGAAGCGGCGTTCGCACTATCGTAAGTCTCTGGCAGACTTTTGGCGATAGAGAGCATGGCCGGGAATGTGGAGTCAGTAAAATTACAGATTCCATCTTCCATGTTTATATATTCATTTCCGGTGAACATCAGCAGGTACTTTAAAAATTCGTATCTGGTGACCTGGGGGCCGAAGAGGCTGACTTCCGCACTATCAGCTATCTGAAGGAAGGAGCTGGTATTCCAGTTTTCCCTGTCACATACATCTTTTGGCCCAAACATTGTAATTATCGTGTATGTCGGTACAAGATTATAAAGGGACCCTTTATACTCCATTGCCTCAAGCACGCTGGACGTCAGGTCCTCAGCCTTTATATTCTCGGAGCTATCAAAATATGGATACAAATTTTCCAGTAGACCTTTGTTAAAAAATGTCCTGTATGGCATTAGGGACAGGTCATAAATATCCGGGGTATTTCCTGCATTTATGTCGTTGTATAGCTTTTGCAAACCGGTACCTTCAGCGTTTCCGGCATCGTATATGCCGTAGTTTACTACGTCAATCCTAATATCCGTATTGGCTTCATTGAACAGGCTTACAGCATTCAGGAGATCGGAAATCTCATAGTCCTCGTGGGCGTAGGTGGCAAGGACAAGGGTCTGGAGTTCATTGTTCTCCTGCTGCTCAGCCAAGGTGTAATACATCAACTCTCCGTTGACAATAGACAGGTAGGTCTCCTCGGTCAAGTATATAAACTTGCCGACTTCTCCACTAGCATAGCTATTTGAATAGCCTGTATAGTTTCCGGTAGTAAAGTCCAGATCGTAGACTATTCCGGAATTAACTGCAAAAACATGTCCATCTTGTGCACCCGTCGAAACTCCGTTGAGTGTCATCAAAACCTTATACGTGTTCTGTATTTTATCCCCGTTGAGTACACCAAACTCCGTGTAATTTTCTCCAGATACTACCAATATTAGCTCTGTACTATTCCTTATAATATCAAATGCATTCTGAAATGGACCCAGTTCACCAATATATTTGCCTTCAAGATCATAAAGCACAACATTATTGAATGTCTCGAAAAAATATCCCTGAGAGCTGACTGTTATATCCCATATAGCGTCTTCTAAACCACCCAGGAATTCAAGTTCTCTGCTGCTAATCCCCATGTCTGGACTTACTTGTGTGAGTACATAGGTGCCGTCCTGCTCCATTGACAGGATGTATATGTTCCCATCATAATCGACATCTATGGAAACAACTGTAGATTCCAGTGTAATATCAGCCTTTGTTACATTCAAATCGGTACCCATGAAATAGAAACAGTTTTTACTGTTCTCTTCGGAGTAGATAAAAAAACGGTCCCCAGCTTTTACTGCATCTATTATTCTGCCTTCTCCTCCAGGCATGGTAATGCGATTAGCACTGAAAATGCGTGCGCCTCCACTGCCCGTCAAGTCTTTTCCTGCTATCTCTCCACCGCTATAGTTTGTTTCTTCATTTCCCGTGGAACAAGCAGTAAAAGCCAGAGCAAGACAGACAATCAACACTACAGTTATCGCTTTTTTCATGGGTACCTCCATCCTATACTATGTTGTCGGTTCTAATTTTGTCATGGCTGGATTTGTGTATTATCCAAGGAAATATGCAAAACGATTCCAAGTTTGCGCGCCAACTACACCATCTACAGACTGATTGGTGCCATTAATATTTGCACTATTGCAATAACTCTGGAACCCTTTTACTCCTCTGTTGGTATTGTCGCCGTAGACTCCATCCGCATCACCACATGCACAGTTAATATAGTGTGTATTTGCAAGCTGATTGCATGCAATCTGCACAATATAAACATTTCGTCCAGAGCTTCCCCAGCCAACAACAGCGTTGCTGTCGACCTGATACTCATCTCCTCCAATATAGAGAGTCCAGCCTACACTTGCTGGTGCATTGGAAGGGATTTCGGGGTCATATGCCGCACTTGCACTAGATGCCATTAGGCAACTAATCATCATGATTACCATCACCATGGCAACCAAAGTACGAATATGTCTTTTCATTTTAGATCTCCTTTCATTTTTATTGCAATTATCCTAACATGTGCACCTGCCGGATAATAGCTTACAAACTTTCTCCCTTACGTTCTTTATAGGCTTTAGAATAGTGGCGATTTCAGTAGTGCTTATTAGTTCTTGACATTTTCCATATTCTTTTCCGGTTTGATATTGGGAC